>NZ_JAKWJU010000002.1:2261875-2585000 GCF_022524345.1 Streptomyces marispadix | reverse complement strand
CATAGCGCTCGCGGTGCTCGTCGGCGGCGAGTTCGCAGTCGAAGACGATGAGACGGCGCAGCGAGGCGGCGGCCTCTCCCTCCACGCCGAGGGCCAACTCGACGGCGGTGTCGAGCAGTTCGAGACTCGTCGCGAGGATGCGGGGGGCGGTCTCCGCGACGATCGGCCCGAGTACGCCGACGCCGGCACCGGCGTGCAGCGGTACGGAGACGAGGCCCAGATGCACGCACGCCAGGTCGACGGTCGCGTAGTCACCGCTGGTGAAGCCGAGCGTGCAGACGAAGTCCCCCGCACCGGCAGGGCATTTCGGGTCGGAGGCTAACTCGCTTGCGAGCGCCTGTATCCGTGACCGCACCTCGCGGTAGGTCACGGCGTGGAACTCCGGCAGCAGCTCAAGGGCCGTGCGGCCGGTATCCGGATCGGTCACCAGCTTCTGCACGCGCTCGGCGAAGGCGGGACGGTCGGCGTAGCCCGCCATGACCGTCGCCATGATGCGCGGAAGCCCGATGCCCGGTTCCCTGATCGCGTCCGTCACCTCGTCCAGGGGCTTGGCGTCCCTGAACTGCCGGTCCACCTCGTAGAGTCGAGCGGCGCGGCGCTCCGCGGGCGAGCGTTCCGGTACGCCGCTCGCGTCCTCGTCGCCGTCCTCGCCCTGGGCCTGCGCTTTCACTGCCATCGCGTCTCCTGTTCGCCGTGACGTCGGTTTCGTTCGGGCATCGCGGCGACCCTACGCACAGCGGGGCGGGCGATGGCCTGTGCGCTTACCGAGGTGCGTACTCGGCCATGAGCGGGCGGTGACGGCGCGTACCGTGTGGGGGAAGTACGGCGAGGAGGCGACATGGACGGAGACGATCCGCACATCCACGTCGAGTCGAAGGTCGTCGGCGGTGCGGCTGCCGTCCGCAGTGTCACGGCGTCCACGTTCGGCCTGGCCGGCGATCTGCCGAGCGTCGTCACCAGCGGATGCGGCACGAGCGTGCCGTATGCGATGACTTCGTCCCGCCCGGACCGCGTCACCTGCCTTCCCTGCCGTGAGCACGCCCGCCGTGAGCATCTGCGCTTCGCGGACCAGGTCGAAAGCCTCAGCCGCATGCCCGGCTCGGTCATCACGCCCGAACAGGCGAAACCGGCGGCGGACGAGCACCGCGCTCTCGCACGCCGATTCGCCGACGGGGGCGGGGAGGCGGAGCAGGGCGGCTACGGCGCCGGAGGCGACGGCAGTGGGTCCGGCAGTGGGTCCGGTCCCCGGGCGTGAGCCGGTCGGGGCCGTGACGCGATCGGCGTCCGCCGTGTGAAGCCGACGTTCGCAGCCCAAGGCCGTGACGCGGGCCGGAAGGCGCCGTAAGGGGGTCACAACAGGGAGCACGACAGGGCTCGGCGTCACGAAACCCTGTTCGGGCACCCGCGTACACAAGTACGCTGCGCCGCAGTTGCGGATTGTCGCGGAGGCGCGTCGATGGGGGAGCCTGCGTTCGGAATCCTGGGACCGCTCCAGGTGTGGGCGAGTGGTGCGCCGGTCCGCGTCGGCGGGCCCAAGCCCAGGGCGGTGCTGGGCACACTGCTGTTGCAGCCCGGGGGGTTCGTCTCGGTCGATCTGCTGACCGAGGTGCTCTGGCCCGGCGGCGCGCCCCGTTCCGCCGTCGCCAACGTGCGCACCTACGTCCGTACCCTCCGGCAAGCGCTGACCGAAGCGGGCGTCCCCACCGAGGCGTTGAAGACCGAGGCGTCCGGCTACACCCTCGACGTGGCCTCCGGCGACGTCGACCTGCTGCTCTTCGAACAGCGGCTGGACCGTGCCCGAAACGAGTGCGAGGCAGGCGACGACGCCGCCGCCCTGCGCAGCTACGAGTCGGCGCTGGGGCTGTGGCGCGGCGGCGTGCTCCAGGACCTGCCGCCGACCGTCGTATGGGACCCGGCGATCACCAGGATCGAGGAGCTGCGCTCGGTCGCTGTCGACAAGTGCCTCGAAACCCGGCTGCGCCTGGGTGAGTTCGTGCCGCTGGTCGCCGAACTGCGGTCCCGGCTGACCGAGGACCCCCTGCGCGAGGACCTGTGGCGGATGCTCGTACAGGCCCTGCGCGACTCCGGCCGTACCACCGAGGCGCGGTCCGCCTACGCCGAGGCCGAGCAGACGCTCGCCGTCGAACTCGGCATCGAGCCCAGCGAGCCCCTGCGCGCCGTCGGGGAGGAGGTCAACGGATACGCCGCCCGCCGCCGCACCACGGAACGCACACCGGTCTGCCAACTTCCCATGGACGTACCGGATTTCACCGGACGCGCCGCCGAGATCGCCGCCCTGGAGAGGCTGTTGTCGACCGCCGGGCGGCAGCCTGTCGTGGCCGCGGTGTCGGGCCCGCCGGGGTGCGGAAAGTCCACGCTGGTGGTGCATGTGGCACACCGGGTGCGCGAAGCCTTCCCGGACGGGCAACTCTTCGTCGACCTGGGCGGACTGGGCGAACAGCGGCGCGAACCCTCGGCCGTGCTCGCCGAGATGCTGCGCGCCCTCGGAGTCATCGACAGCGCGATCCCCGTCGAACTGGGCGAGCGTGCCGCCCTGTTCCGTTCGCGTCTCGCACAGCGCCGGTTCCTGATCGTCCTCGACGACGCCGCCGGCAGCGCACAGGTACGCCCGCTGCTTCCCGGCACCGGAGGCTCGGCGGTGCTCGTCAGCTCACGCCGCAGAATGCCGGAACTGCCCGCGTACCACTCCGACCTGGGTGTGATGGAACGCGACGACGCCCGCGCCCTGTTCGGCGCGATCGTCGGCCCCGACCGGCTGCGGACGCAGGAAGCCGACACCGACCGGGTGCTCGCCGGGTGCGGCTCGCTGCCGCTGGCCGTACGCATAGCGGGTGCGCGGCTGGCGAACCGTGCCGGCTGGACCGTCTCCACCCTGGCCGACTTCCTCAACGACGAGCGCGGCCGTCTGGACCAGCTCCAGACAGGCGAGTTGGAGGTACGGGCGAGCGCGGAGCTGAGCTACCGGCACCTTCCGGAACCGGCGGCGAAGGTCTTCCGCGTCTTCGGCGAGCTGGGCGGGGAGGCGGCGGCGGGCTGGCTCATCGCGCTGGCGATGGGCCGCGCCGACGAAGCCGCGGCGGGGCTGGAGACGCTGCTCGACGAGCATCTGGTCGAGGTCGTGGGCACCGACAGCCTGGGGCTGCACCGTTACCGCATGCACGATCTTCTCCGCTGCTACGCACGTGAGCTGACCGACAGCGAGCCCGCCGCAGCCCGCCGGGCGCGGGGGCTGCGCATTCTCGACGATCTGATCGCGCTCACCCGGGTGGCGAACTCGGCGATGCCCACGCGTTTCCTGGGCGTGCTCGGCGAACCCGCCCCGCCGGAGGGTCCCGCCGCCGAAATCGTCCCCGTCGTACGCGACAAGCCCGTCGAGTGGCTGGAGACCGAACGCCGCATCCTCGTCTCCGCCGTCGAATCCGCGCTGCGGCACGGCGAGGTCTCCCGCGCGGCGGACCTCGCCGTCGAACTGGCCGGATTCTTCGACATGCGCGGCTACTACGACGACTGGCTGCGGACACATCGGCTCGTGCTCGACGCGATGCCGGTCCACTCCGGCGTACGGGCCGCGGCGCTGCTCCGCAACCTCGGACAGCTCCACCTCTACCAGGACCGCTACGACGACGCGCTCGCGTCGTTCGACCGCTCGCGTGCGATCTTCTCCGGTCTCGGCCACCTATACGGCGAGGCCGTCGCCGCGGTGGGCGCCGGGTCCGTGCACCGGGTCGTGGGCCGACTCGACTCCGCGCTGACGGAGTTCACGGACGCGATGCACTGCTTCGCCAAGGCCGGGGACCGGCACGGAGAAGCCGTCGCGCACAACGCGATCGCCTCGGTGTGGCTGGAGCGACAGGAACCGGACGCGGCGGCACCCTGGCTCGACGAGGCGCTGGCCATCTCGTGCGACGTCGGCGACCGGCACCGCGAGGCGCAAGTACGCCGCCGCATCGCGGTGCTTCACGAACTGCGGGGCGAACCGCAGGGCGCACACCGCGAGTTGGAGCGGGCTCTCGGCATCTTCGACGACCTCGCCGACACCCACTGCGCGGCATACGTCCAGCAGAGCATCGGCGAACTGTGCCTCCGCCAGGGCAAGGCCGGTGAGGCGTCGGCCCTGCTGGTCGGCGCGCTCGCCGTGCAGCAGCAGCTCGGGGACCGCCGCGCGGAGGCCAGCGTCGCCTGCCTGCTGGGCGAGCTGCACCGCACGACCGGCCGGGAGCGCACCGCGCGGCGCTACTTCCATCGCTCCCTTTCCACATGGCGCCGCCTCGACGCCCGGGACGAGGCGGAACTCGTGGACGCGAAGCTGAGATCGCTGCGCTGACGAGGACGCGCCCGCGCCCGGCGTGCCCGTACTCCGGCACGTGCGTACGACTGTTGCGGCACGGACCTCACCGCCGCGCCACCGCCTTGGTACGCCCCGTGCCGCACCATGGCCGTCGCCGGTGACGATCCCCGTGGCGTCGGCGGCGAGCGCCCGCGCCGCGAAGTGCCGTATCGACTGCCGCGCCGACTGCCTTGTCAGCCGCAGTTGTTGCGGCTCTCCTGCGAGCGCTTCGTGTAGTCGCTCCAGCGGAAGCCCTGTACGACGGACACGACCACGTCGCCGTTCTGTATCTGCTCGTAGTGCAGATGGGGAGTGAAGTCGTAGATCGCGGAGGTGGCGCCGACCTTCCCGATCTGCTGTCCCTGCTTCACCTGGTCGCCGCGGGCGACGCCGCGGGACTTCAGATGGGCGTAGCGCGTCTGCCATCCGTTGCCGTGCCCGATCACGATCGTGTTGCCGTAGCCGTCGCTCTTCGAGTAGTAGGAGGCGACGACCTTGCCGGGCGCGCTCGCGAGCACGACGCGGCCCCTGTCGTCAGGTGTGCCCCCCGAGTCGTAGTGGTTCCAGTCGATCGAGTGGTTCGGGCTGTGCCCGTCCCAGTTGCTCCCGACCCAGCTCTGACCGCACCGGAACGGCACCTTGAACGCGGGCCGGGCAGCGGCCGACGAACTCGCGCCGGGCGTCGCGACGACTACGGGCGCCGCGACCACGAGGGCCGCGACCCCGCCCCCGGATGCCAGCAGCCAGCGGGTGCGTCTCTTCATGACTCTCTCCTTGTCGTCGGTCGTCGGTGGTGACCGGCCGATTCAAGGAGGCGGGCATACAAAGGGGATACATTCCGGGACGGGGCCCGGTCTCACCGCAGGAACTGCTCACAGGCGGGCCCTGTGAACACTCCTTTCTCAGACGTCGAGTCGGCCCGCTCGCAGTGCGGTGACGAAGGACGTCCAGGCGCGCGGCTGGAAGTGGAGTGCGGGGCCGCGCTGAATCTTGGAGTCGCGTACGGGCACGCTGCCCGGAAGGTTGTCGGCGACCTCGACGCAGTTGCCTCCGTCTTGGTTGCTGTAGCTGGACTTGCGCCAGGCCATGGGACTCACGTGGACTCGGGGGTCTCGCACGGGACTTCCTCCAGATACAGGCTGATCAGCTTGCGGGACTCGGGCGGGGACAGCGCGAGGTCGCGCAACTGATCGTAGGCCACCCGAAGTCGGTCGACGTCCTTCGTCTCTTCAGCCAGATCGCCCGAGTATCCGGTCTCCACGTACGCCACGGTACGGCCGTCCGGCAGCCACAGGAACATGGTGTCGGTGTTCGTCAGGCCATGCAGGCCGACGGCCAGCCGGACGACTTGGATCGTGACGTTGGGCCACTCGCTCATCGCGCGGAGATGCCTCAACTGCTCGCGCCAGTCGGCGAGTTCGCTGAGCGGTCGGCGCAGCACCGCCTCATCGACGATGGCCCGGAACTGGGGCGGCTCGTCTCGGCTGAGAGCCTCTTGCCTGCCCATTCGGGCTTCCACCTGCTCGGTCAGGTCGTTCTCGTCGACCGGACCGGCCGCCCTGAGCAGCGCACGCGCGTAGGCCGGTGTCTGAAGCAGCCCAGGGACGATGCCGGGAGCGTACTGCTGAAACCCGGTCGCCTCCGCTTCGAGCGTCATGTACCGGCGGTAGCGCTCACGGAACTGGGAGGGGTCGCGCACCGCCAGTTCCCACAGCACTATCAGGTGGGTCGTGCCGTAGAACTTGTCGAGTTCCCGGGCGAGTTCGGGACTCCGAGGGTGGTGCCGTGCTCCATGTGCCCGAGGTGACTGTGATCGCTGCGTACGGCGTCACCCAACGCCCGCAGAGAGACGCCCCTTTCGCGGCGCAGCACCGCCAACTCCTTGGCGTAGCGGGCTCGTGGCGACTGGCTTCGGCCGGACACGGGCCGTCGTGGTGGCATCCTCAGCGCCCTCCCGTGGGTTTTGTGGGGCAACTGCCCCGACCTGTGGCTCTAGTTGAGACACCCGGCCCTGACCGTCCCCCGGGCGTGCATGCTCATAACCGTAAGTGACGGGACGTTACGAAGGTGTGGTCATGGCGAAGGATCGGCAGGCGGCTTCCGGGAAGGTCGAGGAGGCGCTAGAGGCGCGTGAGGTGTTGGGTGCGGCTCTTCGGAGGGCGGGCATTCAGCTTCCGGCGCTGGATTTCCGGCCGGTGGGCGGCGGTGTGGATGTGTACGGGCTCGTCAGTCTGGGTGAGTGCTCGGCGCCGGTGGCTCGTGAGCTTGCGTCGGTCATCGCGAAGGGCGCAGGCCGTTGAGTCGCGCCTCGGAAAGTTCGCCGGGCCGCCGGCGGAGGCGGAAGCGATGACCTCCGCTACGAAGCCGAAACGCGGCGGCGAGACCGCACGGCGCGAACCGAAGCGCCCGTGCCCGCATCCGGGCAGCACGAAGAAGGTGAAGGGCAAGATCTGCTGCGCGGAGTGCGGCGTACAGCTCTACCTGTGACGGCACCGGCCCGCCCGGCCGGAGTGGCGCGGGTGCCCGGCGCTGCCGTCGCCTCCGCGGGCGGGCCCGAACTTCGCCGCCCCCTACGGAAGTTCCCCCTCTCCCGCCCCCAGCCACGCCAGCATCTGCCGCAGCCGCAGGCGGCGCGGGGGATAGGTGCCGGGGTCGGCGATCAGGGCCTGAATCCAGGCCGTGGCCTCCTCGACGGCTCCCGCCGTTTCCAGGTCCATCAGCAGGCGCAGCTCCAACTGGGAGGGCGGGTACGGGAGTTCGATCACGTGGCGCCACACTTCGAGCGCGGGTGAGCGTTCGCCCATCGCGGCGAGCCCCGAGGCGATGTCGCATCGGTGCGCCCACTGGAGGCGGGGGTGCGACTTCGCGGTGCGGACGATGAACGGGACCGCGCTGCGGCCCTCGTTGTCTGCCAGGGCCTCCAGTGCGATGACGACGTCCTTGCTCTTCGCGCTGCCCAGTTCGACGAGTTCACGGGCGAGGTGGCAGATCGTCGCCCCCGTCGCGGGTGTCCGCTGGTCCTGTTCGGAGAGGGCGTCCAGGACGCCGTGCAGCCAGGCGCCGTTGACGTGCAGATGGTGGTTCTCCCGCCAGACGCGCTCCAGCAGTTCGGCAGCCCCTTCGTCAACTGCCTTCAGCAGCACCTGAGTCGACTGCTTGTAGCGGTCCTGGGACAGGTTGGGGGTGCGCAGTGCCCGCTCGGCGAGTTCGGCGGCCTCCTGCCGTGCACCCGCGTCGAGCATCGCCTCCGCGACCTCGGCCCTCGCGTAGCTCTCCAGGAGCTGTCCCCGCCCGATCCTTTCCATGATCGTGCCGGCTGCGGCGGGGCCCTCGGCCGTCAGCCAAGCCGACACCACGCTGCCGCCCTCGAAAGCGCCCCATCTGTGTTCGCCGAGGACTTCCCGCGCCCAGTCCGCGATCATCGTGCCCTCCGCGAACGGGGCGACGGACTCCAGCAGAGTCGCCGGCGCGTCCAGATCGTGCCCGAGGTCGGCGCTGCTCTCCTCGAAAGCCGCCATCACCTTCGAACTGCCCTCCGCGCCGCGGACTTTGACCCACGTGCGGGCTGCCGAGTCCAGCGCTACGACGTCGGGCGTACCGGAGGCGAGGACCTCACCGGCGATGCCCGCCGCCGCCTCCGGCTCCCCGAGTCGCTCCAGGACCTGGGCCACCGCCGCCCGGCCCTGCTGGTCGGCCGGCGGCCGCTTCAGTGCCAGTGCCGCGATCGTGGCCCCCTCGGACGGCTGGGCCTTCAGCCACGCTTCCGCGGCCTGCTTCAGCCATGCCGCGTCCGACCGAGGGCTCTCCAGCACCCTGCGGGCCGACTCGGCCGCCTCGCGCGGATGTTCAAGACGCTCCAAGGCGAGCGCCGCACGCGCCAGCAGGAAGACGTCCGTCGTTCCCTGCTCCTCCGCGAGGACCAGGGCCCGTTGGCGTACCGCCTCGCGCGCCCCCTCGCTGATGGAGCAGGCCACCTCGGCGGCCTGCTGGATCGCCCCGTAGATCCATCCCAGCGCCGACCCGAGCAGCCGCTCGGCCACCTCACGGTCGCCTGCCTGGCTGTACGCCTCGACGGCGTCGAGACGCAGCATGGGGTCCAAGTGCTCGGCCGCGGCCATGCGTTCGAGCCGCTGGAGTACGCCCGGGAGCCCGCCGAGCGCGCCCAGCACCTTGAACGCCTCCTCGGCGTCGTCCTCCCCTGAGTTGCGCGCTATCGCTTCGAGGCGGTCGAGGATCAGCGCCCGGTTCTCCTCGCCGAGGGGGACGCCCTCGGCGAGGAGGGTCCCGGCGAGCAGGGATCTCCTGTGGCCCCGGCCTGACGTCTCGCTCAGCAGGGTCTCCGCCAGCCGGTCCGCTTCGCACTCCTCGCGCTCCGACCAAAGGCAGAAGACGAACATCGCGAGCGTCCGCTCGTCACCGCTCAGGGCGCGGCGGATCCAGACCTCCGCGTCCGGGAACTCCGGCGGGATCTCCATGGCGTAGGACTGCGCGGCGATGAACTCCGCGAACGAGTGGTGCAGGAACCTGAAGTCGTCGTCCTCGGGGACCAGCAGCCCGGTGCCCTGGAGGAACTCCCTGACCTCGGTCTCCCAGCCCGTCGGCAGGCCCCCGTCCCCGGCGTTCTCCCGCACCCACTTCAACGCCGCCTGCGACAGCGCCCCTTCGCCCTCCAGACGTCGCCTGCCCAGGACGCCCAGCACCTTACGTTTGTGCTGGTCGAGCCATAGGTGGAAGCTGCGGCGCTCGGGGTCGTCGCGATAGCGGCGGTTCAGTTCGGTGCGGACCATCGGGGCGCTCGTGCCGCGCAGCAGCAGATGCTCGCAGAAGCGCTGGTAGAGGCTGGAGCGGCTGGAAGGCAGCGGCCGGGACCGGTCGACGGTGGCGTTGACGGCGGCGATCGTCGCCAGCAGTGGATTGCGTACGAGTTCCCGCAGGCGGGTGTCCTCGGTCTCCTTCAGGAAGCGGTCGGCGGCGGCGCGGGCACGCTCGTCGTCGTCCTCGTACTGCGCCGTGAACCACTTGCCGGCGAAGTCCCGCAACTCGCCCGCGCCGAACGGCTCCATGCCGTACGCGCCGATCAACGCCCCGTGCAACGGGGCCAGTTCGGCCTCGGGCAGCGGACGGCTCGTCACCACGAAGCGGTAGTCGCTGCCCGCGCGGGCGTGCTGGGCGATCGTACGGATGACGCCCATGCGCGCGTCACGGTCGGCTATCTCGTCCAGCCCGTCGACGAGCACCAGCCACCGTGCCCCCTGCACCCGCCCCGCGAACAGGCCCGGATCGGGGTCCGCTACGAGACTGCGGCCGAGGCTGCGGCGCGCGGCCTGGCACAGCACCCCGCTCCAGGAGCCGCTCTGGTCGACGAGGGTGCGTGCCGCGATGCGGATGGGGACGACCGGCTCGGAGACCGGGGCGTTGAGGCTGCTGTCCTGCCGCAGCCAGATCCTGGAGAGCGTCCACGCCAGATGGCTGGAGAGCGTCGACTTGCCCGCGCCCGGCTCCGCCGTGATGAGCAGGTGCTCGTAGCGGGCCAGCGCGTCCGGCACGGGCAGCAGCGACTCCAGCAGCCGCGGATTCCCGCCGCGGCCCGGGTCCCCCATCCGCTGAGTGCCGTCGCCGTCGGTACGGGCGTCCTCACGCGTGGAGTTGTCCTCGGAGCGGGCCGAGGCACGCATCCGCTGCCGTACGTACACCGCCGACAGCGGGGGCTCCTCGACGCCCAGCTTGTCGTAGGGGAGCCGTTCCACCGCACGGCTCTGCGCCTCCATGAGGTTGCGTAACGCCAGCTCGGGCAGCGGGAGTCGGGCCCAGGACGTGAGGTGGGGCGCCTCGGTGGCCTGGCGGGCGGTGGCAGCGCGGTCGACTGCTTCCTTGGCCTTGGTCCACAGCGGTTCGACCTCGGCGGGGTCGCGGCGCAGCCCGACAGCGAGCGCCCGTACCACCTCCAGCTTGAGGAAGCGGGACGCGCCGTGAATGCCGTACACGACGTTCTTGTGCGCGATCTCGGCCCTGACGACCGCGTTCGGCGTCTCGTATCCGGCGTCGGCCATCGCCTGCCGGAACCAGGCGGCCAGCTCCTCCAGTTCGGGGTAGCGGCGCTGCCCGCCGTCCTTCGGCGGACGTCCTCCGGCCATGGATCTCCCCCAACTTCCTTGCCCGTCCCGTTTCCTGGAGTTTCTCCACCCTAGAGGGAAACTCGCGCCCGGCCGGAGGGTCGGTGCTGACGCCGAGGCGTCGCCGCCGTCGTCCGAAGCCGGGAAGCGCGTCCACCGGCCCGGGCCCGGCGGGGCAGAGGTCCTTGAGCCCCGGGCACGGGGACCCCGCAACGCAGACGGTGCGATGCCGCCGCCCTTCCGGCCCCCGGCGTCGCCGTACCGCCGGGTGTGCCGACAGACGTACCGCCGCGCCTCGTGGACCTGTGCACCATGCCCCAAGCCCCGGACCGGCGGGCGGCCCGGACAACGACCTCCTCACGGCCGCGCCCGGCTGTCCCGGTGCCGCAGCCGCCGACTTCCCCGATTCCGGAGGGAGTTGACTTCTCCGGGACGCCGCCGGTGGCGCAGGTCCGTCAGCTTCCCTTGCACGGCAGCGGTCCGCCCGCGAGCGGGATGCCGGTGCGGCGCGACTGGGCGACCGAGGCGGGTGAGTCCTCGCTGCGTGCCGCCTCCGTGGGGATCTCCGGCTCCGCGGGGTCCGTCGGGCGGTCTGCCGGGGGCGTGTACCCCTCCAGACGCGCCGTGCCCCACACATACGTGTCGGCCTGCGCGCTGCCGAACGGCGACCAGGCGAGCCTGGTCTGGCCGGTCTTGTCCTTCGTGTCGGAGTCGTACACGAGGATGTTCACCGCGAACCGCTCGGGGTCGGCGGCGGCCGGCAGCTCCCCGAGCGGGATCTTCGCCTCGACCGTGTAGCCCCGGTACGGTTCGCCGACCGAGGAGGCGACGCGCATGCCCGGCGCTGTCTTCTCGGCGGGGCCCTGGCGGTTGTCGGCGTCACGCTCGGCTGCCGGGCCGCCGTCGCCCGCCCCGTCCGGGTCCGTGAAGGGGAAGATGCCCGTCTTGAACGTGACCGAGGTGTCGTCGCCGTCGCCTCGCGGGTCGAGTGCGATCTCGACGGAGTCGGTACGCCAGTGCCTCTTGGCGTCCTCCTTCTCCAGGCGGGTCCCCTCACGGTCGTCGACGACGTCGACCAGGACGAACAGATCGTCGCCGTGCCGGGACATCTTCGCCGTCGCCGAGCAGTCGGAGTCCGTCGCCTCGTCGCCCTCCCAGTGCCGCAGTCGCAGCTTCGGGCCCGGGTACTCGCCGTCGCCCTCCTTGCCGTTCAGCACGGGAGCCACGGCGACCTCGGGAACGGTGGTGGACGGGGCGGCGGGATAGTCGGGCTGTGCGTCGTTGGCCAGCCAGGGCAGCCCGACCCGGCGGGCCCAGGCGCGGAACTCGGCGTACACAGGCCGAAGTTCGCCCTGCTCGCGCACGGGCGCCCGTACGGCACGGCCCTTCTCCGCGAGCACGCTGAACCAGTCCGAGTCCAGCTTCTCCGGGTCCTTCGGCACCTCGGGCGGCATCGCGGCCCAGCCCTGGGTGCGGTACATACGGGCCGCGTCCCGCTCGACCTGCGCCCAGGTCCTGCCGTGCTCGCGTGACATGTGGCCCGACCAGAAACCGATCACGGGCAGGCCGGTCTCCGGGTCGGTACGGCGCTCCTTCGGCGCGTCAGGGCCGAGCAGATCGGAGAAGGCGCGGTTCTGCGACAGCAGCCGCCGAGGCCGCCACGGCTTCAGGCCCTCGCACGTCAACTGGCCGGGGAACGCCCGTACATCACCGGCCATGAAGAAGGCCTCGATCGCCAGCCGCGCCGACATCTGGTGGCCGCCGTGCTGGTTGAACGGGCGGGGGTCCATGGTGACGACGGTGTGCGGCGTGGTCATGCGGAACAGCCTGACCATGCGCTCCAGGGTGTCCTGCTCGTGCCAGATGCGCTCGGTGAGCGGCGCGGAGAGCGTGTACCAGAAGTCCGGCTTGTCGAGGTAGAAGATGTTCTCGATGCCCGCGAGCGCCGTCGCGGAGCGCTCCTCGTCCTCACGCAGCATGCCCAGCGGCGCGCCCTCCTCGGGGCCCACCGCGTTGCCGCCGCCCTCGCCGCGCGTGACGGTGACGACGCCCGTGCGCAGCCCCCGGCGTTCGTGCCACAGGCCGAACGTGGAGAGGTTCCCCGCCTCGTCGTCCGGGTGGGCGCTGACGAACAGCACGTCGTGGTGGGCCGGTTCGTGGCGCCGCGCCGGCGGACGTGCCGCTGACTGACGCCGTTCGGCGGCGCTCGCGGCGGGCGCGCCCGCCACATGCACCGCGCCCACCAGGCCGGAGGCCATGGCGGCCGCCACGCGCCGCCTGGAGGGCCCCTTCACGCCGGAATCCCCGTTCGAGTCGACCACGATGCAAACCGCCTCTTCTTCAGCTTCCCCGGTTTCTCCGGCTCGCGGCCCATGCCGGTCCCGGTACGGGCATGGCACGGCTCCGGCACGGGCACCGCACAACTCTTCGCCAACTCCCGCTCCGTAGCAACCGTCTTGCGTGCTGCCTGCACCGACCCGACCCGACCCGCCTGCGGGCACGGGGAGACCGCTCCCCGTCCGGTACGAGCCGGGGGCAGCGGTGCGGCGGCGGGGCGGCGGGGCGTCAGCGTGGAAGCGCCGCCCTCCCGCCCCGGAGCGTCGCCGTGTTGGCGATCAGTGTCGCGGTGACGGCCAGGCCCATGCCCAGCACGGCGCCTCCCAGGCTCAGTTCGGAAGCGCCGAAGCCCAGGGCGAGCACCGCCAGCGCACCGGCCGCCGCCAGACCGCCGCGCGCCACCGCGCCCGTACCGGCGACGCGATGCAGCGCGGCGAGCAGCAGCAGCGTGACCGCCACCGGTACCGCCACCGCGAGCCCGGCGGCCCGTTCCGTCAGATGCGCGTGGTGCTCGGAGGCGTCGAGTGCCGCTTGCAGTCCGGCGCCGAGCGCGGCCAGCGCGGCGAAGACGAGATAGTGGCCGTAGCCCCAGGTCAACGCGGTGCGCAGGGTGGTCAGCCGCACCTCGCCTCCGGTGAAGTACGTCCACCACAGCATGAAGACGAGCAGGAGCCCGCCCAGCGCGATCAGAAGGACGTCGGAGGACAGGCCGTGGTCGGTCACGGCCGACTGGACCCCCGAGAGCGAGGCGAGGATGACCTCGCCGAGCACGATGATCGTGAACAGCCCGTAGCGTTCGGCGATATGGCCGGGATGCCAGCGGGTGGCCATTCCGCGGTACTCGGCCCAGGCCGGTACGGCGAGTTCGGCCACGACCAGCACCACGAAGGTCGTCGGCGCCCATACACCCGGGGCCCAGAGCCGTGCGATCCACCCGGCCTGTACGAGGGCGATGCCCGCGGCATAGCGCAGTGCGCCGCTGCGCCCCTCCGGGTGTTCCATGGCGGCCCGTAGCCACTGGGCGAGCATCGCGACACGCATGATGACGTAGCCGACCACGACCACCGCGAAGTCGCCGTTCTTGAACGCGGAGGGCACTCCCGCGGCCAGCACCAGGACACCGGCCATCTGAACCAGTGTCAGCAGCCGGTAGAGCACGTCGTCGGTGTCGTAGGCGGACGCGAACCAGGTGAAGTTCATCCACGCCCACCACACCGCGAAGAAGACCGCCGCGTAGCCGACGAGCCCGGAGCCGAAGTGCCCCTCGGCGAGGGCGTGATGGAGCTGGGCCGCGGCCTGCGCGACGGCCACCACGAACGTCAGGTCGAACAGCAGCTCAAGCGGCGTGGCCGCCCGGTGATCCTCGCCCGGGTCCCGTCCGCTCATCCTCCGGAGCAACGCCCCGGTACGCTCCGCCGTCGCGTCGCCTTCGCTCATGCCCGCCCTCCGACCGGATGTGCGCTCGATCCGCCCGATGATCTCGGTGCGCCCGATTCCCTCGGTGCGGCCGATGATCTCGCCGCGTTCGCCGTGCTCGGGTGTAGTCGTGACCTCGATGTACGCGGTGTACTCGGGCCAGGCTCTCAGGGATCACCGCACGCGGAAGACGGGCGGTCCCCATGTCCGTGCCCGTGCCGCGTTCCGCCGCCCCCGGTCCGTCCGGCGTACGGACCCGCCGCGGAGCCTCAACTGACGTACGAGCCGAGGGACTTCGGCCCCGTTTCAGCCCTTCGGCCCGTCCAGCCCTATAGCGCGTTCAGCTCATCGGCGCCCGTTCGACTCCTCGGTGACGTCTGCCGCTCGGCCGCCTCCGATGCCGTCACCGCCCGCCGCGGCCGGAACCGGTGCCGGGGACGCCTCCGCCGGGCCGCCGCTCTCGGGCAGCGCCTGCTCGGTCCAGATGACCTTGCCTTCCTTGGTGTAGCGGGTGCCCCAGCGGTCCGCGAGTTGCGCGACGAGGAACAGCCCGCGCCCGCCCTCGTCCGTCGTCGCCGCGTAGCGCAGATGCGGCGACGTGCTGGTGCCGTCGGAGACCTCGCAGATGAGCAGCGTGCGGTCGCGCAGCAGCCGGACCTGGACGGGGGAGGTGGCGTGCTGGATGGCGTTGGTGAGCAGTTCGCTGAGGATGAGTTCGGTGGTGAACGCGATGTCGTCCAGGCCCCATTCGGTCAGTCTCCCGAGCACCGCGGCACGTACGGAGGCGACGGCGGCGGGGTCGGACTCCACGTCCCACTCGGCGACCTGGCCCGCCTCCAGCACGTGGGTGCGCGCGACCAGCAGGGCGATGTCGTCGTGCTGCGGCACCGGGAGCAGGCCGTCGATCACCGCGTCGCAGATCTGCTCGGGGGAGCCGCGCGCCCGTTCCAGCACGAGGCGCAGGGCCCGCAGCGAGGTGTCGAGGTCCTGGCCGCGTCGTTCGATGAGCCCGTCCGAGTAGACGACGAGCCTGCTGCCCTCCTCCAGTGTCAACTCGGCCGCCTCGAAGGGCAGTCCGCCGATCCCCAGCGGCGGCCCGCCCGGCACCTCGGGGAACTCCACCGTCCCGTCGGGTCTCATGAGCGCCGGCGCGGGATGCCCGGCCCGCGCCATCACGCATATTCGGGAGACAGGGTCGTAGATGGCGTACAGACAGGTGGCCCCGGTGATGGCGGCCTCGTCGCCGGCGGTGACGGCGTCCTGGTCGATGCGTCCGACCAACTCGTCGAGATGGGCGAGGAGTTCGTCCGGCGGTACATCGAGAGTGGAGAAGTTGTGCACGGCCGTGCGCAGCCGCCCCATGGTGGCCGCGGCGTGCAGACCGCGGCCGACGACGTCCCCGATGACGAGGGCGACACGGGCCCCGGGCAGCGGAATGACGTCGAACCAGTCGCCGCTCACCCCGCCCGCCGCGGGCAGATAGCGCGAGGCGACCTCCACGGCGCTCTGGTCGGGCAGGGCACGCGGCAGCAGACGGCGCTGAAGCGTCACGGCCATGGCGTGCTCACGGGTGTAGCGGCGGGCGTTGTCGATGGACAGGGCGGCGCGGGCGGCCAGTTCGTCCGCGATGGAGAGATCGTCCTCCTCGAAGGGCTCCGGCTTCTCCGAGCGCCAGAGGGTGACCACGCCGAGGAGCACGCCCCGTGCCCGCAACGGTGCCGCTATGAGCGAGTGGATCCCGGCCTGGGTGATGCGTGCGGCACGTTCGGCGTCCAGCGCCCACCCGAAGGAGTCGTTCAGCCGTGGCTCCAGCACCGCCCGCTCCTCGGCGAAGCTCCTGGCCTGCGACGAGGACGGCAGGAAGGTGATCAGTTCGCCGACGGGCATGAGAGGCGGATCGCCCCGTATCCCCTCGAAGGCGGTGCGGCGCATCTGCGGGCTTCCGTACGACGGGCCCGGCTCGTCGCCGCGCAGCACGGGCTCGGCCAGGTCGACGGTCGCGTAGTCGGCGAGCCGTGGCACGGCCACCCGCACCAGCTCCTCGGCGGTGCGGGTCACATCCAGGGTGGTGCCGATGGCTCCCGTCGCGTCGTACAGCAGGCGCAGACGTCTCCGGGCCGACTCGACCCTGCCGGAGAGACGGCTCAGTTCGGTGGAGTCGCGGAACGTGGCGACCGAGCCCGGCGGGCCTCCCCTCTCTCCCGTGGGGCGGCTGTTGACCGCCAGCAGCCGGTCGCCCGACGGCAGGATCTCGTCGGTCGCCACGCGTCCCGTGGACAGCAGCTCCTCGATACGAGGCTCCAGCCCCAGTTCCGGTACGGGCCGTCCGCGAGCGTCGGGCGGCAGGTCCAGCAGCCGGGAGGCCTCGTCGTTGGCGAGCAGCAGCCGTCCCTCGCCGTCGACGATCACCACGCCCTCGTGCACCGCGTGCAGCACCGCGTCGTGGTGCTCGTACATGCGGGTCATCTCGGTGGGCCCGAGGCCCTTCGTCTGGCGCCGCAGCCGTCGCGTGACCCATGCCGTACCGGCCGCGGCGAGCACGAGCGCCCCCGCCGCGGTGCCCAGCAGGGGCGGCAGCGCGTCGCCCGCGCCGACGGTCTCCACCTTGATCCCGACGCCGACCAGGCCGACGACGTCGCCGCGGGAGTCCGTCACCGGGACGATGACCCGTACGATCCGGCCGATCGTGCCCTCGACCTCCTCGACCTGCACTCGTCCCCGCTGTGCGCGCGTGATGTCGGCGACGATCCTCTTCCCGATCCTGTCCTCGTTCGGGTGGGTGTAGCGGACCCCCTCGCGGTTCGCCACGACGATTCCGTCCACCCGGGAGCGCTTCCTGGCGTCCTCCGCGCGGGGTTGCAGCACCCCGGTCGGATCGGCGGAGCGCAGCGCGCGCAGCATGCCGGGGGAGTGCGCGAACGCCTGCGCGGTGGCGAGCCCCCTGTCGCGTGCGGCCCGCTCGCTGTCGTTTCGTGCGTGGAGTACGAGCGCGGCCACCGCGGCCAGTACGAGCAGCAGGACGATGACGAGCTGGAGTACGAAGACCTGCCTGGCGAGGCTGCGTTCGCTCAGCGCCGACCACAGACGTCTGCCCGGCAGAAGAGGGCCTGGGGCGCCCTGCTTCTCCCCGGCGCCCGGCCCCCGCCGCCGGCCGGCGCGCGACCCGGGCCCGGCCCGGAGACGTCTGAGGAATCCCGCCATGCCTATATCTCGCCTGCCTCGCGTGTGCCGTGGACAGCGGTGTCTTCGGTCGTGCCGGCCGGCGGGGCCGTGTGCGTGAGGGCGCCCGCCGTACTGCCACGGGCACCGCGTACCGGGCCGGTCAGCGTGGTCCCTCCAACTCGTCGACGGCGCTCGTGTCCTGGCCGCCGCGCCACTCGAGCATGAACAGCGTCGCGTCGTCGGCCGTCACCCAGCCGCGGCTCTGCCTCAACGTGTGTGACAGGGCCCGTACCGTCCCCCGCAGACCGTCGCCCGCACGATGCACGCGGTCGACCAGCTCCGCGAACCGTTCCTCGTCGAAGTCGGGCGCCGCCCCCCGGGGATTCACCTCGATGAGTCCGTCGGTGAAGCACAGGACCCGGTCCCCGGGGCGCAGCCGGTGTTCGCTGATCTCGGGAGGATCGCCGCCCAGACCCACGGGCAGGGCGGTGGGGGCCTCCAGATTCCCCAGGACGCGGCCTTCCCGCACCAACAGGGGCGACGGGTGACCGGCGTTGACGTATTCGAGGCTGCCGTCGGAGATGTTCAGCCGCATCATCTGCGCGGTGACGAAGTGCTCCGGCCCGAACAGTTCCCTGATCGCCTCGTCCATGGCGGAGTACGTGTCGGGCAGATCGCTGGGGAGGCGCCGCGCATGCCGGTAGGCGCCCAACGCGATGGTGGCGATGTTCGCGGCGCGGACGCCATGGCCGACCGCATCGAGCATCGCCGCGTGCAGCATGTTCCCGTTGAGGGCGTAGTCGAAGCTGTCGCCTGCCACGTCGTAGGCCGGCTCCAGGATTCCGGCGACCTCCGCCTGCGGTACGGACATCGCCAGCGGTGGCAGCAGCGACCACTGGATCTCCCCCGCCAGGCTCATCGGTTCGCGGCGGCGGGCCTGGAAGAACTGGTCGGTGTAGCCGTTCTTGGTGACCAGCATGTCGGCGACCAGCCCGGACAGGCGCCCCAGCAGCCGCCGGTCGTCGTCGTCCACGCTGTCCAGCGTGAGAGCCAGCACCCCCACCTGGTCGCTGCCGTCCAGCAGCGGCAGATACATCCGCACGCCGTGCTTCTCGCGGATCTCGACCGGGACCCCGCGCAGGAAGGCCGAACCGGCCGGGGAGTCGGCGATCGGCTCCGTCTCGGCGCCGTAGAGGCCCTTGCCCGGCAGCGGTACGAGCAGTAGCTGTGCGTAGTCCTGGAGCAGG
The DNA here is from genome assembly GCF_022524345.1 of Streptomyces marispadix. Taxonomy (NCBI): domain Bacteria; kingdom Bacillati; phylum Actinomycetota; class Actinomycetes; order Kitasatosporales; family Streptomycetaceae; genus Streptomyces; species Streptomyces marispadix. The sequence goes on along the minus strand of NZ_JAKWJU010000002.1, from coordinate 2,566,377 downwards.
ATCGACACCTTGCGGCCGCCCACGCGGCCGACCTCTTCCGCGATCAAGGGGGCGATCAGATGGGGCGGCATCTCGTGCGCGCGGTCCAGCAGATCGCCGAGCAGCCGCTCGCCGAACCCCTCGGAGCGGTCCGTGCCGGCGCCTCCGGTGCCGACAGGCCCCTCATCCGCATCTCGCGCCATCGCAACCCTCCTGGACATATCCACACTGCACGCGGCGGCGACGCGTCGCGATTCGCACGCGTCGGGGGCGAGGCCGGGACGGTGGTGTACGGGCGGTGTACGGCGGCGCCGGGCAGGGCCATGGGCACGGGGCGGGCCAGGGCATTCATGCGTCGGGTGGTGGCGGTGTGGGCGTGGGGGCGTGGGGTGGCCGGGGTTACGCCAGTCGAAGGACACGGGGAAGGGGCGGGGCGCTGCGGCGGACGCCTGCGGGGGCGCGGAGCGTGTGGCATGTCCCGTCCTTGGCCTGTGTGTCCCGAATCGTCAATCGATCGGCTTCCAGGGGGCGTTGGCGGCGCATCGTCCCGGGTGGCGAGCAGTGTGGAACGTCCGCGCGGCAGCCGCTGAAGCCTGGAGGAAGACATGCAGCTGTTCACCCGCAATCGCCCCGGGGCCCGTCGTCCGGCCGCTGCCGGCCGGGCCGCTCGGCCAGGGCTGACCGCGCTGGCCGCGATGACGGTCGCCGGTATCGCCCTGGGGGGCGCCGCACCCGCGTACGCGGCGGAGGACGCGGACCCGGCGGCGGCCGATACGTCGGTGTCGTGCCCGTCGGAGAAGTGCCGTCAGGTCTTCGACCGCACCGATGCCACCGATGTCGACGTCGACAGCACCGGCAGGAACCTCTACATCACCGATTCGTCCGGCGAGGGGACGCTCTACCGCAAGAACCTCGACACCGGCGAGACGAAGAGGGTGGCCACCGGCATCGGTTGGAAGACCGTGCTCGCGGACGACGACACCGCCTACAACGTGGCTTGGGGCGACGACAAGGTGCGGCGCATCGACCTGACCACCGGCAACGTCGACGTCGTCACCACCCTGTCCAACCCGACCGACATCGAACTGGACGGCAAGGGCAACGCCTACATCTCGACCGCCCAGGGGTCGCACAAGCTCTACCGCCTCGACCTGGCCACGAAGAAGACCACCGAGGTGGCCGACGGCAGCTACTACATGCACGGAGTGGCCCTGGACCACAAGGGTCACGCGTACGTCAGCGAGATCGATTCCGGCGGGCACCTCTACGAAGTGGACCTCAGCGACAACACGAAGCGGGAGATCCCCGGGGGCGCCTACCACGACGTCGTCATCACCGGCTCCGGCCAGGCGTACGGAGTCCGGACGAACGGCGAACTGCACCGCATCGATCTGGCCGACGGCACCACGGAGAAGGTCGCCACCGGGATGGGCAGCGCCGTCTCCATCCGTTCCGATCGCGCCGGAGGAGTCTTCGTCGCCGCCCGCAACGACGGCCAGGTCTGGCACTTCCCCGACCTGGAAGCCCAGGACACGAAGGTCGCCCTCGACCCCGTCAGCCACATCACGGCCGTGCCGGGCGGGCCGGCGGTGCCGCGGCTGAAGGTCACCAACACCGGCAACGCCCGCATCGGCAACCAGGACGTCACCCTCAAGTTGGGCCCCGAGGGCGTGAAATGGGGCTTCAACGTGGTCTACCAGGACCGCGACGGCAACCTCGTCGAGACCCCGTGCCATGTCGTCGACGGCGACGCGGGGACCTCGCTGTGCAAGGACGTACCGCTCAACCTCGACCCCGGTCAGAGCGTCGAGCTTCGTACGGAGGTCAACACCGACAAGTCCCTCAAGCCCGGTGACATGCCGTCCATCACCTGGCACATCGCCGACCAGAGCGCGAAGACCGACTGGCTGATGAAGTAGCCCCCGGCTCCCGGCCCCTGCTGCGCCAAATCCCCCTCCCAGGTGCCCAGGCTCCGTCGACTGGGCGCCCGTTCGGCGGCCCGCGGAGCCGACGCGGGCCGCCGATGCGGCTGTTGGCGCACCCGGCGGCAGAGCCCGTACAGACCCGCCGTCAGCCCAGCCGGCGTCCCGCCTCCGCGCCCAGTTGTACGGAAAGCAGGAGCAGGGCGAGTTCGGCGCGCAGCCGGTGCAGGGGGTGGGCCAGGTCGAGGCCCGTCAGTCTGCGGATGCTGTGGAGCCGGTAGGTGAAGGTGTGGCGGTGAACGTACAGGCTGCGCGCGGCCGGAGTCGTCCGCAGCCCGTGTGCCAGATAGGCGCGGAGGGTGTCGAGGAGATGGCGGTGCCTGTCGCTGGTGCGGAGCGGGCCGAGGCAGGAGTCGATGAACGCCTCGTGCCGTGCCGGGTCCTGCTCCAGCGCACGGATGACGGGAAGGACCTGCTGGGCCTTGACCTGGTCGAGTCCGTAGTGGTGTGCCAGTCCCGCGGAGGCGATGGCGTGCCGCGCGGCGAGGGCGGTGTCGTCGTCGACGCAGGCGAGGCCGTGTGCGGGGAAACCCTCCGGGACGGTGGGGCGTTCGCGGGAGTAGCAGATCAGGCGGGAGTCGGTCACGGCGGTGAGCGCGTGCGGGTTGGCGGCGCGGAAGCGGCGCGACGCCGGGTGTGCGTCGGTGAGCCGGACGCTGGCCAGGCACCAGCGCAGCGGCGTCGCGATGTGCCCGGGCAGGTCCGCGGTGCCCGCACCGTGACCGCTGCCGCCGCTCAGCGTCTTCACCGTCTGCTCGATCTCGTCCACGGGTGAGGGCAGTTCGAGGCGTGCGTCGCGGTACCCGGCGGCGACGGCGGTGGTGGCGGTGGCCAGGATGCGTGTGAACTCCCCCTGGGAGGCGTCGAAATCGGGCCGGGCCGCCGTGTCGTGCCCCGCTGCTTCGCCGCGTGCGTCGTCGCGCCGCCGCCCACCGTCGTCCCCGTCGCCGCGGCCGAAGGGGCCGAAGCGGTCGTCGCGCGGGCAGTCGCCCGACTCGCCGTGCGCGCCCGGGTTTCCGGTCCCCGAGGCTCCTGCCTTGTCGTGCCGCCGGGAGATCTCGGCGGTGACGGCCTCGTCGATCAGGCGTGCACAGATGTGCTGTAGCAGTACGGCGTCCTCCAGCGGTACGTGACGGCTCGAGTGTGTGCGTCCGCGGCGGCGGAAGCGATGGGCGACGTCGGCGCCGGTGATGTCGCCCGCGAGCACGGAGAGCCACAGCGCGACGTCCTCCGCCACGTCGCGTACGGCCAAGTGCCCGGCGGACGCCGGTAGATGGGGCCCGTCGAGCAGTTGCCGGGCCAGTACTGGCGCCTCGCGCTGAAGTCTTCGTACGGCCCGTGCTCGCGGGGGAGAATCGCCGCACTCCAGGTGGGGCACGGGTCGGAAGGCGGCCATGGCGGCTCCTTTTGGGGGATACAAGACGTTGGCTGCGCGCGTCCGGACTGGGCAACGCGCCCTGGAGGCAGACCTGTTGGTCTGAGTCTCCGCTGAGTCGATCTTGAACTCGACTCTACGAACGCCGGTTTGCCCTTGTCAGGGCCGATCGGGTGAAGCAGCAGAAGTTGGATGATCTTGCTGTGGTGGGCGGCGTCAGCGGGCCGATCCCCGGAGATTTCCACCTACGCCGCGGTGCGTGTCCGGTAGCGGCGCGCGGGGCTCGCCCTGGCAGCTCCGTAAGGCCGGGCGTGGCCATCAGCGGGACGGAGGGTGCTGGGCGAAGACGGGACGGATGGCGTCGAGCACGGCAGCGCGCTCGGCGACCGGGAGGTCGTCCCCCTCGTCGCGGTAGTAGTAGTGGTCGAGGTAGGTCTCCGGGGTGAAGTCCCGCCCGAGGACGTATGGGCTCATGTCGAGCCCCGACTCGAAGTCGAGGTCGATGCCCTCCTCCGCGCAGTACGCCAGCAGCCCGTCGGCGATGTGCCAGTGGGCGCCGTCGTACCAGCACACCCCGGTCGCGGTCAGGAGTGTGGCGCCGGTCTCGGGGTCGGTCAGTGTGATGTTCTCGTACGCCCGGGTACGGTCCCCGGCGTATCGCAGGAGGTCGTCGGGGACGCCCCGGTAGTAGGTCCGCTGGAGCGCGAACTCGTCCGTCGGCCCGGGGAGGTTCAGCTCGCCCTCGTGCTCGAACGCGATCAGCAGTGCCCGGCCGTCGTCGGTGAAGTACCACTTGACGGACTGACCGCCGCTGTCGTTCCACGCGAACCGCGTCGCGCCGTCCACCCGGTAGGAAACGGACTTCTGCGAGAAGGTCCCGGGGCCGCCCGACAGCGCGGTGACGATCGCGGCGCGCCGGCGCAGCTCGGCCAGCGGGGTCGCGTCCAGCTCCGCGAGCAGGTGCGCCCCGTCCTGCTCGCTCTGTTGCTCCATGGCGGGCAGTCAAGCCGCACCCCGGACGGCACGCAACCAGGGGGCAGATCCAACTCCGCCCGCCCTGCCCCGCGTTGCGCCCCGACGAGCCCTCACCACACAGGAAGCGCGCTCCGAAGGGCTTCTACAGCGTGGCCAACTTGCACGTCCTTTCCGGTTGTTGAAAACCCCGCGTGCACATTCTCAATGCAGGTGCGGGCGGAACATCGGCGGAACTACTGCCGACGCCGCACCACATGGGTCAAGGAGGCTCCATGAATACCGTCAAGAGCCGGGGTCGGCGAAATGGGATGCGCAGGAAGTCCGCCAGGGCCGGAATCACCGCCGCGCTGGCTTTGGCCGCGATCACGGCGGGCGGGGGGACGGCCTTCGCAGCCGAGGGACCGCAGGTCATGGATGTCCCGGCCGACTCGGCCGGGAACATCTCCGTCGAGGGCGTGCCGTTCAGGACCGCTGTCCCCGGAAAGCCCGGATTCCCGGCGGTCAAGATTACGAATCGCGGCGGCAGCACCGTCGATTCGCTGCCGATCGACGTGAGGCTCGACTCCGACGGCCTGTCGTGGCCGTTCACCGAGCTGTTCAAGGACAGCGACGGAGAGCGGGTGGCGATGTGCGAACTCGACGAGAAGAACCGGAAGATGATGCATTGTGACGCCGAACTGAATCTTCACCCCGGTCAGTCGATCACGCTGCGCACCGAGGTCGACACCGCCGACAACCTCAAGCCCGGCGAACTGCCGCGCACCCAGTGGAAGGTTGACGGCCACGGGGAGACCACCGCCGAGGTGACGATGGTGGAAGGCGACGCTGCTCGCTGAGTCCGAGCAGGACGGCAAGACGGCGGCTGTCCCGCGCCCGTCCCGCGAGACCGCAGGAACGCTTTACGGCGAGGCCGGGATATGAGCGGGCCGACCAGGTACCGGGTCGGCCCGCTTGTGCTGAGCGGGCGGCTACAGGTCCGGTACGGCCGCTGAGAACACCCGGAGGAGAAGTGCGGCCACTGTGTCGATGGATGCGGGCCCGCCATTGATCGCGCCTCCCGCTGCTCGTGGGATGTAGCCCAGCCGACGAGCACAAAAGGGGCGTACGACGATGAATCTGCACAGCGCCTTGCCCGCCACCGAGGACTGGCGTGGGCGCCATGTGGTCGTGTGCGACCGATGGGAGACGTATCGATCGCGGCCTGTTCAGGGCGAGTCGGACGGCGCCGCGCCGCCCGGCAGCAGCGGGGACACCGACCGCGCTGACCACGCTGACCGCAGCGGCACCAGGAGCACCGGCAGTGCCCGGAGGACCGGCAGCGCCCGGCGTACCGGCCAGGGCGGATTCCACAGCACCGAGACCGCACGGGAACTCCATCGCGCGGGAGTGCGCGTCACATATCTGACGGCACGTCCGCGTGGTGCTGCCCGTCGCGAGACCACCGTGCACGGCACGGTCGTACGCGGAGGCGGGCGCCTCACCGTATGGCTGTTCGTGTTGCTGTGGCTGGCCCGGCACCGTCACACCGTCGACGCCGTGATCGACGTACGGAACGGCCTGCCGTTCTTCAGTCCCCTCGTGCTGCCGCGCCGAACTCCGGTGGCGCTGCTCGTACTTGCGGCGTCCCTGCGGCGAACCATCGATGGGCGCGGGCTCACTCGCCTCCCGGCGCACTCGGGCCTGCCGCGCCGAATCGGGGGCCTCCTGCGCCGAGTCGAGGTGTGCGCGGTCCGGCTGGTCTACGGGCGGCGCGCGCTGTGCACCGTCTTGCCTCCCTCTTCCCGCGACGCTGCCTGCTCCCGCGACGCCGTCTCTCCTGCCCCCGCGCCTTCCCCCGCCGCGGTCCGCGCGAGCCTCGGCTGGCGGGGGCCGATCTATCCGGCGCCGCCGGGTCCCGCGAACGCCGCGCACCTTCTGGCCGCGCTCGCCGCCGAGCACCAGCGGCTGCATGCGCACGGGCCGCCGCACCGACTACCGAGCGACGCCCGCACGTTGGTCACCCTGCCGCGTACCGCCCTTGACGACGCCGACCTGGCGGCCCTGCACGTCACCGACCTCGTCGACGCCTCGACCCCCCGCTCATCGCTGCTGCTTGCGGGCACCGGCGAACACGGCGCCCACGAGGTACTGAAACGCATCGGGATCGACCCGTCCGACGAGCACGTCGAGATCCGTACCGCCCGCGACGACGAAGCGCTCGCACGGCAGCAGGACGTATTCGGACGGCACCAGTACGCCCCCGTGAGGGCGCCGCTCGCCGAACCGCCCCGGCCCCCGCGCCCGACTCGGGCCCCACGGGCGGCAGTCGGTCTCGCCGCCCTCTGCGTCTTCGCCTTCGTCCTGCGGATGACCGCCATCGACAGCGCCTACGACCTCCACGTGGACGAGTGCTACTACGTCGAGGTCGGCCGCAGCATCGCACGCGGCGAAGGACCGGCCTACCACGGCGGCTACTTCGCCCTGCACCCGCCCGCGTTCTTCGCGGTGCTGGCGGGCGTACTCCAAGTCATCGGCGACAAGGGCGATCTGATGACCGACGTGCTCGCTCTCAGGCCGGTCAGCGCGGTCCTCGGCGCCGTGACGGTGCTTGCCGGGACCCTGCTGCTGCGCCGGGCGGCGCGTCCCGCCGTCGCCTGGGCGGTGGGGCTTCTCCTCGCCCTCGACCCGTTCCTCAACCGCTTCGACAGCCGCGCCATGCTGGAGGCCCAGGCCATGGCCGCCACCGTCGTGGGCCTGCTGATCCTCGCCCGTACGCCGCCGGTTCGCCGCGCCCGTATGGCGTCGGCCGTGGGGGCGGGCCTGGCGTTCGCCGTGGCGGTCACCACCAAGGACTGGTACTGCCTGATCACCTTTCTGCCTGTCGGTGTGCTCGGGCTGTCCTCCACCGGTGCGGTGCGGCGGATGAGGCTGACGGCGGCCGCCGTCACCGCCGCCGGTTACGGGAGCTATGTCGCCGTGACCGCCGCGACGGGGGGCTGGTCCGCGTGGCGGGAGCAGAAACTCGACGGCATCCTCCGGGCGTCGGGCGTCAAGCAGATCACCGGATTCGGCAGCCCGCACAACACCACCGACCTGCACGGGCGGCTGCTCGCCCACCTCGACCACTACCTCGTGCCGTACGGCCTGATCGGGCTCGGCGCCTGTGCTACCGGATGGCTGCTGTGGTGCCGCCGGCGGCATCCCGGGCTCTTCGCCGGCTCTCCCGCACGCTCGCTGATCACGGCCGTGGCGGCCTGCTCGTATCCCGCCGACGCCTACGCCGTCGTATGGGGCACCACCGAGGAGCAGATGTTCTATCCGACGGTGATCCTCAGCGCCCTCGCCTTCGGTCTGGCCATGCACCTCTACCCGCAGGCCCGGACCCTGGGAGGCGTCCTCCCCGGCCGTACCCGTAGCCGTAGCGGGAGCGGGAGCCGCAGCGGATACCGACGCCGCAGGAGCCGTATCGCCGCGGCGCTGCCGCTGCTGCTCGCGGCGCTCGCGCTCAGCCTGGACGCCCGCGCCTGGACCCGTGTCCACACCAGTCCCGACGACGCCCACCGGCGCACCCGTGTCTGGGTGGACAGCCACATCCCCCGTGACGCCACGATCGCGGCCACCGACGACACCGTGCCCCAGGCCATTCCCCGCGCCCTTCAGCGCGACTTCGACGGCCCGGAGGATCTGGCCCGTATGCGCCCCGGCTATCTGGTGGTCTCCAGGGAGCTGATCGCCCAGGGCTACACCACGATCACACCGGGCCTGTACGCCGGACTCGGCCGCTATGCCCGCCTCGTACACCGCGAACCGGGCGCCACCGCAAAGGCGTTGGAGATCTACGAGCTGCGCCGCTCTGCCAACGCGCATACACGCGACGCGCCTACGCGTAAGGACCGGCGATGAGCGCCTGTCGTGGACGAGCCGCCGGCGGCAGCCGGAAGGCGGTCCGGCTGCCGCAGCGCAGGTTTGGCCTCCTCGCGAAGCGAGCCGCGGCCAAGTCACCAGGGCCAAGTCACCACATGGTCAGGCAACTTCGGGGCCCCTCAGCTCGACTCCGGGGCCTTCGGCTCGGCTCCGGGGCCCTCGGTTCGACTCCGGGGCCGTCAGCCCACGATCTTCACCTCGCCGTGCGCGGAGCCCAGCTCCCCGACCTGGAAGCGGACGGAGGGCAGATCGCCCTCCCGCAGGTCGCTGCCGGTCTTGATCTCCGTCTCCAGCCGGACCGTACGGCCCGGTTCGATGTTCAGCGGAACGGCCGGGCACACGGCCTTGACCGTCGGATACTCGGTAACCGTGCACGGGTGGGAGGTCTCCCCCTCCTCGCGCTTGACGATGACGGCCTGCGCCCGCAGGAAGGACACGCCCTTGGGCCCGGGAGTGAGGACGACCCTCTGCTCCCCGATCCGGACCCTCCCGGTGTTGGCGACGTCCACGGCGACCACGGCCGTGCTGCCCGCACGCGCCGTCAGGAAGGGCACCGCGGTGAACGCGACCGCCAAGTCCCCCGGGGCGGGCGCCTTCTCCGTCACGGAGACACCGGTGACGTCCGCGCCCGTCAGCCCCTGATACGCGGGCACCAGGTCGTCGGTGGCCGACACGGGCCCTGTCATGTCCTGCACCCGGATCCTCGTCAGGGACGACCTGGCCGTGAACTCGACGCTCTCCTGCCGCCACCGCGGGTCGTTGTTCACGTTGTTGGGCGCCTTCCCTCCCTTCTGGACCCGGGAGATCTTCGCCGCCAGCGGTGCGCCGGTCTCGGCGTCGGTGGCGCTGGCCTGTGCTCCCATCTGCGCGATGCCGGTGCCGCCGTACATGTCGTAGCCGAGCCAGTACCGCAGTTCGTACGTCGCTCCCTTACGGGTGGCGATCTCCTGCTCGACGAATCCCTGGGCCTCCCAGCCGTTGAGGTCGAGCGCATTGGCCCCGGGAGGCGCTCCGGGAGGCAGGATCATCCTCCCGTTTTGATTCGCGGCCGTGTCGGGGTTCTGCGTGTAGAGGGTGATCGCCTGGTACCTCTTGCCGATCGCCGCGTCGGTCTTCCAGTGAGTGAGCGACGTATGGCGGTCCTTGGCGAAGTCGACGAGCTTGAGAAAGCCGTCGGTGCCCCAGCCGGAGCCGACCTGATAGCTCTGGAACCAGGGATCTTTCACCAGATTCGTCTCCTGACCGGCATCCGGTCGCTGTTCGGAAGCCGCCGACGAGTCTGTCGATGACGATGGTGTGACGGACATGGCTCTTCCTCCTGTGTCGTTCCGTCACCGCCGTCCGGCGGTGCTCACACAGGACTCGTCGCCGACCTCGAATTCCCCGAACCGGCCGCGAGCCGAAGGTTCTACAGATCGGCCAGAGGCCGGGCCTTCGGAGAGTCGCGCAATGAAAAGCGTGGGATCAAAGGTGTGGGATCAAAAGCGTGGAAGCTAGGCCGTGGGATGAAGAGCGTGCGATGAAAGGCCCGCCGTTCGCCGAGTGAACTCGCCCCGGAATTGCGTGTGCTGGGAATGCGTGGCCGGGATGTGCGTGGAGTGCCGGGCACGACGCGGAGCGCCGGGCACGACCGCCGCCCCCGGCGAGACGTCACCTCACTGTGCCCGGCCGGCGTCCTCGTTGCGCTCCCGGCCCACGGCCCGTTCGTAGAGGGCGAGTTGGGCGCGTGCCACGGCGTCCCAGTCCAGATGCGCGACCGTCGCGGGCCCCGCCCTCCCGAGGCGGCGGCAGCGGGCGGGGTCGGCGGCGAGGTCCGCCAGGGCGTCCCCGTACGCGCGGACGTCCTCGGGGGGTACGCGTACTCCCACGGCGTCGGTGACGAGATCGCGCACATTCGGAATGTCGAAGGCCAGGACGGGCGTACGCGTCGCGAGGGCTTCCGCGGCCACGAGTCCGAACGTCTCGTAGCGGCTGGGCACGCAGACCAGTCGGGCACCGGCCAGAAGCGCGTAACGGACGGCCCCTTCGACGCGTCCGAGCCAGCGGGTCCGCCCCTCGACGCCGAGCTTGCGGGCGAGCGAGCGTGCGGTCTCGGCGTCCGGCCCGTCGCCCGCGATCAGCAGATCGCAGGTGGTGCGCGGGGCGGCCGACGCGTAGGCGCGCAGCAGCAGATCGAGTCCCTTGGAGCTGGTCTCAAGACGTCCGAGATACAGGACGTGTTCGCGTGCGGCGCCCGCGGGGGCGGTGAACGCGGCGCGGTCGATCCCGTTGGGCAGCGCGGTGACTTGGGCGCCGGGGCGGCGGCGCCGCAGCTCGGCGGCGAGTCCCTCGCTGACCGCGACGAGCCTGCTGTGGGAGCGCAGGCCCAGGCGTTCGACGAGATGGAAGGGCAGCCCGTACTGCTCGGTCTTCTCGGCGGCGGCGAGCCACTGCACCACTCCTACGACGGGCCGCCGCGTCAGCCATGGAACGCAGACCGACGAGAAGGGCGCGGCGAAGTCCTCTACGACCAGGTCGGGGTCCATCCGGCGGATCAGCCGCCACAGACCGGCCAAGACGGCGCAGAAATAGGCGAGTCGGCAGAGCGTCCCACTGCGGTTGAGGGGGCCGAGCCGCCCGGGGAGCGGCAGGTAGCGGACGCCGTCATGGACCGTGGGGGTGCAGCCGGGCCCCGGCCATGGTGCGCAGACGGCGGTCACCTCGACTCCGTAGGAGGCCAGGCGGCGGTTGACCTCGTGCGTACGCACGGAACCACCGCCGGCACCGGGGCTGCGGGGGTCCTCGAAGGCGAGGTGCAGCACCCGCAACGGCCCTTGTGTACGGGTGGGTTGACGATCCCGTACGGCGGCCGGTGCCGTGGCGGCGAGGGCCAGGACGGCGAGGCACCACAGCGCCGTATGCCCGCGCAGCGCGTAAAGGACGCAGGCGACGGCGGCGGCCGTGGCGCACCATGCGGCGGCGGTTCGCCACAGCGGCGATGCGATCCGGCGTCCGGCCAGGACGAGTGAGGCGGCGGCGGTGACCGTGGTGAGCAGGGCGGCGCTCCAGGCGAGGCGGACGGGCTGGCCCGCGGTGGCCGCGTACAGCAGGGCACCGGCCGGGCAGGCGGCGGCGAGCAGCCGGATCTGCTGCCGCAGCGGACCCCAGGCGAGGAAGACCGTCGCGGTCACGGTGAGGGTCGCGGCGGCCACGCCCGCGATGCCCAGCGGCAGCAGCAGCGCCGCGGAGCCGGCGTAGGAAGGGGGCACGACCAGCGCGAGCAGCGGCCGGGGGCAGGTGACGACGGCGACGGTGATGGTGAGGGCCGCCGCCCAGTGGAGCCGAAGGGCTCTGTGTACGGGTGTGCGGTCGATGCGTTCATGGGCGGTCGGTGTGGAAGCCGATGCCGCGGGCTGTGTGGTGACCGGTGTGGTGGCCAACTGCGGTAGCAGTACGGCCGCCAGAGCGGTCGCCGCGTACAGCGGGACGCGGGCGAGCACCAACAGCGCCTGATACGGGGCGAGTTCGGGGCTTCCGGAACGCACGGCGGTCGCTACGACGACGTCCAGGGACGGCAGCAGGCACATCAGGGCCTGGGCGCCGCCGATGGACGCGGCCCGCCGCCAAGGGGCCCGCCGCCCGGTTGCCGGGCCGCCGCCTGCCGGGCCTGGCGGTGGCCTGTGCGGCGCGGACGGAGTCCGGCACGGAAGGGGGCGCCGGTCGGACAGGAAGGCCGCACCGGCGGTGGCCGCCGCACCGGCCGCGATACCGGCGACGGCCCCCGCGCTGCTGCGGCCCACGAAGAGGAAGGCGAGCGAGGCGACGGCACGGACGGCCGCCTCGGCGGGCCAGAGCACGGCCAGCCGCCCGAAGTCCTGGCGGCTTTGCAGCAATCCCGCGCCCGTGGCGTTGGTCCACAGCAGCACGGCGGCGGCTGCGACCGCGGCCGTCAGGGCGGGACCGGCGTAGGTGGCACAGGCGGCGCAGGCTCCGGCGGCACAGATCAGTGCGTAGACACCGGCCGTACGCAGGCAGAGCCTTACGCCGCGCGCCCGCTGGACGGGCCCGTGGGGACGGTCGGCCAGCTCCCGCGTCACCAGGGCGGGCATCGTGGCGCCCGCGAACGTGCCCACGGCGAGCAGGACGTTGGAGGCCGTGGCGTATCGGACGTACTCGGCCGGAGCCAGCAGGTGGACCATGAGCAGGGAAAGGCCGTAGTTTCCGGCACCGGCCAGCAGAGTGGCGCAGGTGAGCGCGGCAGCCGCACGTGAAGTCCGGAGCTGCGGCGGGGAGTCGGCGTTCGTCCGGGAGCCGCCGGCCGTGGTCTGTGTTGCGGGCATGGTCAACTCGCCTGCTCTTCGGGGCGGTTGGAGAGCGACGCCGGACGAGTGCCGGGGCGGGCGCGGGGGAGCGGCCCGCCGGTCGCGGTGGTCCTGTCGGTCGCGGTGGTCCCGGAGATCGCCTGTTTGCCCTGGCAGGCGCCCTCGCCGTGGAACCCGCGCAGCGCGTGTGCCGCGGCGAGAGCCAGACAGGCAGACGCGGCGATCGACTGCGTGTGGCAAAGCCGCACTTCGAAGGCGCCGCAGGCCATGGCGTAGGCGAGATGGACCAGTCCCGCCGCGCACCACGCGGTGATCAGGAAGGGCGACGGACGGTCCGGCGCGGCGAGTTGGTCAGCCTTCCGCGTGTTCCGTGCCGGGCGGGCCGGTGCCGGGCGGCCCGGTGGTGCTGTACGGCCTGGTGCCGTACCGCCCGTTGGAAACGCCGTCTCCGCCTCCTGACGGCGTACGCATCGCCACAGCAGCCATAGGACCGTCAGCGTCCCCAGCGTCGTCACGGTGCAGCCGACGACGAACTGCGGGAAGGCGCCCGCCCGTTGGACCGGGCTCCACAGGCCCCACGGTTCGCGGGCCAGGTCGCCCGCCGCGATCGCTACGTACATGCCGCACGCGGCGACCACGACGGCGATGAGGCACACGGCCCCCTCGCGTTCCGCGGCGCGGCGGCAGGAGAGGACCGCGACGGGAAGCACTCCGGTCAGGGCGTACGGCTCCCCGGCGGCCACGGCGACGGCGAACAGCACACCGGCGACCGAGGCCACGGCCACGACCGGAGGCCGAAACATCCCGGGCACTGCGGCCACCCAGCGGGGCAGGGCCGAACCCGCCCCGGCGGCAAGGCTGTTCGGGGACCGGCGGCTGGGGGACGGGCCGTCGAGCGCCCGGCCGTCCGGCTTCCGGGGGTACGGGACCCGGCGTTCCTGGTTCCGGCGGGCCTGGCCGTCGCCCGCCGACGGATGCGCGCGCCAGCCCAGCAGATCCCGGTGCCGGGCCAGCCGTACCCCGATCCGGTCGTCGTACGGGTCCAGCCCCATCCGTACGAGCGTTCCTCGCGCGTCCTGCTCGTCGGCCCCGGTGAGAAGCAGCGCGGCCTGCCTGTCGCCCGTCTCCGCCAGATCGGTCGGCCGCAGGACGCTCGCATCCGCCGCGTCGAACATCTCGCGGGGCAGCGTCACCACGGTGCAGGCGTCGCTCATGGGCCGCAGGCCGAAGTCACCGCGCAGGCGCAGCCGTTCGGCGGTCAGCGCGGACAGCAGGTGCGCCGCGGTGGCCGTCCAGGTGAACCTGGCGCTCCACTCGCGGCAGGCCGTGGAGAAGAGTGCGTACTGGTCCGGGTCGCGCAGCGTTCGCAGCGCCTGATCGAGCGTCCTCACAAGCTGCCCCGGGCCCTCCTTGTCCTCCTTGTCCTCCTTGCCCTCACGGCCGTCCTCGCCGTCCTCGCCGTCTTCGCCGTCCTCGCCCTCCTGGGCCAGCCAGCCGGTGCGGCCGGGCCGTACGGTGTCCCGCAGACCCGGTACGTCATAGGCCACCGTCGGCACCCCGAGGGCGGCCGCCTCCATGACCGACAGGCCCCAGCCTTCGCGTGGTGAGGGGAGCGCGGTCAGCCACGCCGACGCCACCAGGGCGTCACGGGCACGGGCGGGCAGCCGCCCATGGAGGACCACCGAGCGGCCCACGCCGAACCCGGCGGCCAGGCGCTGGAGTTCGGCCCGCGCCGCCCCGTCCCCGACGATGTGCAGCTCCGTACCCGGCTGTAGCCGCAGCAGCAGCGGCATGGCACGGATCAGACGGTCCAGGCGCTTCTGACGGGCCAGCCTGCTCACGCACACGATGCGGGGACGAGCCGCCCGTGGGCCGGGGGTCCCGGGCGTAAGCCCCGGAGGCGCGAGATACACCGGGCCGCGCAGGCCCAACCGCGAGCGGATCTCGGCCCGGGACGAAGGGGACACCGCGCACACCGTCCGCCGCCCGTAGACCAGGCGGCTTCCGGTGGCCTCCAGCCATCTGCCCAGCACGGCGAGGGGGAGGGGGAGCAGCGCGAACTGCTGCTGATGGACGTGGTGGATGAGCAGCAGTACGGGAGTGCGGCGGCGCAGCACCAGGGGCGCGAAGAAGGGGATTCCGTTCTGGGAGTCGATGACGCCGTGCACCCCGCGGCGATGCAGCAGCAGCCACAGCAGCACGAACGGATAGACCGTGTAGCGCCCGCCGCCACGGACGACCGTGCCGTACGGCGTGCGTTCACGCCGGGCGCTGCCACGGGGCCTGGCCGTGAGAAAGGTGACGAGGACTCCGGCGTCGTGTAGTTCGCGGGCGACCCGCTCGCAGTACAACTCCGCGCCGCCCGCCTGAGGATGACGGCCGTCACGCCAGTTGGCGATCACCACATGACGGCCTCGCCAGCGGTCCGTTCCGGGGAAGGACTCCCGCAGGCGGCTCACGACGCGCGCCCCTTCTTCGCAGGGGCGGCCTTCGCGGGGACGGCCTTCGCGGGGACGGGCTGCGCGTGGACGAGCTGCGCAGGGGCGCACTCCACGGCGGGGGTTCCCGCAGCGGTGCCGTACTGCCGCACACCATTCCGCCGCTCGCCGTGCCGAGGCTCATTCCGTCCCTCGCCGTGCCGCTTCTCGGCGGAGCGCGCGAGGCGGTGGTGCAGCCGCCACAGGTCGACCGCGGCCCGGCAGCCGTCGCTCACCAGCCGGAACGTAGACCCCTGCCGGTCGCTCCACGCCACCGGGAACTCGACGGTGCTCAGCCCGAGCGCACGGGCACGTGCCAGCACTTCGAGGTCGAAGGCGAAGCGGGTGCACGTCACGTCGGCGAACAGCGGCAGCACCGCGGCCGTGGCGAAGAACTTGAACCCGCACTGCGTGTCCGCCACCGGTCCCGCCAGCCCCCGTGCCAGGAAGCGGAATCCGCAGCCGCCCAGCCGCCGGGAGAGCGGCTGGCGCACGACCATGCGGGCGCCCGCGCAGCGACGGGAGCCGACGACCACCTGCCAGCCCTCGCGCAGCAGCGTCAACGCGTCGTCCAACGCATGGGCGGGAGTGGCGAGATCGGCGTCGCAGAAGCCCGTCCAGCGCGCACGGGAGGTGAGCACCCCTCGTGCGACTGCCGCTCCCTTGCCGGGACTCGCACAGCCGGTGACGGTGACCGGCAGCCCCAACGCGGCGAGCCGGTCGACGCATTCGGCCGTGCGGTCGCTGCTGCCGTTGTCGACCACGCGGACCCCGCTGGTCAGCGGCAGCCGCCGAAGATGGCCCGTGAGAGCCCGTATCGTCGCCTCGATGCGGTGTTCCTCGTTGTAGGCGGGAACGATGACTTCGAGGTCGAGCAGTTCGGCGGGCCCGGCCGGCCGGGCAGGGGACTCGCTCGTGCCCGGGGAACACGGCAGTGACATGTTGGGCGTCGCTCCTTGGTCGGTGGCGCAACCGCCCCCGGCCGCAGCGCGGTCGGTCGTCTGCCGCCCCGGCCCGTGTACGTGAGCACTCCCGCCGGCCTCACGCGGAAGAGTGCCGGGAGTGCGGTCGGCGTGCGGTGTGCACGGCCGTGACCGGGACCGGGCGGCGCCGAAGACCTGTCCCGCTGGGACGGGGAGAGTGCTCGGCACAATGAGCACCTGATGGCCAGGACGAATTCGGATACCGGCGGAGGCGATTCGTCGCTCCACTGCCGTACACGAGACCCCGGAATCGAAGCTCCCCGAAAGGCGGCGGCCGTTTTTAAGGCCACGCTGTACAATCCCTTGCCCTGATGCCCGTGAAGTGCGGTCCGACTACTGCACAAGGTGATGTTCAACAATTCGAAATCGGCGTAGCGCAGGGCCTGTTGACGGCTTTGGCCTGCGGATATCGCCGGAGCGCGGGATGCGTTCGCGGTGGCCGCGGAGGATTCCCAAATCGTCGTGCCCGCAATCATCGATTGCCGATACGCCACACCCGCAAGGCCGACTTTGTCCAACATGGCGTCCGCTTCCGGGGAAACGCCGCCGACTTTATGCACGTTGTCGATTGTCGGCGAGAACGCGCCACTCCCACGCTTGAGTCAAGGCCCGGCAGCGCCATGCGTAAAGGGCGCGCTGAACCGAGGCATTACCCATAGCCAGGAGTGTTCGTGCACCATCCTTCCTTGCCTGAGATCTCCGGCCTCCCCGCCCGTGTCACCGCGCCCGCTCCGCGCTGTGCCGTCGACGACGGACGCGACCGCCGGGCGGAGTCGCTGGCTCGCCGACTTCTGGCCGAGCCCCTCGTCCAACGGCACTTCGCAGACCGGCTGAGCCTCACGGTGGCCGTGGACGACATGACGCTGTGGCTCACCGTCGCCCGTGGCCGCGTACCGGCGACCGCTCTGCGCTCAAGGTTCAAACAGCGCTTCGACGTTCACCGGGCCGCGGGCCTGTCGGCGGAGGAGAGCCTGCTGCTGCACCGGGCCTACGTCCGTACGCTCACCCGGGACAGATCCCCGGCCACCTCGTCGCAGCCCATGACACATGCGCTGAGGCGCGGGATGGAGGCCGCGGCGGCGGCGAGCGTGGCAGCGCACGGGGGTGCGGCCGGCGGTGTGGGCGGTGGTGGGGTCGGCGGCACGGTCGGTACGGGCCGTGAGGCGTCGCGTACGTCCAACGACCGTGTCTACGACGGGAGTTACGACACGGCCCGCTCCCACGACACGGCCCACGACACGGCCCACGACGCAGCCCACGACAAGGCTCTCGACACGGCACACGAGCGCGCCGACGACCGCGCCCACGGCTCCCACGACCGCGTCCATGAACGACCGCTGTCGCATCCGCCCCTGGCGCCGTCGCCACCGTCGCTGTCGTCCGGCGTGCGGCACCCGGCGCCCCGCTGGTGCCTCGCGGTGATCCTGGCCGCCGACGGGGAGAGGGAGGCCCTGCGGCGGTTCCGCGGGGCGAACCCCGACGCGCTGATCACCGTGACCGGGACCCATGTCTGCGTCTTCACACGGGAACGTCCCCGCTCACCCGAAGTCCTGGGTACGTACGCACTGGTCGTGGTGGAGGACGGCGACACCTCGCGCGCCGCACGGCGGGCCGCCCTCGCCGCCGTCGTCGCACGCCACTACGGTGCACCCTTCGACACCCGGCAAGGACTCCCGCTGATCGCCGCGCTCGACATGCCGCCGGACGACCGGGCCGCCTTCGTCAAGGCCTGCCTGGGCCCCCTGGTGACCGACAGCAGCTGTCGCCATCTGCTGGACACCCTGGCCGCCTTCCTGGCCCACAACCTCTGCGTCACCGCGACCGCGCGCAGCATGTACGTGCACCGGCACACCTGCACCTACCGGCTGCGCGCCATCCGGAAGTTGACGGGACTCGACCCGTACAAGCCCTTCGACCGGATGCGGGCGGAGTTCGCTCTCATCCTCAGTCGCGCGGACTCTCCCTGGACGACTCCCAGGAGGCGCGGCGCCTGAGACCCGAGGGCGCCTGCCTGGACGAGGCGCGGTGGAGCACGGCTCGCCGGACCCGGAGCGACGAGAGCGCCGGGTCCGGCTGTCGTGTTCTTTCGTGTGTTCAGGGATCTACGACGTCGACTCTTCGTTCCCGGGAGCCAGTTGCCCCGTGAGGGAGTACGCACCGGGCAGCGGACGCGGCCCCCGGGGGGGCGAGACGCTCCACCCCGTCCGGACTCTGCCGTACCTCTGCCTTACCTCTCCCGGGCCTCTCCCGGAACTGTGCCGTTCCTGTTCCGGACGTAGGCCGACCTGGCCAAAGAACCCCGCCGTCACACATCGGCCGCCCGCCGCCGGTGAATCCCCTTGAAGAGCGCGGAGACCGGACTCCGGCCGCGCAGCGACAGACAACGAACTCGCCGTGAAAGGCGGACACATGGAAACCATCGACCAGCGCCGCTGGACGAAGAGCAGAGCAGTACGGCCCGCAGGACTCGCCCGTACGGCAGTAGCCGCCCTCGCTGTGGCCACGAGCATGCTCGGTGCACTGGCGCTCGGGAGCACCCCGGCCGCCGCGGACAGCTCCTCGTCGCCGACCGGCACGCTCACCAACCAGAAGAACGGCCAGAAGATGGCGGCCTACCAGGACGTGCCCGGCGCCGGCCGAGCGGGAATCACGATCGACAAGGCGATCTGGTGGGGGTTCAAGAACCTCAACTGGACGCTCGAATCGCAGGAAGGCGGCAAGTACCGCCATCTCAAGCTCGCCGACTCCCTGGGGCGTGACTGGTGCCTGAGCAATGTCCCGAGCCCGTACAACACCACATTCCCGACGAGTTTCCGGAGCTGTGACGACTCCAGCGTCCAGGACTGGATCGTGGAGCCCGCAGCCGGGGGCGGCAAGGGCGTGACCATCAGCCCCCGCAACGAACCGGGCAAGCATCTCGCCCCCGTCACCTCGCAGGGGTCGTGGGAGAAGCTGGGTCTCACGTCCTCCACCGACTCCAGCTCCCGCTGGGACTTCTCCGGTGAACTCACGCCCACGCCGCCGCCTCCGCCGCCGGTGGTCAAGCCCACGGTGAAGCCCGTGACCCCGTACTCGGCGAAGGTCAACGGACCCGCGCGGCCCGCCGTCGACGTCGTCAACGACGCCGGCGGGCACGTCGGCAAGCTGACGGTCGCTCTCAAGCCGGGCCCGAAGGGCGTGAAGTTCTACAAGGACCAGACGGTCGTGGTCCAGCGCGAGAACGGATCGAAGGAGCCGTTCCCCTGCGTGGTCAAGCAGGTCTCCTACACGGCGGAGTGCGAGGTCGATCTCGACCTGGACCAGGGCGAGTCGGCGCGGGTCGAGGCTCCCATCTACACGGAGGGCCTCACCGTGGGCGAGATCCCCAGCATCCAGTTCACCGTCGGCGGCGCCGATCCCGCCCGGGTCGACTTCAGGATGACGGAGTAGCACCGGGCAGAACCACAGTGAACAGGGCGGGGGCGGCGGGCAGCCGCCCCCGCCCGCCATGCGTCCCCGTGCGAACTCCCGTACTGCCGCGCATGGTTGTGGAGGAGCGCGTCCCGCCGGGTCCCCCGGCACTGCCGCCGGGGACGGGCGAGGGCCGGATTGTGGTCATGCTCACGGAATTCTTGTGAGCAACGCGAAAACCGACGGGACAGCATTTTGCGGCGTGCTCATGCCAATATTAAGGTTACCGTCGAGTTCTATTCTGTATTCACGCCGGGAAATGTCTGGGTTGTGCGGGGATAGCCGTGGTCGAGGTGCCGGATCTGTCCCGAACGGCAGGGGATCTGTCCGGGTGTTCGGTGGTTCGGCGTGCGGGCCGTCTGTTCTCGATGTGCGTGGTTTTGCGCGCCCTCGGAATTTTAAGGCTCTCTTAACCTTTCCGTAGGCGTCGTTTATGGCGGCTCAGACTTTGAGCATTCCTGAGCACTTCTGCGGGTTGCGGTCGCCGGGCGGTGTCGCGGTGGATGATTTGAGGTTCGCCTGAGACTCCCTTCCTGGGCTAGACCTTGTAATGACAATTCTCTGACCTGCGAAGAGGGGGTCTCTGCGGGGCTCTCCGCGCGTTGACAAGTCCATGGCTCCCGAGCCGGTTGAAGGGGATTCTGTCCATCCCTTGAGACGTTCCGTGCGGACAATCCGCGATTGCGGGTTGCGGGGGTTGCCGCCTACACTCCCGTCAGGCGTTCGAGATCCGCCGTCCTCTCAGGTGCACTCCTTGTGGGCGGAACTGCAATTGGATCGGACTCCTCGTGTTACGTTCTGGTCGACGGTCGGTTCCCGCATTCCGTGTGAGCTTCCCGTTCAATCTTCTGATCCCCGGCGAAGCCATTTATCGGAGTACGGATTCGGTATGTCGATGGTCACGTCAAAAGGCTTGGACTGTTTCGTACTCTTTCCCGGGCAGGGCTCCCAGACGAGAGGCATGGGAAAGGCCCTTTTCGATCGGTACCCCGAGACGGTGTCCACGGCCGGCGACGTCCTCGGATACGACCTGCGCAGGCTGTGCCTGGACGATCCGGACGGCCTGCTCGACGACACGCGCTACACCCAGCCCGCCCTCTACACCGTCAACGCCCTCGCGTACCGGGAGTCCGTGGAGGACGGGGCGCCTGAGGGCGGCTGTCTGCTCGGGCACAGCCTGGGCGAGTACAACGCGCTGCTCGCGGCGGGCGCCTTCGACTTCGAGACCGGGCTGCGGCTCGTGATCAAGCGCGGTGAGCTGATGGCGCAGGCACGGCAGGGCGGAATGCTGGCCGTGCTCGGGCCCGGCGAGGACGAGTTACGGCAGGTGCTCGCCGAGGAGGGCCTGGAGCAGCTCGACGTCGCCAACGTCAACACCCCCACGCAGACGGTGCTTTCGGGGCCCGGCGAGGAGATCGAGCGGGCGGAGCGGATGTTCACGGAGCGCCGGGTGCGCAGCGTGCGGCTGAAGGTGTCCGCCGCGTTCCACTCCCGGCTGATGAAGCCCGCCGGTGACGAGTTCCGGGCCTTCCTCAAGGGGTTCCGCTTCAACCCCCTGCGGGCGACGGTGATCGCCAACGTGACCGCGCGGCCCTACGGCGACGACATCGCGGGCACGCTGAGCGAGCAGATCTACGGGCCGGTGCGATGGCTGGAGAGCGTCCGCCGCACGCTTGCGAGGACCCCCGCCGCGAACGGCAGAGAGGTCGGGCCCGGCACCGTGCTGACGCGGATGCTGCACCAGATCGACCAGGCGCCGGCAAGTCCGGCCGTGTCTGCGAGCGCGTCCGTGTCCGGGAATCGGGCCGCCTCCGCAGATCCCGCCGAGCCCGCCGCCGAGTCCGCCGCCAGGACCGCGACGTCCGCGGTATCGACTCCCGTACGTCCAGCGAGAGTTGCCGTCGCCGCACCGGTCGCCGCCCCCGCCGCCGCCCCCGAGGCGCGCCCCGGCCCCCGGCCCCGCCCCCTGCTCTTCTGCGCTGCCTACGCCGGCGGCGACGAGCGCTCCTACGCCGGGCTCGCCGAGCACTGCCCCGGTATCGACGTCGTCACGCTGGAGCGGCCCGGCCGAGGCAAGCGGGTCTCCGAGCCGCTGCTGACCGAACCCGGGCCCCTGGTCGAGGACATGCTGGCGCGGATACGGGGCCGTATCGACGGGGGCGACGCACCGTACGCGCTCTACGGGCACAGCCTCGGCGCACGGCTGGTCCATCTGCTCGCGCAGCGGCTGCGCGAGGAGGGCCTGCCGGGGCCGCGGCACCTGTTCGTCTCCGGCGAGTGCGGCCCTTCGCTGCCCAGCCGTCCCTTCGCTGCCCAGCCGTGAGCGGTACACCTCGGACCTGCCGACCGACGCTTTCTGGAAGCACCTGAGAGAACTCGGGGGCGTCCCGGACGAGTTGTTCGAGTACGAGGACCTCAAGACCTTCTTCGAGCGTGTGCTGCGTGCCGACTTCACCGTCCTGGGGTCCTGCACGTACACGCCCTCCGCGCCGCTGGACTGCCCCGTCACCGCGATGACCGGCGACGCGGAGGGGCTGACCGACGCGGACGTCGAAGCATGGCAGCGGGAGACCACCGCGCCCCTGACCCGGCACCGCTTCGCGGGAGACCACTTCTTCATCCGGGCTCACTGGCCCGGCATCGGACGCGTCATCACCTCCGGGCTGGCCGCCTGCTGATCCGGAAGGAACGGAACCGACCGCACACGGAACGACCGTAAGAGGACGCGTCACACGCGGCGTCGAAGAGGACGCGCATCCGGCCCGGCCACCCCTTTCCATTCGCCGTGCCGGCTTCCCGAGCCCGAACGAGACCCGTAACGAGACGAGGTACGCCATGAAGCAGGAATCCGAGCAGTACGCGGAACTCAAGAAGTACATGGAAGAGCAGTTCATGTTCGAGTTCGACTCGGAGATCACCGAGGACTCCGACCTGTTCAAGGCGGGTGTGCTCGACTCGTTCGGCTACATCTCGCTGATGGCGCACATCGAGCGGGAGTACGGCGTGAAGTTCGGCGAGGATGCACTGCTCGGCAACGTCTCCGCGTCGCTGTCCGGCATCGTCGACTTCGTGGCGTCGGCACGCCGGCAGACCGCCGAGAGCAGGTAAGCCGGTGTGCGGAATAGCGGGTTTCCACCGAAGTCCCCTGCCCGCGCAGGGCTATCGCGAACTGATCGACGGCATGCTCGCGCAGATCGAGCACCGGGGCCCCGACGAGGCGGGCTGCTTCCTCGACGACCGGACCGCCATGGGCACGGTGCGCCTGAGCATCATCGACCTCTCCTCGGGGTCCCAGCCCATCGGCACCCCCGACGGCCGCTACTGGCTCTGCTACAACGGCGAGCTGTACAACTACCGGGAACTGCGGGCCGAGTTGACGCGCCGCGGAGTGGCGTTCCGTACGGAGTCCGACACCGAGGTCGTACTGACGGCCTGGGCGACCTGGGGGCGGTCGTGCCTCGAACGCTTCAACGGGGCCTTCGCGTTCGCCCTCTACGACACCTCGACCGGTGAACTGCACCTCGCACGAGACCGGTTCGGCAAACGGCCGCTCTACGTGGCACGCCACGAGGGTGCCTGGCTCTTCGCGTCCGAGATGAAGGCGTTCCTCGCCTACCCCGGTTTCGAGTTCGACTTCGACGCACAGCAGCTCGCCTCGGCGTTCGCCACCTGGACGCCGCTGCCCGCACACAGCGGATACCGCGGCATCGAACAGCTCCCCATGGGCGAGTATCTGACGATCCGTGGCGAGGAGACCGAGCGCGGCCGTTGGGCGGCGCTCGATCTGGCCGGAGGAACGCCGCCCGCCACCGAGGAAGAGGCCGTCGAACTGGTCCGCGCCGAGCTGGAGTCGGCCGTGGACGTGCGGCTGCGCAGCGACGTCGAGGTCGGCGTCTACGCCTCGGGCGGGCTGGACTCCTCGATCATCGCGCACCTCACCAAGGAGCGGGCCGGACTGCCGCCGCGCACCTTCTCCATCGAGTTCGAGGACGCCCAGTTCGACGAGTCCGCCGAACAGGAGGAACTCACCAAGCACTTGGGGACGCACCACTCCACCGTGCGCGTCTCCGACAGCGATGTCGTCGAGACCTTCCCCGAGGCCGTCCTCCACGCCGAAGTGCCCGTCTTCCGCACCGCGTTCGTCCCCATGTACCTGCTGGCGCAGCACGTGCGCAGCGAAGGCATCAAGGTCGTGCTCAGCGGCGAGGGCGCCGACGAAGCCTTCCTCGGCTACGGCGTGTTCAAGGACGTACAGCTTCTGTCGAAGTGGCACGAGCTGGACGACGAGACCCGCATGAAGCGCATGGCGCAGCTCTATCCGTATCTGAGCCACTTCAGCGGCGAGGACGAGCACCGCCGGATGCTGGGCCTGTACCGGCAGTTCGCGGAGGAGACCATGCCCGGTCTCTTCTCGCACCAGATGCGGTTCCAGAACGGCAGGTTCGCCGTACGGCTGCTCAAGGACGCGGGCGACCCCTTCGCCGCGGTCAGGCAACTCGTCGCGCAGGAGCCCGGCTTCGCGGAACTGACCCCCGTGCAGAAGGCGCAGTGGCTGGAGTTCAAGACGCTGCTGAGCGGCTATCTGCTCTCCACCCAGGGCGAGCGGATGGCGCTGGCGCACGGCGTGGAGAACCGCTGCCCGTTCCTCGACCCGGCGGTGGTGCGCAGCGCCGCGACGGTCAATCTGCGCTTCGGCGACCCCTTCGACGAGAAGTACCTGCTGAAGCGCGCATACGAGGACGTGCTCCCCGAACGCATCGTCCGCAAGGGCAAGTTCCCCTATCGCGCACCGGACAGCGCCGCGTTCGTGCGGTCACGTCCCGACTACCGCGACCTGCTGACCGACCCCGGCACCCTCGACGACATCGGCGTGCTCGACGCGCGCTTCGTGAGGCGCTTCACCGACCGGGTCTTCGACAGCCCTCCCGAGCGGATCGGCACCAAGGAGAACCAGGCGTTCGTGCTGCTGGCCTCCACGGTCTGGCTGCACCACTGGTACGTGCGGGGCAACGCCCTGCGCCGGGCCCCGCTCGCTGTCCCCCTGTACGTCGTCGACCGGCGCAGCTCCGCGCTGCCGGCCTAGGACGGAGATCCCGCGATGAAGGAAGAAGCCGGCGTCCACGCCGACGGTCCCCTGGGCGGCCCGGTCGAGGGCCCAGCGCACGACCCGGCCGGCGGCCCCGCGGACGGTGACATCGCTGTCGTGGGCCTGTCCCTGCGGCTGCCCGGGTCCCGCGGCCCCGAGGAGTTCTGGGAGCACCTTGCCGCTGGCCGCTCGCTGATCAGCGAGGTGCCCGAGCGGCGCTGGCGCAGAGAGGACCATCTCGGCCACCCGCGCCGTGAGTTCAACAAGACCAACAGCGTGTGGGGCGGTTTCGTAGACGACATCGACTGCTTCGACGCCGAGTTCTTCCATGTGTCGCCGCGCGAGGCACGTTCGATGGACCCGCAGCAGCGGCTGGCGCTGGAGCTGAGCTGGCACGCGCTGGAGGACGCCGGTTACCGGGCGGACCGGGCCGCGGGCTCGCGCACCGGCGTCTTCATGGGCGTGTGCCACTGGGACTACGCCGAGCTGATCGAGAAGGAAGTCGAGGAGGTCGACGCCTACTACCCGACCGGCACGGCCTACGCGATCATCGCCAACCGCGTCTCCCACCACTTCGACTTCCGCGGGCCGAGCGTCGTCAACGACACTGCGTGCGCCAGTTCGCTGGTGGCGGTGCAGCAGGCCGTCCAGGCACTGCAAGCCGGGGACTGCGACCACGCGCTGGCCGGAGGCGTCAACCTCGCCTGGTCGCCACGGCACTTCATCGCCTTCGCCAAGGCGGGCATGCTCTCGCCGGACGGGCTGTGCCGCGCGTTCGACGCCGAGGCCAACGGTTACGTACGGGGCGAGGGCGGCGGCGTCGTCCTGCTGAAGCGTGCGGCGGACGCCCGCCGCGACGGCGACCCCGTACACGCGCTGATCAAGGGCGTCGGCAGCAACCACGGGGGGCGGACCAGTTCGCTCACGGTCACCAACCCCGCGGCGCAGGCCGACCTGATCACCGGCGTCTACCGGCGCGCCGGTATCGACCCCGGGACCGTCTCCTACATCGAGACCCATGGGCCAGGCACACCCGTGGGGGACCCCATCGAGATCAGCGGCCTGAAGAAGGCGTTCGCTGAGCTGAGCGGGGAGAACCCCCGGAAGCGGGAGCCGAGCGGGAACGGGGCGGGGGAGGCGTCGGGTCAGCGGGACGCCTCAGGACCTCCGGAGGTGTCAGGGCACCGCTGCGGGATCGGCTCCGTGAAGACCAACATCGGTCATCTGGAGGGCGCCGCGGGCATCGCGGGAATGCTCAAGGTGATCCTGGCGATGCGCCACCGAAAGCTGCCCGCGACGGTCAACTTCCGCCGCCTCAACCCGCTCATCACGCTCGACGGCAGCCCCCTGTACGTGGTCGACCGGCTCACCGACTGGGAACCGGGCGACGCCGGGACGCTGCGCGCGGGAGTCAGCTCCTTCGGGTTCGGCGGCACCAACGCCCATGTCGTACTGGAGGCGGCCGAGGCGGCCCAGGCAGCCGAGAAGGCGGAAGGCGCGGATGCCGAGGATGAGGCCGGGCAGCCCGTGCGGCTGCCGGTCTCCGCCGCGGACGAGGAGCGGCTGCGCGAGCAGTGCCGCGCCCTCGCCGACTGGGCGCGTGCCCGTACCGCTGAGGGCTCCGCGCCGACGACGGCCGACATCGCGTGCACGCTGCGCGAGGGGCGGGTGCCGATGCGGGAGCGGATCGTCTTCCGCGCGGCGAGCGTCGAGGAGTGGACGGAGCAACTCGCGGCCTTCGCCGCGGGGGAGAAGCCGCCGGCGGGCGCTCTGCGCGGCCGGGCGGAGGACGGGGCCGGAGACGGCCTGGACGCCGACGACGTCGAGGCACTGGTCGCGCGGTGGCTGGAGCGGGGCGAGGAGGAGAAGTTCGCCTCGGCCTGGACGAGGGGCCTGCCCGTCGACTGGTCGCAGTGGCCCAGCGGCGGGCGGCGGGTGCACCTGCCGGGCCAGGTGTTCGCGCGGACGCCGCACTGGTTCCGGCCGGACGCACAGCCGAAGCGGGAGCCGCTGCGGAAGCGGGAGCCGCAGCGGGGATCGGCCTCGCAGCCGGAACCGGAACGGGCACCGGAAGCCGAGGCGGCGAACGGGCCCGTGGCCGACGGGCTGCTCGGTGAGGGAGTTCGCGAGAAGGCGGAGACCGGGACAGCGGAGAACGAGACAGCGAAGAAGGGGACCGGAGGCGAGTACGGGAAAGCGGAGGGCTGGTCCTTCCCGCTGCGCTTCGAGCCCACCGACCCCTTCGTACGCGACCACCTGGTCGAGGGGGCCCGGATCGTCCCCGGCGTGGTGGCGCTGGAGGCGGTGACGGCGGCCGCACGGCGGCCCGCCGTGGCCGGTGCCCGTACCGGCGCTGCCCCGCACATCCGTAACGCCGTCTGGGTACGGCCGTTGCGCGTCGGCGACGGCGGACTCGACGCCCGGCTGCGGCTGACCGCGTCCGGCAGCGGAGACGACGGCGGCTACGACTACGCGATCACCGACGCGCAGGGCACGCCGTACAGCAGTGGCCGCGTCGAGTACAGCGCCGCTCCCGCTCCGGACACCCCCGGCCTCGTGGCGCTTCGCGAACAGCACACCCGTAGCGTCGGCACCGACGCGGGATACGCGGCGCTCCAGGCCAGCGGCATCGAGCACGGCCCGGCGCTGCGTGCACTGCGTGCGCTGCATGCCGCTCCCGGCTCGCTGCTGGCCGAACTGCGCCTGCCCGCCGAGTCGTCGACCGGCCTGGCCCTACAGCCCGCAGTCCTGGACAGCGCGCTGCTGGCAGTCCTCGCACTCGGTACGGACGACGGCGACTGGCGCAGGCCGTCCGCGCCCGCGGTGCCGTTCGCGCTGGACGGCCTGACCGCGTACGCGCCGACCACGGACACGACTTGGGCGTGGCTGCGGCCCGCCGTCGGCGGGCGTACGGGTGCGGCCGACATCGATCTGCTCGACGAGCAGGGGCGGTTGTGCGTGCGTCTCACCGGCTACACCTCGCGGGAGCTGCCGTCCACGGCCGGGACGAACGAGGAGGGGACGTCCGCGCCCTCATCCGCGCCTGGGGCCGGACTCCTTGAGGTCACCGGCGTCTGGACGCCTGCCCCCGTACCCGCTCCCGGCCCGGCTCCCGCTCCCGAAGCCGCCCCCGCCCCCGAACCGGCGGGGACCGGCGTGCCGTTGACCGTGCTGAACGCCGCGCTCGACGCGGACCTCGTCTCAACGAGCGCCGCCCGCCTGGGCGTTGACGTCGAGCATCTGGACGTGCCGAAGGACGCGGCCGACGCGGAGGCCATGAAGGCGGCGTTCGCGGCCTGCTATCCGCATGTGCGGCGGCTGCTCGGCTCCTCCCGGCGCGTTCTGCTCGTCGCTCCGGGCGCACCGGACTCCCCGGTCTTCGCGCCGCTGGCCGCGCTGCTGAAGACGGCCCGGCAGGAGAACCCGTCCTTCCACGGCACGACCGTGCTGCTCGACGGCTTCGACCCGCGTGACACCGCCCGCTTCGAGCAGACCGTACGCACGGAGGCGGCAGCGGCAGCCGCGGCGGACGGCGGGAACACCGCTGACGCCGAGGTCGCCCACACCGCCGACGGCCGCCGGCTGCGCCATGAGACGGCCGAACTGCCGCCGCCCGGCGCCCGCGCGGCGGGCGGGAAAAGTCTGCTCAAGGAGGGCGGCGTCTACTGGATCACCGGCGGCGCCGGTGGGATCGGCCTGCTGCTGGCCGAGCGGCTGTGTCTGCGCCACGGTGCGACGGTCGTGGTCAGCGGCCGGTCGCCCGGCGCACCCGCCGCCGACGCCCTCGCCGCGCGCCTGACCCGGGGCACCCTGATCCATCGCCGTGCGGACGTCACCGATCAGGAGAGCGTGAACGCCCTCGTCGCCGCCGTGCGGGCCGAACACGGCCGTATCGACGGGGTGTTCCACGCCGCGGGCGTACTCGACGACGGCTATCTGGCGACCAAGCCGCTCGCGGGCACCGAGGCCGTGCTCGCGCCGAAGGTGGACGGCGTCACATGCGTCGACGCCGCCACCCGCGCGGCCGGTCTGGACTTCCTGCTGGTGTTCGGCTCGGTGGCGGGCGCGTTCGGCAACGCCGCGCAGGGCGACTACGCCGCGGCCAACGCCTACCTCGACGCGTTCGCCGCGCGGCGGCAGGCGGACGGCCTGACCACCCGTGCCGTCGACTGGCCGCTGTGGGCGGAGGGCGGCATGCGCGTCGACGACGCGAGCCTGGCCTATCTGCGCAAGCGCACCGGCACCGTGCCGCTGCCGACCGACGTGGGCCTGGACGCGCTGGAGCGGGCGCTGCACACGGACTCCCCGGTGCGGCGAGTGGTCCTCTACGGCGACCGCCCGGCGCTGCGCGTATACGCGGGGCTGGAGCGGCCTGCGCCCGCCGAGGCGGCAGCGGGCGGCCCCGCGTCACCGCGGTCCGGCGCTGCGGGCGAGGCGCGTGCCGAGCTGGACGACGCCGAACTCCTCATCAGGACACAGGACTTGCTGCGTGAGCAGTTCGCCGAGGTCACCCTCCAGGACCCCGAGCAGATCCATGCCGAGGAGAAGCTGGAGACGTACGGCATCGACTCGATCTCCATCGTCGATCTGACGAGCAGGCTGGAGGACACCTTCGGGTCGCTGCCGAAGACGCTCTTCTTCGAGTACGTCGATCTGAAGGGCGTGGCGGAGTACTTCGTGGCCGAACACCGCGACAGGCTCCTCGGACTCTTCGCGCCCGCGGCATCCGATGACCCAGCCGTCTCCGATGCGTCCGCCGTCTCCGGGGTGCCCGCCGAAATCGAATCGCGCGCCGTCGCCCAGGCCCCGGCCGTCTCCCCCGCTCCCGTACCCGAAGTGCCCGCCGTACCGGCCGAGTCGGAGACGGCCCTCGCACACCCGCGCACCGGCGCCGCGACGGTGACACCGCGACCGGCGCCGCGCCGGCAGCCCGCAGTACGCGGCGACATCGCCGTGATCGGCATGGCGGGCCGCTACCCGGGCGCCGACACCCTGGAGGAGTTCTGGGAGCTGCTCAGCGAGGGGCGGCACAGCTTCGAGCCCGTCCCCGCGTGGCGCTGGCGGCACAGCGACCTCTACTTCGACGAACGCGACGTGCAGGGCAAGACGACGGTGCGCACCGGCACGTTCCTCCGCGACGTCGACGCCTTCGACCCGCGCTACTTCAGCATCTCCCAGCGCGACGCCGAACTGCTCTCGCCCGAAGTGCGGTTGTTCCTCCAGGCGGGAGTGACGGCCCTGGAGGACGCGGGCTACTCGAAGGAGACGCTGCGCCGCCGCTATGAGGGCGACGTCGGCGTGCTCGTCGGCTCGATGAACAACAGCTACGCCTACTACGGCTTCGAGAACATGCTGATGCGCGGCACCGCGACGAGCGGCAGCGAGGTCGGCGTGATGGCCAACATGCTCTCGTATCACTACGGGTTCACCGGGCCTTCGATGTTCGTCGACACCATGTGCTCGTCGTCGTCCGCGTGCGTGCACCAGGCGTTGAGGATGCTGCGCGGCGGCGAGTGCCGCATGGTCGTCGTCGGCGGCATCAACCTGATGCTGCACCCGTACGACCTCATCGCCACCTCGCAGGCGCACTTCACCACCAAGTCGGCGGATGTGGTGCGCAGTTACGGGCTCGGGGCGGACGGCACGATCCTCGGTGAGGGCGTGGGCACGCTGGTGCTCAAGCCGCTCGCCGAGGCCGTCGAGGACGGCGACCACGTCTACGGCGTCATCAAGGGCAGCGGCATGACCAACGCCGGTGTACGCAACGGCTTCACGGTGCCCAGCCCGCAGCAGCAGGCACGGGCGATAGAGAAGGCGCTGGACGACGCGGGCGTCGACGCGCGCACCGTCAGCTATCTGGAGGGCCACGGCTCGGCCACGTCGCTGGGCGACCCCATCGAGATCAAGGGCGCGAGCCTCGCGTTCGGCCGCGACACCGAGGACACGGGCTACTGCGCCATCGGGTCCGTCAAGTCCAACGTGGCGCATCTGCTGTCCGGTTCGGGCATCGTCGGCCTGACGAAGGTGCTGCTACAGCTTCAGCACCGGACGCTTGCGCCTTCGCTGCACTCCGAAACCCTCAGCCCAGCGATCGACTTCGCGTCCACGCCCTTCGTGGTGCAGCGTGAACGAGCCGAGTGGCGGCGGCCGTCGGTACGCGGCGAAGAGGTGCCGCGGCGCGCTGGAGTCACCTCGATCGGCGCGGGCGGCATCAACGTGCACGTGGTCGTCGAGGAGTTCGACGGCGCCGTGAACTCGGCCGAAGACAGGGGCGGTTCGCAGCTTCTGGTCTTCTCCGCGATGACCCCGCAGGCCATGTCCAAGGTGCTGCGGGACGCCCGCCGCTACGTAGCGCAGGAGGCACCGGGGCTGAACGCCCTCGCCTACACCCTCCAGACCGGCAAGAACGAACTGCCGTGCCGGGTCGCCTTCGTGGCGCGTGACACCGCCGACGCGGAGGCCCGTATCGCCGCGCTGGCGGCCGTCGACTTCACGGCTCGCCCCGCGGCGCTCCCCGACGAGGTGCGCTTCACCGAGAGCACGCTGAAGCAGCGGCGCAGGGTCGAGGCCGCAGACGTCGAACGGGCCCTCGCCGACAGGGACTTGGAGGCGCTGGCCGCGCACTGGGTCGCCGGGGCCTCGCTGGACTGGGACCGGCTGTGGCCGCAGGGGACCCGCCCGGCGAAGGTGTCGCTGCCCGCGTATCCCTTCGAGAAGGTGCGCTGCTGGTACCCCGGGTTCGACGACGCTCCCAGCGTGCTGCGGCCCCTGGCCTTCACGCGGCGGTCACACCCCTGGGTCGGCGTCAACCGCTCCGATCTGCACGGGGTGCGCTTCGCCCTTGAGCTGACCGGTGACGAACTCCTCGACTACGTCTATACGTCGGGCCGCACACGCCGCTTCGCGACCGTGGCCCTGGTGGACGGCGCGCTGGCGTTCGCCCGGCTGGCCGGTCTGGACGGGGCGCTGCGCCTGCGCGACGCACGGTGGGCGCGACTCCCCTCGCCCGCCGACGCCACGGAGGTCTTCGAGTGGCGGCTCGCCGCGTCGGGCGACGGCTCCCACCGCGTGGAGCTGTGGCACGCCGCGCGGGGCACGCTGCACTTCTCCGCCGGGGTGGAGGCCGACGCGGGAGAGGTGACCTCCGGGGACCAACGGCTCGTCGCCGACGGCGAGTCGGGGCCGGCGCCCCGCGCGGCAGTGACGCTCGACGGCGACACCTTCTACGCCTCGCTCGCTGACGCGGGCATCGACGCCCGCCCGTATGCGCGCAGCGTCACCGGTGTGACGGAGGCCGGGGAGCGGCGGCTGCTCGTACATGTCGCCGAACCGCCCATGTGCCAGGACCCGCACAAGCGCAACGTGCTCATCCCCGCATGGGTGCTCGCCGGGCTGGTGCAGGGCGTGCAGCACGCGACGGGCCATGCGGAGGCCACGGCCGTGCGCGTCGCCTCCGTGCACGGCGAGCGGTTCGCCGGCACCCGCGTACTCGTACTGGAACGCACGGGGGCGTCGGTGTTCCGTGTGACGTTCCTGGACGGGGACGGAAGGGTGCTGGGCGCGGTCGAGGACGCGGAGTTCACCGCCGGGGCGCTGCCGAGGTCGCTGGACGGCGGCGCGGCACAGGCGCGGATCGCCCTGCCAGGGGCGGTGCGGACGGCGGCCGTTGCGGCACCGGCACCTGAACTGACGCCATCGGCACGGAAGTTCGCACAGAACGCGGAACCGGAAGACGGGGAGTCCGGGAGCGCGCTCATCGCGGTACTGCGGGAGACGGTCGCCGATCTGCTCAAGTTCGAACTGGACGAGATCGACGCCGACACCCACTTTCACGCATACGGCTTCGAGTCCATCGCGCTGGCGCGGCTGGCCGCGGAGGTCAACGGCCTTCTCGGCACGGACATCAGCCCGGTCGTCTTCTTCGAGTGCCCCGACATCCGCAGCCTCGCCGAGCACCTTCGCGACCAGTACGACGCGGAGGGCACGGCCCGCGCCCTGCGCGGCGCCGAAGACGAAGCCGGTGCCGAAGTCGGGAGCGGGCGCCTGGAGGCGTCGCCCCTGCGTGGGCCTGAGCCCGTAGCGGCAGAGGCAGGGCCGGAGCCGGGGGCCGACGCGGAGTTCGGAGGGGCCGTGGCCGTCGTCGGCGTGGCGGGGAAGTTCCCCGGGGCGCCGGACGTCGACGCGTTCTGGCAGCGGCTGCGCGCCGGGGACGACCTGGTCGGCGACTACCCCGGCGACCGCTTCGACGGGCACTACGCCGAAGTCGTGGCCCGCTCGGACTTCCCGAAATTCGCCGGTCGCCTCGACGACGTCGATCAGTTCGACGCGGACTTCTTCAGCCTGTCCCGGCTGGAGGCCGAACTGATGGACCCCCAGCACCGGCTGGCGCTGGAGACCGTATGGGCGGCGCTGGAGGACGGGGGCTACGCCCCCGCACGGCTGCCGGAGAACACCGGCGTCTGGTTCGGCGTCTCCGGCCACGACTACCACCATCTGCTCAACGCCAGCGGAGTGGCGCCCGACGGCTTCACCGCCACCGGCAACGCCCACTCGATGCTGGCCAACCGGATCTCCTTCGTCCTCGACGTGCACGGCCCCAGCGAACCGGTCGACACCGCCTGCTCCAGCTCGCTGGTCGCGCTGCACCGCGCGGTCGAGAGCATCAGGGCGGGCCGCTGCGACATGGCCCTGGCGGGGGGCGTCAATCTGCTGCTGAGCATCGACACCTTCGCCGCGACGCACATGGCGGGCATGCTCAGCCCCGACGGCCGCTGCAAGACATTCTCCGCCGACGCGGACGGCTACGTACGTTCCGAGGGCGTCGCCGTGGTGCTGCTGAAGCCGCTGGCGAAGGCGGTGGCCGACGGCGACACGATCTGGGGCGTCGTACGCGGCAGCGCCGAGAACCACGGCGGCCGCGCCGGTTCGCTCACCGCGCCCAACGCCAACGCGCAGACGGCGCTCATCCAGGACGCCATGCGCGGCACCGACCCCGACAGCGTCGGCTACGTCGAGGCACACGGCACCGGCACCAGCCTGGGCGACCCGGTGGAGATCGGCGCCCTCGACAGCGCCTACCGCGCGCTGCGTTCGGCACACGGACGCACGGGCCACGGTCGCACGGGTCGCACGGGCCGTACGGGGCGTACGGAGAGCGGCACCGCACCCGTCGCCCTGGGCTCGGTGAAGACGAACATCGGGCACGCGGAGTCCGCGGCCGGGCTGGCCGGAGTCGTCAAGGTGCTGCTGGCCATGCGCCACGGCGAACTTCCGCCCACCCTGCACTGCGACCGGCTCAACCCCCATCTGCCCCTGTCCGGCGGCGAGTTCGAGGTGGTGCGCGAGGTGCGCCGCTGGGAGCCGCGGCTCGATGCCGACGGGCGGCCGTGGCCGCTGCGTGCGGGCGTGAGCAGCTTCGGCTTCGGCGGGGCCAACGCCCACGTCGTGCTGGAGGCCGCGCCGCCGTACGGTTCGCCGTTCTCGGCGCGACGCGTGCACGGGCCGCAGGCCGTGGTCCTCTCCGCCCGCGACGGCGAGCGGCTGCGGATCTCGGCCGAGCGCCTCAGGGACTTCCTGCGGCGGCGGCATGCGGACGACAGTGCGCCCGAGTTGGCGGATCTGGCCTTCACCCTCCAGAACGGCAGGGAGGCGATGGAGTCGCGCCTCGGCTTCGTGGCCGAGGACACCGGGGGCGTGCTCGACGTACTGGACCGCTTCCTCAAGGGCGAGGAGCCCGGCGGCTGGCACACCGGCACGCTGAGGCGCTCACGCGGCGCGGGGGTACGGCGCGACGGGGCGCAGGACCCGCGGGTGACCCGTGCGCTGGGGGAGGGTCGGCTCGACGAGGCCACCGAGCTGTGGTGCGAAGGAGCGCTCGTCGACTGGCGGTCGCTGCACCCGGCGGGGGAGCGCCGCACCGTGCGGCTTCCCGTGTATCCCTTCGCGCGCAGGCGCTACTGGGTGCCGGTGGACGGCACCGGATCGCTGCCGCCCTCCGATGCCGCTGCTTCCGGCACGGACCCCGAAGACTCGCGGCCTGAAGACTCGCGACCCGGAGACTCGCCGCCCGACGGCGCAGGTCCCGAAGTGGCAGCCCCCGGCGGGCAGTTCGCCGCCGACGCCCCCGAAGCCGGGCCTCCCGCCGCCGTCTTCGATGCCGGTGCCTACGCCGCGGTGCTCGACGCCGTGCTCGACGGCAGCGCCGACCCGGACGAACTCGGCCGGGTCTGATGCCTCCCGTCGTCCCCTCTGCCTTCCCTGTCCCCTCTTCGCAGCGAGCGGCACTGCCGCCCCGTGACCAGGAACGGATCCCACAGTGAGTCGAAACATCCTGCGTGTGCCCGCGTGGCGAGACGAGCCCGCGCGCGGGCAGGCAGCACCGGCGGGGGTCAGGCGGCTGGCCGTCCTCTGCGACGTCGCGGACGCGGACCTGGCCGAACTTCGCCGCCGCTCACCCCACCTCTCCGTCGCCCGCGTAGAGAGCCGGGACGACGGGCCCGCCGTGGCCTATGAGCACGCGGCGACCCGGCTGCTCGCCGAACTACAGCGGCTGATGGGCCGCCCGTCGGCGGGGCCGTGCCGCGTGCAGCTCGTCTGCCGTGAGGCCACGCCGTACGGCTATGCGGGCCTGCTCGGCATGCTGCGTACCGCCGCGCAGGAGGAGCCTCGACTCCACGGCCAGCTCGTCGAGTTCGACGAACTGCCCGGCGGTTCGGAGCTGGCCCGCGTTCTGGACGAGGAGGCGGCGGAGCGGGCGGACCATGTGCGGCGCAGCGGCACCCGGCGGCAGGTGCGGCACTGGACCGCCGCCGAACCCGCGCAGGGGCCCGCGCCCGTGTGGCGGCCCGGCGGCGTCTATCTGATCAGCGGCGGCGCAGGTGGTCTGGGACGGCTGCTCGCCGCCGACGTACGCAGGCACGCACCCGGCGCCGTGACCGTCGTATGCGGACGTAGCGCACCGGGGGAGAAGACGGGGGCGGCGCGGCGGGACGGCGAGTACGAGTACCGCCGCGTCGACGTCGCCGACCCGGCGGCGGTGGCCGCGCTCGTCGACGGCGTCGTACGCACCCACGGCAGGCTCGACGGAGTCGTGCACGCGGCGGGGCTGCTTCACGACGACTACGTGATCCGCGCCTCCCACCAGGACACACAGCGCGTACTGGCACCGAAGACGGCCGGTCTGGTCAACCTCGACGAGGCCACACGCGATCTGCCGCTGGACTTCCTGGTGGCCTTCTCCTCCGGCGCCGGGGCGCTGGGCAACCCCGGTCAGGCCGGTTACGCCGCCGCCAACGGCTTCCTCGACGCCTATCAGACCCGTCGCGCCGCGCTGACCGACGCGGGCGAGCGCCACGGCGTGAGCCTGTCCGTCGGCTGGCCGCTGTGGCGGGACGGCGGGATGACCGTGCCGGACGAGGAACTGCCCTCGGTCACCGAGCGGTTCGGCCGCCCGCTGACGACGGACACGGCGCTCACGGCACTGCACGGCGCGCTCGCCCTCGGCACATCGCATGTCCTGGTGAGGGACGCGGACGACGCAGACGCACCCGGGTCCCGCGGCGACGGCGGGAAAGAAGAGGGAACTGCCGCTGTGGAACCGCCCGTCGGGCCGCAGGGTGCCGCCGAGACCCCTGCCGGGGAGCTGCGTGCCCGCGTGCTGCCCCTGCTGAAGCAGCTCGTCGCCGAGACCGTGCGGCTGGAGGCGGCCGAGCTGGACGCCGCCGCGCCGCTGGACGGCTTCGGCATCGACTCGCTCGCCGTCACCCGGCTCAACCGGCGCTTCGCCCGCTGGTTCGGGGCGCTGCCCAAGACGCTGCTGTACCAGTACCCGACGCTCCACGACCTGGCCGGGCACCTTGCCGACCACGACCCGCAGGGCTGCCGCCGCTGGCTCGCCGAAGCCTCGTCCGCATCGGCGCCACCTGCCGCGTCGGCACCGGCACGGCAGCGTTCCGACGCCGAACGCAAGCCCCGGGCAACGACGCCGCCTCGCGTACCGCGCAGGGCGCCCGCACGCCGCACCCACGACGCCGACGAGCCCATCGCCGTCATCGGTCTGCACGGCCGCTACCCCGACGCCACCACCCTCGACGCCTTCTGGGAGAACCTGCGTACGGGCCGGGACAGCGTCACGGAGATCCCCGCCGAACGCTGGTCCCTGGACGGCTTCTTCGAGCCGGACGTGGAGCGTGCGGTGCGGGAGGGCGCGAGTTACAGCAAGTGGGGCGCGTTCCTGGACGGGTTCGCACGGTTCGACGCGCTGTTCTTCGGGGTCGCCCCGCGTGAGGCCGCCGACATGGACCCGCAGGAGCGGCTGTTCGTCGAGAGCGCGTGGTCCGTGCTGGAGGACGCGGGCTACACGCGGCGGCGCCTCGCCGAGCAACACGGCTCCCGCGTAGGGGTGTTCGCCGGGATCACCAAGACCGGCTTCGACCGGCACCGGCACTCGCACGGGCAGCGTGCGGCGGACGGTGCGCCGCCCGCCTCACCCCGCACCTCGTTCGGCTCGCTGGCCAACCGCGTCTCCTACCTGCTCGATCTGCGTGGCCCCAGCATGCCCGTCGACACCATGTGCTCGGCGTCCCTGACGGCCGTCCACGAGGCGTGTGAGCACCTGCGGCACGGCGCGTGCGAACTGGCCATCGCGGGCGGCGTCAACCTCTATCTGCACCCGTCGAACTATGTGGAGCTGTGCCGTTCGCGGATGCTCGCCGACGGAGGCCGCTGCCGCAGCTTCGGCGCGGGCGGCGACG
Organism: Streptomyces marispadix; assembly: GCF_022524345.1. Classification (NCBI taxonomy): domain Bacteria; kingdom Bacillati; phylum Actinomycetota; class Actinomycetes; order Kitasatosporales; family Streptomycetaceae; genus Streptomyces; species Streptomyces marispadix. Next base: position 2,529,114 of record NZ_JAKWJU010000002.1, on the reverse strand, counting down.
GCTTCGTACCGGGCGAGGGCGTGGGCACGGTGCTGCTGAAGCCCCTGTCGAGGGCGGAAGCCGACGGCGACCCCGTGCACGCCGTGATCCTCGGCTCGGCCGTCAACCACGGCGGACGCACCAACGGCTACACCGTGCCCAATCCGCGCGCACAGGCGGAGCTGATACGCGAGGCGCTGGACCGCGCGGGCCTGTCCGCCTCCGACGTCTCCTGCATCGAGGCGCACGGCACGGGCACCGCGCTGGGCGACCCCGTAGAGATCGACGGCCTCACGCAGGCGTTCGCGGACCGGGCGGAGAAGTCGCCGCCGTGCGCGCTCAGTTCGGTGAAGTCCAACATCGGACATCTGGAGGCCGCCGCGGGCATCGCGGGCCTCACGAAGGTCGTGCTTCAGCTACGGCACGGCGAGCTGGCGCCGACGCTGCACGCGGAAACCCCCAACCCCGACATCGACTTCGGCTCCGTGCCCTTCGCGCTCCAGACATCGGCGGCGCCATGGGAGCGGCCCGGACGGGACACTCCCCGTATCGCGGGCCTGTCGTCGTTCGGCGCGGGCGGTGCGAACGCCCATGTGATCGTCGCCGAGTACGAGGGCGCGGCTTCCGGAGACACCGCACCGGCCAACGCACCGGCCCGGGCCTTGGACGCGCCGGAGCGCCCCGTGCTGCTGCCGCTGTCCGCCAGGACGCCGGAGGATCTGCGGGCCCGCGCCGAACAGTTGGCGCAGTGGCTCGACTCCCGCGACACCGCCGCTGTCGATCTGACATCGGTCGCGGCGACGCTCCAGACGGGCCGTGAGGCCATGGACGAGCGACTGTGCTGTGTGGCGAAGACACCCGCGGCCTGGCTCGATCAGCTACGTGCCTTCCTCGCCGCACCCGACGGCGAAGGGCCATGGCACCGGGGCCGGGTGCGGGCGACCGGAGAGGCACTGGCCGCACTGGCCGCGAAGGACGGACTCCAGGCGCTCGTCGCCGGTTGGATCGCCCGTGGCGACTGGGCGGAGCTGGCCGCGTTCTGGGCAAAGGGAATGCCGCTGGACTGGAGCCGTCTGTACGCCGGGGGACGGATGCCCGCACGGGTGCATCTGCCCCAGTACCCGTTCGCCGGGCGGGAGTTCTGGCCCGGCCCGGTGGACCTTCGGGCGGACGCCACAGCGGACACTGGCACGGACACTGGCACGGACGCGGGCACGGACGCGGATGCGCTCACGGGCGCGGACGCGGGCACGGGTACGGCGGCCGCGGGGCACGTTCGTAGCGTCGTGAACGCGCCCTCGCCGGAGGCGACTTCGCCGGGTGCTCCCTCTCCGGAGGCGGCCGGTGGCGTCCAGGTCCGGGCCGCGACGCCGCAGGAGACCGCCGCCCACGTCGAGCGGGTACTGCGTGGCGCGCTCGGCGAGGCCCTTCAGATGCCGCCCGAGGAGATCGACCCGCGCCGCCCCTTCGCGGACTACGGCCTGGACTCCATCCTCGGCGTCCATCTCGTCAACACCCTCAACAGCGCACTGGAGTTGGACACCGCGCCGGGCGGCGGCCTGGAGACCACCGACCTCTTCGACCACGGCACCGCAGAGCGGCTGCGGACGTTCCTCGTCGAGACGTACGCCGAGACCTGCGCGGACGCCGTCGGCGCCCGCGCCGTGCCGCAGCCTCCGTCCACGCAGACCCGTACCGCACCGCGGCAGGCCCCGGTCGCGGCCCCGGTCGCGGCCCCGGTCGCGGCCCGGACTCCGGCCCCGGCCCCGGCTCCCGCTTCGCCCCCGGCGGACGACGCCGTCGCCGTCGTCGGCATGGCCGCACGCTATGCCGACGCCGAGGACCCGCGCGCCCTGTGGGACCGCCTGCTGGCGGGCGACGACCTCGTCGAGCCCGTCACACGCTGGGAGTTGGGCGACGAGGTCACATGCCGCCACGGCAGCTTCGTACACGACATGGACCGCTTCGACCCCGTCTTCTTCGCCATCTCCGGCGTCGAGGCCGCCCATATGGACCCGCAGCAGCGGGTGTTCCTGGAGCAGTGCTGGAACGCACTTGAGGACGCCGGTTATACGGGCGAGCGGCTGAGCAACCGCAACTGCGGCGTATACGTGGGCTGTTACGCGGGCGACTACTACGACAGCCTCGGCGACCGCGCACCCGCCCAGGCACTGTGGGGCACCATGGGCTCGGTCGTGGCGTCCCGCATCGCCTACCAGCTCGACCTGAAGGGCCCCGCCCTCACCACCGACACCTCCTGCTCCAGCTCACTGGTCTCCCTCCATCTGGCCTGCCGCGACCTGCTCACGGGCGCCGCCGACATGGCCCTCGCGGGAGGCGTCTTCCTCCAGACCACGCCTCGGCTCTACGAGGCCGCGAGCCGCGCCGGGATGCTCTCGGCCACCGGCCGCTGCCACAGCTTCGACTCCCGCGCAGACGGCTTCGTGCCCGGTGAGGGCGCGGGCGCCGTAGTGCTGAAGCGGCTCTCCGAGGCGCTGCGCGACGGCGACCACGTCTACGGAGTCGTCCGCGGCACCGGCATCAACCAGGACGGCACCACCAACGGCATCACCGCACCCAGCGCCGCCTCGCAGGAGGCGCTGCTGCGCGAGGTGCACGCCGGGATCGCCCCCGGCGGGGTGCAGCTCGTCGAGGCGCACGGCACCGGGACGCAGCTCGGCGACCCGATCGAATTCCGCGCTCTCAGCCGGGTGTTCGCGGACGCACCGGCCGGCAGCGTGGTACTGGGTTCGGTGAAGACCAACCTGGGGCACACCCAGTTCGCCGCGGGCATCGCCGGTGTCGTGAAGGCACTGCTGGCGCTGGAGCACCGGCGCATACCGCCGTCGCTGCACTTCGCCGAGGCCAACGAGCGGGTGGCGCTGGACGGCAGCCCCTTCACCGTCACCACCACCGCACAGTCCTGGCCGGCGCCCGCCGAAGGACCGCGCAGGGCGGCCGTCAGCTCCTTCGGTGCCAGCGGCACCAACGCACATGTGGTGCTGGAGGAGCACCGTTCGGCCCCGGCGGGCATGGAGCCGGGCGGCGAGTTCGCGTTCCTGCTGTCGGCCCGGACACCGGCGGCGCTACGGGCGGTCGCCCGGCGCCTGCTGGCGAGGATCGAACGCGAGCCGGACCTGCCCGCAGGGGCGGTGGCCTACAGCCTCGCCGCCGGGCGCGTTCACTTCGCACACCGGCTGGCCGTCGTCGCCGACGGCCTGCCCGAACTCGCCTCCCATCTGGACGCCTGGCTCGCCGACACGGCCGTCGACTCCGGCTCCGGCACCGGCTCCGGCACGGCTGTCCCCACCGTCACCACTGGCCCGTCCGGCACGGCGTCCCCCGTCGCCGTCGTCGCCGGCGAGGCCGACCACGCGGTGCTGCAAGGTGTGGCGGGCAGCGGCTCCCCCGCGTTCGGTGAGGTTCGCGGCGTCGCGCCCGCCGAGCTGGCCGCGGCCTATGTGCGCGGTGCCGACGGCCCGTTCGCCGAGAGCTTCCCGCCCGCGGCGCGCCGTCAGGTGTCCCTTCCCACGTATCCCTTCGAGCGGCAGCGCTACTGGGCCGACGCCCCCGACTCGGGCTCGCGCAGCGCCGGTTCGCAGCCCGGTGCCGGTCCACGGCCCCGCCTCGATTCACAGCCCGGCGGGCCCCGCACCGCGTATCGCGAACGGCTCACGGGCGAGGAGTTCTTCCTCGCCGACCACCATGTCGGCGGCCGTGCGGTGCTGCCCGGCGTGCTGACGCTGGAGACGGTGCGACGCGCGATCACCGGCGAGAACGCAATCGGCACCGACGTCACCACCGGCACTGCCCATAGCGCGGCCTCGGGATCTGCCCACGTCCCCGTGGGACTGCGTGACATCGTCTGGCCCACGCCCTTCCCCGTAGGCCGGGACGGCGCGGAACTCAGCGTCGACCTCGACGGCGACGCCTTCTCCATACGACGCGACGGCACGTCCGTACATGCGCGGGGACGCTGGACGACCTCCACAACTCCCCCCGTAGCCACGTCACTTGAGGCCCTGCGGAACCGCTGCACACGGCGGACGCTGACGCGCCGGCAGTGCCGGGAGGCGCTGGAGGCCGTCGGTATCCGGCACGGCGAGCGGCTGCGCGCGATCGAGGACCTGTCGATAGGCGACGGTGAGGTACTGGCACGGCTGGTGCTGCCCGAGGCGGCGGAGACCGGTGCGTTCGGTCTGCACCCGGCGATGCTCGACAGCGCCATCCAGGCCGTCGTCGGACTCTACGGAGACGCCACCGGCGCCCTCAGCGAACGCCCGGACGCCCCCGCCCTGCCGTTCGCGCTGGACGCCGCGGACGTCCTCGCCCCCACCACCGAGCACATGTGGGCCCATCTGCGCTGGTCGGACGGTTACGCACCCGATGCGGGGAGCAACGTCACCAAGGCCGACATCGACCTCTACGACGACGAGGGACGGCTGTGCGTAAGCCTGCGCGGCTACGCCTCACGCCGGGCCGCTACCGGTGCCCGTGCCGATGCCGATGCCGGGACATCTCCCTCCGCCGGGGCCCGTACCGACCGGGGCGACGCTCCCCGCGCGCAGCTTCTCGCACCGGTCTGGGACGCGCTGCCGCACGCCCCGTCGCCCCGCTGGCCGGCGCCCGGGTCACGCGTCGTGCTGCTCGGCGGCACCCAGGACGAACGGGACGGTCTGCGCCGCCACTTCGCGGACGCCACCGTCCTCGATGACGCCGCGACCCGTGACGCCTCGGCGGAGCGGCTTGCCGAGCTGCTGCCTTCCGGCGTCGATCATGTCTTCTGGCTCGCGCCCGCCGATCCCGCCGATCCCGCCGAACCCGCCGCTCCCAACGAAGAGGCTGCCCCTGCGGTCGCTCCCGGGCTCGACTCCCCTCAGCACAGCCGTACTTCGGGCGCCCTCGCGGTCTTCCGCCTCGTCAAGGCGCTGCTCGCGGACGGCGCGGACGCCAGGGAGCTGGGCTTCACCGCCGTCACCCGCCAGGCCCGGCTGCTGCCCGGCGACACGGACTGCGACGCGTCACACGCCGGGGTGCACGGGCTGCTCGGCACGCTCGCCAAGGAGTACCCGCACTGGCGGGTGAGGGCCGCCGACATCGAACGGGACGCCCCCGCCCCGTGGGCCGGCCTGCTCACGCTGCCCGCGGACCCGCGCGGTGAGGCGCTGGCCCGGCGCCACGGCGAGTGGTACCGGCAGCGGCTGCTCGAAGTGACCGTCCCCGACGCGGAGTCGGCTTCGCAGGCCGGGCCCGCACCGGCCGCGCTGCGCGAGCCGGGCGGCGTCGTCGTGGCCGTAGGCGGCGCCGGCGGCATCGGCACCGTATGGACAGAGCACATGATGCGCCGTCACGGCGCACGGGTGGTGTGGATCGGCCGCCGCGCCCACGACGCCGCGATCGCCTCACGTCAGGACGCTCTCGCCCGCTACGGCTCGCGCCCGGAGTACATACAGGCGGACGCGACCGACCGGCAGGCGCTCTCGCGTGCCGTCGAGGAGATCGCGCGGCGCTTCGGGCCCGTGCGAGGCGTGCTGCACACCGCGATCGTCCTCGGTGACCAGAGTCTCGCCAGGATGGACGAGGAAGGGTTCCGCACCACCTACGAGGCCAAGGCCGAGGTGTCGGTCAACATGGCGGCGGCCTTCGCGGGGCAGCCCCTGGAGTTCGTCGCGTTCTTCTCCTCGATGCAGGCGTTCTTCAAGGCGCCCGGACAGGCCAACTACGCGGCGGGCTGCACCTTTTCCGACGCGTGGGCCGAGCAGCTCTCCACCGCGCTCGACTGCCCCGTGAAGGTCATGAGCTGGGGCTACTGGGCGGGCGTCGGCATCGTCACCGCCGACGGCTACCGGCAGCGCATGGCACAACTCGGCCTGGGCTCCATCGAACCCGAAGAGGGCATGGCCGCCTTCGAGGCTCTGCTGGCCTCCCCGTACCGGCAGCTCGCACTGCTCAAGGCGGCGAACAGCCGCAGCATCGACGGCATTTACGGCGACGACGAGCTGAGGCACCTTCCGGCCGCCGCGCCCTCGCTGGCCGCCCCCCTGCGGGAGGGCCGCCCCGACCGGCGCGCGGAGATCGAGCGGCTGCGGGAGCGTGCCGACGGCCACGCGGGCGTGATGCACGACGCCCTCGTACGCATCACCTGGGCGCTGCTGGCGTCGCTGGGCCTCTTCCGCGACGGGCGCGCGGCCACCGCCGCCGAATGGCGTGCGGTCGGCGGCATCGAGGAGCGCTACCGGCGCTGGACGGAACACACCCTGGACGTGCTGACCGGCGCCGGATGTCTGCGCCGTGAAGGGGACGAGGAGGACCCGGACCGCATCCGGTACGCGGCCGTCGACCCCCGGCCCGTCGACACCGGGGAAGCATGGGCCGACTGGGACCGGGAACGGGACCGCTGGCTCGCCGACGAGGCCAAGCACGCACAGGCCGTCCTGGTCGACACGACGCTGCGGGAGCTGACCGGCATCCTCACCGGCCGCCGCCCCGCCACGGACGTGATGTTCCCCAACGCCTCGCTGCGACTGGTGGAGGCCGTCTACAAGAACAATCCGGTCGCCGACTACTTCAACGACGTACTCGCCGACACCCTCGTCTCCTATCTGGAACACCGGCTGCGGCGGGAGCCGTCCGCGCGGCTGCGCATCCTGGAGATCGGCGCCGGGACCGGTGGCACCAGCTCCGTGGTGTTCCGGCGTCTGCGGCCGCTGGCCCGGCACATCGAGAAGTACACCTACACCGACATCTCCAAGGCGTTCCTGCTGCACGCACGGCGCGAGTACGGGCAGATCGCCCCGTATCTCGACGGACAGCTCTTCGACGCGGAGAAGCCGCTCGACGGACAGCCGGTCGCCGTCGGCGAGCACGACGTCGTGATCGCCACCAACGTGCTGCACGCGACCGGCAACATCCGCAACACCCTGCGCAACGCGAAGGCCGCGGCCCGTACGAACGGACTGCTGCTGCTGAACGAGCTGAGCGACAACATCCTCTTCAGCCACCTCACCTTCGGCCTCCTCGACGGCTGGTGGCTCTACGACGACCCGGCGCCGCGCATCGCGGGATCGCCCGGACTGGCACCGGGGGACTGGTGCCGAGTGCTGGAAGAGGTGGGCTTCCGGGGTGCGTTCGTCGCCGCCGAGGGCGCCGACGACCTCGGCCAGCAGGTGATCGTGGCGGAGAGCGACGGGGCCGTGCGGCAGCCGAGGCCCGGTGGCGAGTCCGCGTTCCGTGGGGTCCTGCCGGAGGCGGGGGTCGCCGCGGCGAGCGGCCCGGCCGCCTCGACTGCGGGGGCCGCGGGGGCGGTCGAGGCTCCCGTTGCGTCCGGGAGCGCCGAGGTCTCCGTCCCGTCCGGCGGTGCGGACCTGGCATCACGAGTGACGGGACCGGCCCGCGACCTCTTCCGGGGGCTCGTGGCGGACGTGCTGCAACTGCCCGTCGGCGACATCCGGGCCGACGTGCCCTTCGAGCGCTACGGCATCGACTCGATCCTCGTCGTCCAGCTCACCGACGCCGTACGCAAGGTCCTCGACGGTGTCGGCAGCACCCTCTTCTTCGAAGTACGCACGGTGGACGGCCTCGTGGAGCACTTCCTCCGCACACAGCCGGACGCACTCGCCGCACTGGTCGGCGCGACCGGCACGGAGACAGGTACGGAGCCGACGAGTACGCAGCCCGTGACCGCCCAGCCGACGAGCACGGAGCCCGTGCCCGCCCAGCCGACGAGCACGGAGCCCACGAGCACGGAGCCGACGCGTACCGGGCCGGAGCACGCCGAGCGCGAGCGCGTCGAGCCGGAGGCCGCCCAACCCGCGCTCTCCGCCGAGGAGTTCACCGCCGCGCAGCCCAACTCGCGGCCTGTCGCGCCGCAGCCCCATGGCGCACCTGCCGCACCGGCGTACGACAACGGCACGGACACCCCCATAGCCGTGGTCGGCATGGCCGGGCGCTACCCAGGCGCCCCTGACCTGGACGCCTTCTGGGAGAACCTGCTCGCGGGGCGCGACAGCGTCACCGAGATCCCCCGCGACCGCTGGGACCACGGCCGTTACTACGACGAGCGGCGCGGCGTGCCCGGGAAGACGTACAGCAAGTGGGGCGGATTCCTCGACGGCGTCGACGAGTTCGACCCGCTCTTCTTCGGCATCTCGCCGAAGGCGGCCTCCACCATGGACCCGCAGGAGCGGCTGTTCCTCCAGTGCGCCTGGACGGCTCTGGAGGACGCGGGCCACACAAGGGCCTCGCTGCGTGCCGCCTCACGAGCCCGCCTTCCCGAAGACGCAGGCGACATCGGGGTGTTCGTGGGCGCGATGTACACCGAGTACCAGCTCTACGGCGCGGAGCAGGGCGTACGAGGCGAACCCGTCGTGGTGCCCGGCAGTCTCGCCTCCATCGCCAACCGTCTCTCGTACTTCCTCGACGCCTCCGGGCCGAGCGTCGCCGTGGACACGATGTGCGCCTCGGCGCTCACCGCCGTACACCTCGCCTGTGCCGCCATCCGGCGCGGCGAGTGCGCCTCCGCCGTGGCGGGAGGCGTGAACCTGTCGCTGCACCCGGGCAAGTATCTGATGATCGGCGAGGGGCAGTTCGCCTCCTCCGACGGACGCTGCCGCAGCTTCGGGGAGGGCGGCGACGGCTATGTGCCCGGAGAGGGAGTCGGAGCAGTCCTGCTGCGCCCGCTCGCCGACGCCGTCGCCGACGGCGACCGCGTACTCGGCGTGATCCGCGGCAGCGCCGTCAACCACGGCGGGCACACTCACGGCTTCACCGTCCCCAATCCCCTCGCCCAGGCGGCCGTGATCCGGGGCGCGTGGCGCAGGTCCGGCGTCGACCCGCGCGACATCGGCTGCATCGAGGCGCACGGCACGGGCACCGCGCTGGGCGACCCCATCGAGATCGCCGGACTGAGCGCCGCCTTCGGCGAGTTCACCGGCGACCGCGACTTCTGCTCCCTCGGCTCCGCCAAGTCCAACGTCGGCCATCTGGAGTCGGCGGCAGGAGTCGCGGGACTGGCGAAGATGCTGCTCCAGATGCGGCACGGCACGTTCGTACCGACGCTGCACGCCGAACGCACCAACCCCGAAATCGACTTCGGCGCAGGCCCGTTCGTGCTCCAGCGGGAGGCGGCGCCCTGGCCGCGCCGTGGGGAGCGGCCACGCCTCGGCGGCATCTCCGCGTTCGGTGCGGGCGGTTCCAACGCTCATCTGCTGGTCGAGGAGTACGTGCCGCCGTCCGGGCCGGAACCGCGCGCCGGCGCCTGCGGACCAGTCGTCGTGGTGCTCTCCGCGCGGGACGGTGAGCGGCTGCGGGAGTACGCCGGGCGTCTGCGGGACGCGCTGCGCTCCGGTGAGTGGAACGACGCCGACCTGCCGGACATCGCCTACACGCTCCAGGTCGGGCGTGAGGCGATGAGTGCCCGGTTCGCCGTCGTGGTGAGCGGCCTGTCCGCCCTCGTCGACGCTCTCGACGCCTGCGCGCGTGGCGGCGACCTTCCGCGGGGAGCCCGTACGCGGACCGGCGGCGCGCCGGGCGGACTGGCCCAAGACCTCGCGGACGACGAGGAGTTTAAGGAGACGGTCGTGCGCTGGATGCGGCGCGGGAAGCTGGCGCCGCTCGCCGAGGCATGGGTCGACGGCCTCGATGTGGACTGGGCGCGTGGCTACGAAGGGCCACGGCCGCGCAAGGTCGGCCTGCCGGGCTACCCGTTCGCAAGGGAGAGGTACTGGTGGGACGACGGCCTGGCGGAGGCCGGGAGCGAGGCCGTCGCCGGGGGCGTGTCCGCGCCAGGGGAGGTGCCCCCGGCGCCGCTCCCGTCCCGGGACCGGGCGGTGAGCGGGGACTCCGCAGGTACGTCCCAGGAGTCGCAGCCGCGTGAACTGCCCGCCGGGGACGTCATGTTGCATCCGGTCTGGGAGCCGGTCGGACGGCTGAGCGCAGCCCCCTTCCCGGCCACGGGCGGGCGAGTCCTCACGGTCGGCCTGGAGCCCGGCGCCCGCGCCGCCCTCGCCGCCTGCGGGTACGGCGTGGAGACGCCAGGGGAGCCGGACACGAACGGCATCGGCGGCCTCTCCATGCCGGAACTCCGCCGGGAGCTGGCAGCAGTGGGCCCGGTCGACCACGTCGTCATGCGGTTCCCGACGCCCGCAGCTCACGGTACGCGGCAGCACATCCAGGCCCAACGCACCGTCGTACGCGCCCTGTTCCGACTGCTCAAGGCGCTGCACTCGGACGGCGAGCACGGCACGCCCGGCGCTCACCGCGCGGACCGCGAACACGGCGCGGACGGGCGGCAGTTCGGCGTGACCCTGCTGACGCACGACGCGTTCGACCCGGACCGTACCGGCGGAGCCGACCCGGCACAGGCCGCACTGCACGGTCTGCTCGGCGGCCTCGCCAAGGAGCAGCCGTACTGGCGTATCCGCGCGGTTGACCTGACCGACGGCGAGCCCTTCCTACCCGAAGAGGTCTTCGCGCTGCCCGCCGACCGTCGCGCGCACCCCCTCGCCCGCCGGGGCGGCCAGTGGCTGTGCCGGAGGCTGCTGCCGGTGGACGGCCCACGGCCCGCCCTCATGGACGCGGCACCGCAGGCGTCGCAGGCCCCGCAGGCGTCGGAGACACCGCAGACACCGCAGACACCGCAGGCTCCGACTCCCGCTCCGCACGCCGGTTTCCGCAAGGGCGGCGTCTACGTGCTGATCGGCGGCGCCGGCGACCTCGGCACCGTACTCAGCGAGCATCTGCTGCGCCGCCATGACGCACGTGTGGTGTGGGTGGGCCGCCGCACGGAGGACGAGTCGATAAGGGCGAAGGCCGCCCGACTCGCCGCTGACACGGGCGGACAGGCGCCCCGGTATCTGTCCGCCGACGCCACCGACCCGGATGCGCTCGCCCGCGTAAGGGATCAAGTCACCAGCCGGCACGGGCGAATCGACGGCGTGGTGCATCTGGCGATGGTCTTCAGCCACACGCTCCTGGCCGAGATGAGCGAGCCCGAGCTGGAGGCGGCCCTCGCCGCCAAGGCCGGCCCGACCATGCACTTCGCCGACGTCTTCGCAGGCCGGGGACTCGACTTCGTTCTTCTGGTCTCCTCGCTCGTCAGCTTCATCCGCAACTCCCACCAGGCGCACTACGCGGCGGCCTGCGCCCTGGAGGACGCCCGCGCACCCGAGTTGGGCCGTGCACTGGGCTGCCCCGTGAAGGTCGTCAACTGGGGTTACTGGGGCAACGTCACCGACGAAGTCCTGCGCGGAGTGACGGGCATGGGGCTCGCGCCGATCGAGCCCGCCTCGGCCATGGAGGCACTGGAGTCGCTGCTCGACGGCCCCCTGGACCAGATCGGCTTCATGCGGCTCGGACGGCCGCTGCCCGTCGAGGGCGTGATCGCCGGGGAGGCGCTCAACGCCCTTCCCGGCGCCGGGACTTCGCGTTACAACGAGGCTTCCGCCGACGGGGCAGCAGCACCGGCCCGCGTGACGCCTGCCGCACTCGTGCCGCTGCCCGCCGAACTCGCGGAGCACCACGCCGGTCCCGTGCCCGGTGAGATCGACGCCCTGCTCTGCCGCGTCGTCGCGGCCGAACTGCGCCGTGCGGGTCTCCACCGGCCCGAACCCGACGGCTTCGGCGCGCAACGCGCGGGCGTGGGCGCGGACTTGGCGACGGCCAGGGGGGCGGAGCGGTCCCCAGGCGGGGCCCGGAACGCGCCCGTGCCCGTCGACGGCGAGCGGTTCGGAGGCTGGCTCGCCGCCACCCTGCGTGCCCTGCGCGAGCACCGCCTGATCGAGCCCGGCGGCGGCTGGAGCGCCCACGCCCCGGCCGCGGCCGACGCCGCCTCCTGCCTGGCGGAGTGGGAGCGCAACGCGGAGCGCTGGGCGTCGTCCCACTCCGACCTGCGGGCCCCCATGGCGCTGCTGGCCCGTACGCTGCCCGCCCTCGCGGACATCCTGCACGGCAGGGTCCCGGCGACCGATGTGCTCTTCCCCGAGGGCTCGTTCTCCCTGGTGGAGGGCGTCTACCGGGACAACGCGGTCGCCTCGCACTTCAACGACGTGCTCGCCGGGCAGGTGGCCGCCTTCCTGCGGGGCCGCAGGCAGACGGACCCCGGGGCGCGGCTTCGCGTACTGGAGATCGGCGCGGGCACCGGCGGCACCACAGGCCCCGTGCTCGAACGGCTGGAGAACGAGGGCGTCGACGTCGCCGAGTACTGCTTCACCGACCTCTCCGTGGCCTTCCTCCAGCGTGCCGAGGACACCTTCGGGGCAGAGCGCGACCATCTGACGTACCGCGTGCTCGACGTGTCGCGTGCCCCGCAGCCGCAGGGCTTCGACGCCGGAACGTACGACGTGGTGATCGCGGCCAACGTCCTGCACGCCACGGACGACGTCCGCACCGCGCTGCGGCACTCGAAGGCGCTGCTGCGCGGCGGCGGAATGCTGGCGCTCAACGAGATCAGCGGCTTCTACCTCGTCAACCACCTCACCTTCGGCCTGCTGGACGGCTGGTGGCTCTACGGCGACGCGGAGCTGCGGGTGCCGGGCAGCCCCGCGCTCTCCCCGGAGAGCTGGCGCCGAGTGCTGGTGCAGGAGGGCTTCACCGGCGTAGACGACCCGGCGCGGGACGCCCTGGCACTGGGTCAGCAGATCGTCGTCGCACACAGCGACGGACTGGCCCGCGGGCCGTTGAAGGGTCGTACGCCGACGGGCGTGCCCGACACGGCGGAGACCTCGGCGACTTACGCGGCGGACACGGCGAAGGCACCCGGCACCGCGAGCGCACCGGTCACGGCCTGCGTAACGGACGCGGCCCACGCCACCGACACGTCTCACGCGCCCGGCGCGGCCGAGGCACCCGACTCGGCGGAGGCGCCCGGCGACGCGGGCCTCGGCGCCGTGGCGGACGTCGTCGAGGCGGAGCTGGCGGACGCCCTGAGGCTCCCGGCCGAACGCATCGACCGGGGCGGGGCGTTCGCCGACGTGGGGCTCGACTCGATCGTCGGCGCACGGTTCGTGCAGCGCCTCAACCAGGAGCTGGGCCTGGAACTGCTGACGACGGTGATCTTCGACTACCGGAGCGTGGACGAACTGGCGGCCCACATAGTGCGGGACCACCGGCCGACTCTTCCGCTGTCCGAGCCCGAGCCCGAGCCCGAGCCCGGGCCCGAGCCCGAGTCCGAGCAGGAGTCCGAGCAGGAGTCCGAGCAGGAGCAGGAGCAGGAAGAGGAACGGGGACGAGGACAGGGACGGGGAAAGGAAGAGGGACGGGGACAGGAGCCGGACCCCCGCACCGAGCCGGAGCCCCAGCATGAGCCCGACCCGTCGCCGGGACCGGCCCCCGTCGCGGACACCGCGATCCTCACCGCAGGCCCGTACGGCCCCCGCAGCCGCGAACCGATCGCCATCGTCGGCGTCAGCGGCCGCTTCGCGGAGTCCGACGACCTCGACGCCCTGTGGCGCCACCTGTCGGCAGGCGACGACCTCGTGAAGCCGATCGACCGCTGGGACCTCTCGGCCTACGACGATGCCGAACTGACCTGCCGCCACGGCAGTTTCCTCGACGGCATCGACGAGTTCGACGCGCGGTTCTTCAAGCTGTCGGGCCGTGAAGCGGCCTACACCGATCCGCAGCAGAGGCTCTTCCTCGAAGAGGCATGGGCGGCCCTGGAGGACGCCGGCCACGCCGGAGCCTCGTCCGACGGCATGCGGTGCGGCGTCTACGTCGGCTGCACCGGCGGCGACTACACCGACCACTTCGAGGACGCGCCGCCCGCACAGGCCGTCTGGGGCAACGCCCCCTCGATCGTGCCCGCCCGCATCGCCTACCACCTCAATCTCCAGGGCCCCGCCATCGCCGTCGACACGGCCTGCTCCAGCTCCCTCGTCGCAGTCCATCTGGCCTGCCAGGGCCTGTGGAGCGGAGAGACGGAGATGGCCGTCGCCGGGGGCGTGAGCGTGCAGACCACACCGGCCACGTATCTCTCCGCGAGCCGCGCCGGAATGCTCTCGCCCACGGGCCGCTGCCACACCTTCGACGCCGCCGCCGACGGCTTCGTACCGGGCGAGGGCGTGGGCGTCGTGGTGCTGCGGCGACTGTCGGACGCACTGCGCGACGGCGACCACGTTCACGCCGTGATCCGTGGCTCAGGCGTCAACCAGGACGGCGCCACCAACGGCATCACCGCACCCAGCGCCCTGTCGCAGGAACGGCTGATCAAGCAGGTCTACGAGGACTTCGGGATCGACCCGGCCGAGATCGGCATGGTCGAGGCGCACGGCACCGGCACACAGCTCGGCGACCCGATCGAGTGCCACGCCCTGCAACGCGTCTTCGAGGGCAGCGACGTCCCCGGAGGCTGCGCGCTCGGCTCGATCAAGACGAACCTCGGGCACACCACGTCCGCGGCGGGCGTGGCAGGCCTGCACAAGATCGTCCTCTCGCTGCGCCACCGGCAGATCCCGCCGTCGCTGCACTACCACGACCGCAACCCCGCGATCCGGCTGGAAGGCGGACCCCTCTACGTGAACACCTCGCTACGTCCCTGGGAGCCGAACGCCGAGGGGCGCCGGGCCGCGGCCCTCAGCTCGTTCGGCTTCAGCGGCACCAACAGCCACCTGGTCGTGGAGGAAGCACCCGCACGGCCCGAACGCCCGCACCTCGCCGATGCTTCGGAAGCCTCGGTCTCCGGGCAGCCACGGCCACGGCTCTTCCCGCTGTCCGCGCCGCAGCCCGCGCCGCTGCGCGAGCGCGTCCGCGACTTGGCGGACCATCTGCGGGCCACGCCGGACGCGGTCCTCGTCGACGTCAGCCACACCCTGGCCGAGGGGCGTGCCCACTTCGCACACCGTGCGGCCTTCGTGGCACGTACCCGAGAGGAGCTGATCGCTCAGCTCGACGACTGGCTCGACGACGACACCACCGCCGTCCAGACCGTCGGTACGGGGGAGGACCCCGCGCCGGAGGAGGCCGCCGGGCGGCGCTACCTCGACGGTGAATCCGTCGACTTCCGGCCGCTGTTCGCCGGAACCGGCGCCCGCCGCACGCCGCTGCCCACGTACCCCTTCCAGCGCAGGAGCCACTGGGTGCACGGCGCATCCCGGGAGGCCGCGGGGACCGCCTCGCCCCCGGTACCCGCCGTTCCCCGGACCGGCACCGCCGCCGTCGCGACCCCCACCGGCGACAGCGGCAGCCCCGCCGGCGACGACATCGCCGTCGTCGGCGTCTCCGCCCGCTTCGCTCAGTCCCCGGACGCCGAGGCGCTGTGGCGGCACCTCGCGGCAGGCGACGACCTCGTAGGAGAAGTGACCCGCTGGGACCTTTCGGAGATCAGCGGCGGGCGGACCGAACACGGCAGCTTCGTAGAGGACATCGCCCGCTTCGACGCCCTGTACTTCGGCGTCTCCGGCAACGAGGCGACATACGCCGACCCGCAGCAGCGCATCTATCTGGAGGAGTGCTGGCACGCCCTGGAGGACGCCGGATACGCGGGCGAGCGCCTCGACGGCCGCGGCTGCGGCGTCTATGTGGGCGCCTACCCCGGCGACTACCACGAGCTGATCGGCAACGACCGCCCCCCGCAGACCATGTGGGGCAACATGGCCTCGGTCATCGCCTCCCGCATCTCCTACTTCCTGGACCTCGACGGCCCCGCGATGTCCGTCGACTCGGCCTGCTCCAGCTCGCTGGTCGCCATCCACACCGCCTGCCAGGACCTGCGTCTCGGTACGACCTCGATGGCGCTGGCGGGCGGCGTGTTCATCCAGGCCACCCCTCGGCTCTACCAGTACTCGGGCCGGGCACGGATGCTCTCGGCCAGCGGACGCTGCCACGCCTTCGACGCGGCGGCCGACGGCTTCGTGCCAGGAGAGGGCGCCGGTGTCGTAGTGCTCAAGCGGCTATCCGACGCGCTGCGCGACGGCGACCGCGTCTACGGCGTGATCCGTGCGTCGGGCGTCAACCAGGACGGCACCACCAACGGCATCACCGCGCCCAGCGGCGAGGCCCAGGAGCACCTCATACGCGACGTGTACGCACGCGCGGGAGTCGACCCGTCCGGCATCCAGCTCATCGAGGCGCACGGCACCGGCACACCCCTCGGCGACCCCATCGAATTCGAGGCCCTGCGCGGTGTGTTCGCGGACGCGCCGACCGGCGGGTGCGCGCTGGGCACGATCAAGACCAATGTGGGGCACACCCAGTTCACCGCCGGAGTGGCGGGCGTGCTCAAGGTGCTGCTGGCGCTCGACCGCCGACAGCTCCCGCCGTCACTCCACTTCACCCGGCCCAACCCGGCCATCGACCTCGCGGGCAGCCCCTTCTACGTCAACACCGGGCTGCTGCCGTGGAGTTCTCCCGCCGAAGGGCCCCGCCGCGCGGGCGTCAGCTCCTTCGGCGCCGCGGGCACCAACGCGCACGCCCTCATCGAAGAGGCACCCGCGACCGCCGGTCCGGGCCACCGCGAGCGCGGGCAGTGGCTGCTGGTGCTCTCCGGGCAGGACCGCACCGCGCTTCGCGCCCAGGCCGAGCGGATGCTCCACCACGCCGAACGGCACCCGCATCTCGACCTCGGCGACGCCGCCTGGACGCTGGCCACGGGGCGGCGGCACAGCGAGCACCGCCTGGCGTGTGTGGCGGGCGACCGCGAGCAGTGGACGACGTCCCTGCGCGACTGGCTGCGGGACGGCGAGGCAGCGAACGTCTGGTCGGGGGAGGTCTCCGAGCAGCGGCAGTACGCCTCCGAGGACGGTTCCGCAGAGGAACGTGAACGCGAACTCGCCCGCGCCGAGCGCCTGATGGCGGAGAACGCAAGGGCAGGCCGCCCGGAGAGCCTGGCCGAGCTGGCCTGGCTGTATGTGCGGGGAGCCGTCTCACGCTTCGCGCCGCTGTACGCGGACGGCGGCTTCCGCGTCGTATCCCTGCCCGGCTACCCCTTCGGCGGCGAGCGCTACTGGACCGGGCCCCTGCCTGGCGACACGTTCGCGGACGAACAGCGCGCAGCCGTAGGGCAGTCGGCGCCGCCTGAGCAGTCGGGCCCCGTCGGATCGTCAGACCCCTCCGGGCCGTCGGGCTTCGGGCCTGATGTGACGCTCAGCGGGGAGGAGTTCTTCCTCGACGACCACCGGGTCGGCGGCGTCCCCGTACTGCCGGGCGTCGCCTACCTGGAACTCGCCTACGCGGCGGCCGCCGCCCAGGGCCTCACGTCCGGCGGGGTGCGGCTGCGCAACGTCGTATGGTCCCGCCCCGCACGGGTCACCGAACCCCTCTCCGTGGAGACGGTCCTCGAACCGCAGGCGGCGGACGGCACATTCGGCTACGAGATCGCCGCGGCGACCGGCGGAGGCCGGCGCCTGGTGCACGGCCGTGGCCGGATCGAGCAGTGCCCGCGGGAGGCCGCCGCACGGCTCGACCTCGGTGCGCTGCGGGCCCGCTGCGACGTGCGCGTACTGGACCACCGTGAGTGCTACGAACTGCTCGGCGGCACCGGCATGACGTACGGAAGCGCCATGCGCGGCCTGGAGCGGCTGTACGTGGGCCGAAGGCTCGCCGTCGGACGGCTGCGCCTCCCGGTGGAAGCGCGGGACGGCCGGACGTGGACCCTCCATCCGTCGCTGCTGGACGCGGCGTTGCAGGCGACCGTGGGCCTGGCCCTGGACGGGGAGTCCGACGGGCTGAAGGCCGCGCTGCCCTTCGCGGTGGAGCAGGTGGAGATCCTCGCCGCGAGCCCGGAGAGCGGCTGGGCGGTGGCCCGTCCCGGGGCTGGTGACGCCGGGGGCCCGGTCCGGCGGATGGACGTCGAGATCTGCGACGACGAGGGGAGGGTGTGCGTACGTCTGCTCGGCTTCAGCACCCGTGAACTCCCGGGCGGCGCAGGGGAGTCGGCGGGAGCTGCGGCGACCGCTGCCCGTACCGGCGTTCCAGCCGGGAGGACCGACTCCGCGACGGCCGACTCGGCGAAGACGGGCGCTGCGAAGGGGGACGCCGCGAAGACTGGCGCCGCGAAGACGGGCGCCTCGACGGCCTCCGCGACGGCCGACGTGGTGACGGCCGACCCCGGCCACTCCCTCGTCTTCGCCCGCCCCGTGTGGCACACCGCTGAGCCCGTGCGCACCACCCAACTGCCGCCGCACCGCCGGGAGATACTGCTGGCCGGCGCTATGCCCGTCGATGCGGCGGAGGCGGCCAGGCGCTCCGGCACACCCTGCACGGCACTGCCCGGCGAAGAAGGCCGACGGGATACGGCCGCGCGGTACACGCGCCAGGCCGAGGCCCTGCTCTCAAAGATCCAGGAGCTTCTGCCCGCCGTCCGCGAGGAGCGCGTGCTGCTTCAAGTGGCCGTACCCGCAGACGGCGAGGGCAGGCTCCTCTCGGGCCTCGGCGGCATGCTGCGCACCGCGTGTGCCGAACACCCCGGCCTGGCGGCCCAGTTGGTGGAGACCGACGCGAGGGACGCCGCGACGCTGTGCGCACACCTCGCGGAGGAGGCCGCGAGCCCCGGCGAGACGGCCGTACGCCGCACCGGCGGCGAGCGTCTCGTGCACCGGTGGCAGGGCCTCCGCCCGGACGGGAGCGGCGCGCCGTGGAAGCCGGGCGGCGTCTACGTCGTCACCGGAGGAGCCGGCGGCCTCGGAGCACTCTTCGCCCTCCGCATCGCCCGCACCGCGCCGGGGGCCGTACTCGTACTGTGCGGCCGTTCCCCGGAGCGCACGGCGCAGCGTCGACTCCTCGACGAGCTGCGGGAGTCGGGCGCCTCGGCTGCCGCCTACCACAGCATGGACGTGGGACGGCGCGACGACGTCTCCCGGCTCGTGGCCGCGACCCTGGCGGAGCACGGAAGGCTCGACGGCGTCGTCCACAGCGCGGGAGTGCTGCGTGACGGGTTCGTGGCCCGCAAGAGCACGGAGCATCTGCGTGAGGTCTTCACGCCCAAGGTCGCCGGGCTGGTGAACCTCGACGAGGCCACCGCCGACGTGGAGTTGGACTTCTTCCTCGCCTTCTCCTCGATGTCGGTGCTCGGCAACCCGGGCCAGGCCGACTACGCCGCGGCCAACGGCTTCCTGGACGCCTTCGCCCTGCACCGCCGCGAACTGGCGCGACGCGGCGAGCGCCACGGCCGTTCGCTGTCGATCGGCTGGCCCCTCTGGGCCGACGGCGGCATGCACGTCGACGCCGCCACCGAACGCCGCATCCACGCCGCCTCCGGGATGCTCCCGCTGCGCGCGCAGCAGGGGTTCGAGGCGCTGGAGCACCTGTACGCGAGCGACCTGCCGCATGCGCTGACCGCCTTCGGCGACCGCGAGCGCATCGAGTCGGTGCTGTTCACCGCGCCCGAGGCCGAGGACGAGGCCGCAACGGGACACCGGGCCGACGACGAGAGGGCCTCGGCGTCCGGCGAGGACGCGAGCGCCGCGAACGACGAACGGAGCGAAGTCATGTCACACACGGGGCTGGTCGCCGAACTCGCGGCGCATCTCTCGGGGTTGCTCGACGTACCCGCGGAGGAGATCGAGGGCGGTGTGGAGCTGAGCGAGTACGGCTTCGACTCGATCTCGCTGACGGAGTTCGTCGCACTGCTCAATGCCGAGTACGGGCTGTCGCTCGTACCCACGCTGCTCTTCGAGCACTCGACGCTCGACGGCGTCGCGGGACATCTGCTGGAGGAGTACGCGGACCGCTTCGCCCCGGCACCGGCAACGGCCCCGGCTCCGGGACCCGCCCCGGCGCCCGAACCCGGGCCCGCGCTCACTCCGGCACCGGCGGCGGAGGAGGACGACGACGCCCTGCGCCGTGCGCTCGTGAAGCGTCTGCGCGAGATGACGTCGACGATCCTCAAGGTCCCGGCGGAGAAGATCAGCGGCACGGCCGAGATGAGCAAGTACGGCGTGGACTCCCTGTCGTTGGCGGAACTGGCCGCGGCGGTCAACGCCGAGTTCTCGCTGATGCTCGACCCGACGCTCTTCTTCGAGCACCCGACGCTGGAGGCAGTGGCCGGATATCTCCTCGACCGGCACGCCGACCGCCTCACGGGCCTGTCGCTTCCGGCCCCCGAACCGGCTCCCGAACCGGCGCCCGCAGCGGCCGTCCGGGCGGTGGCGCAGCCCGCTCCCGTGGAGGTCTCCGCCCCCGCAGAGGCTCCGGCTCCCGCAGAGGCTCCGGCTCCCGCCCCGCCCATGCCTGTTGCCGGGGCCGTACGCCCCGCCGCGCAACCGCAGAGCGGCCCCCAGGACGAACCGATCGCCGTCATCGGCATCAGCGCCCGCTTCCCCATGGCCGACGACATCGACGAGTTCTGGGAGAACCTGCGTGAGGGCCGTGACTGCATCCGCGAGGTGCCCCGCGACCGCTGGGACTGGCGCGAGTACTACGGCGACCCCGTCAAGGAACCCAACACGACCAATGTGAAGTCCGGCGGATTCATGGACGGCGTGGGCGACTTCGACCCGCTCTTCTTCGACATCTCGCCCAAGGAAGCGGAGTTGATGGACCCGCAGCAGCGGCTGCTGATGCTCCACACCTGGAAGGCACTGGAGGACGCGGGCTACGCGCCCGACAGCCTCGCCGGTACGTCCACCGCCCTCTTCGTCGGTACGACGAACACCGGCTACGGCAGCATGGTCAGCCGCTATTCACCGGTGATCGAGGGATACGACGCGACCGGGGCCGCGCCGTGCATGGGCCCGAACCGGATGAGCCACTTCCTCGATCTGCACGGCCCCAGCGAACCGGTGGACACCGCCTGTTCGAGTTCGCTGGTCGCAATTCACCGCGCCCTTCAGGCAATTCGCGATGGCCAGTCCGAAATGGCCATCGCCGGCGGCGTCAACACGATGGTCAGCATCGACGGTCACATCAGCATTTCCCGGGCTGGGATGTTGAGTGTGGACGGCCGGTGCAAGACGTTCTCTGTGGAAGCGGATGGTTATGGGCGTGGTGAGGGGGTGGGGATTTTGGTGTTGAAGCGTTTGTCGGCGGCGGTGCGTGATGGTGATCATGTGTATGGGGTGGTGCGTTCGTCGGCGGTGAATCATGGGGGTCGTGCGAATTCTCTGACGGCGCCTAATCCTCGTGCTCAGGCGGATCTGGTGGTGGCTGCGTGGGAGCGTGCGGGTGTCGATCCGCGGTCGGTGGGTTATGTGGAGGCGCATGGCACGGGGACGGGTCTGGGTGATCCGGTCGAGGTGAACGGGCTGCGTGCGGCGTTCTCGAAGTTGTATGCCGACTGGGGAGTTGAGGACTCCGAGCGGGTTTCGGGGGCTTCGGGGGCTCATATCGGTCTGGGTTCGGTGAAGACGAACATCGGGCATTTGGAGTTGGCGTCCGGTGTCGCGGGTGTGGTGAAGGTGCTGTTGCAGATGCGGCATCGGACGCTGGTGGAGAGTCTGCACTGCGAGACGGTGAACCCTTATGTGAAGTTGGAGGGCAGTCCGTTCCGGCTGGTGCGTGAACGGGAGCCGTGGAATGCCGTGAAGGACTCCGAGGGGCGGGAGTTGCCGCGGCGGGCGGGGGTGAGTTCCTTTGGTTTCGGCGGTGCCAACGCCCATGTGGTGCTGGAGGAATACGTGCCCCCGGCCGGGACCGCGACCGAATTCCCCCACGACACCCGACCCCTCGCCATACTCCTCTCCGCTCATCGTCCGGACGTACTACGGGACTTGGCCGCCCGCTGGGTCGAGGTGCTGCGCCGCGGCGACCACCGCGAGGCAGACCTCCCCGCGCTGTCGTACACCTCCCAGACGGGACGTACGGCCATGGCGGAGCGGCTGGCAGTCGTCGCCGGGACGCTCGACGAGCTGCGGACGGCGTTGGAGGCATGGCTCGAAGACCGGCCGTCCCAGGCGGTGTTCACCGGCCGCGTCCCCCGGGACGGCGAGGCTCCGGGCGCACCGGCCCGACTCACCGACCGCTTCGCAACCGCGGGACGTACGGACGCACAGAGCTGGACCCCCGTGCTCCAGGCGTGGACGGCGGGCGCGAAGTGCGACTGGAACCTGCTGTGGGGCGAAGAGCGCCCGCGGCGGATCTCCATGCCGACGTACCCCTTCCGACTGAGGCGCTACTGGCTCGACATGACGAACCCCGCACACGGCCCGCACGTCTCGCGCGGACTGCACCCGCTGGTCCACGAGAACACCTCCGATCTCCAAGAGCAGCGCTACACCTCGCACTTCACCGGCCGCGAGTTCTACGTCGCCGACCACCGCGTGCAGGGCGACCCCGTCCTGCCCGGGGCGGCGCTGCTGGAGATGGCGCGCGCCGCGGCCGTACTGGCGGCCGGGGGCGACGAGGATGACTGGGCGCTGAGCCAGGTCGTCTGGTCCCGGCCGCTGACGGTCGCAAGGGCCGTGGACGCACACACGGCCGTCTCGGTGCGGCCGGACGGCGAGCCCGCGTTCGAGGTCTACACGGAGGCGCCGGGCACCCAGGGCGGCGAACGCGTCGTACACGCCACCGGACGGCTGCGGCGCCGTGCCGCCGCGGACCGCGGCGAGCGCCTGGATGTGGCGGCGCTGCGAGCCGAGTGCGACGGGCCGGTCCTCGACGCGGAGACCTGTTACGCCCGCTTCGCAGACGCGGGCCTGGAGTACGGGCCCACGCTGCGAGTGATCGAGAGCCTCGGCTGCGGTGCACGGCAGGCCGTCGCCCGGCTGCGGCTCTCCCCGGCCGCGTCCGCCAGGTCCGGGTTCGTGCTGCACCCGAGCCTGCTCGACGCGGCGCTTCAGTCGACGGCGGGACTCTTCGCCGCCGGGGGCTCTTCCACCGCGCTGCCGTTCGCCCTCGACGGGCTCGAAGTCCTCCGTGCGACCCCCGAGTCGGGGTGGGCCGTGGCCCGTTTCGCTCCGGAGGACCATGACGGCGGCCGTCCCGGGAACGGCCGTCCAGGGGGCACACGCCGCCTGGACGTCGACCTCTGCGACGACGACGGCGAAGTCTGCGTGCGGCTGCGGGGCTTCCAGGTCCGTACGGCCGGTGACAGCACCTCCACCTCCACGGCCCTGGAGGCCGTAACGCCGCGGCAGCCCGAAGAGGCCGACGCGGACGCCCAGTTGTTGCACCTCATCCACGCCATCGGCGAGGGCGCCCTGAGCGCTGACGAATTCCAGCGGAGCCTCATATGACCAGTCACGCCACACACGCCACGTCACTTACCGAGCTGCACGAGCTCATCCGTACAGGGCAGGTCGGCCAGGAGGAGGCGCTGCGGCTGGTACGCGCCTGGCAGCAGCGGCAGGCGCAGTCACCGAAAGGGCAGCCGCCCCAGGGGCAGCGCGGCCAGGCACAGGCGGGCCGGGCACAGGTGGGCCAGGGACAGCCGGGCCAGGGACATGGGGGACAGCCGGGACCGCAGGAGCATCTCTCGCCGCATGGCCGGGGAGTAGCGTCGCGGCAGGCCGCCCGCGACGAGGCGCTGCGCGAGCGCGTGTGCGACGTCGTGACGCGTGCCGTCAGCGAACTGCTCAAGGTCAGCCCGGACGACCTGGACGTCGACGTCGAACTCAACGAGTACGGACTGGACTCGATCGTGATGAGTCAGCTCGTCAATCTCGTGAACGACGAACTGGGGCTGTCGCTCGCCCCCACGGTCCTCTTCGAGCATCCGAACCTGCGGGCCTTCAGCGCCCATCTCGCCGACGAGCACGGCCCCTCGCTCGCCGTCCGCCTGCTCGGCGCGGACACCGGGCAGCCCGCCGCATCACAAGCGGCTGCCCCCACAGAACCTCCGGCCCGGCCCGCGGACGTCGCCGATCCGGCGGCGGTGCCGTCCGGGGCCGGGCCGGAGTCCCGGTCGCTGCTTCCGCCGTCGGGACGCTTCCTGGCCACCGGTGCCACAGGCATTACCGGTACCGAAGGCACCACCGGCGACGAGGACACCCCCGCGTCCCCGGCCGCGCCGCAGGAAGACACCAGCGGCGCTACGCCCCTCTCCGCCACGGAACCGGCCTCCGCCACCGGCGAGGGGGCCCTCCCCGACGACGCCGTCGCCGTCATCGGCATGAGCGGACGCTTCCCGGGCGCCGACGACATCGACGGATTCTGGGAGAACCTGCGTGAGGGCCGTGACTGCATCCGCGAGGTGCCCCGTGACCGCTGGGACTGGCGCGAGTACTACGGCGACCCCGTCCAGGGGCCGGACCGTACGGACGTGAAGTGGGGCGGATTCATCGACGGGGTGGCCGACTTCGACCCCCTGTTCTTCGGCATCGCGCCGAAGGAGGCCCTGCACATGGACCCTCAGCAGCGGCTGCTGATGCTCTACGTCTGGAAGGCGCTGGAGGACGCCGGCCACTCGGCGGACAGCCTCGCGGGCAGCGATCTGGCGCTGTTCGTCGGCACCAACGACACCGGCTACAGCACGCTCGCCGAACGCTGCGGAAAGTCCGACAGCGTCTCCCCCACCGGGGGCGTCCCCTCGCTCGGCCCGAACCGGATGAGTTTCTTCCTCGACGTGCACGGCCCCAGCGAGCCCGTGGAGACGGCCTGTTCGAGTTCGCTGGTCGCAATTCACCGCGGAGTCACGGCGATTGCCCGCGAGGAATGCGAGACCGCCGTTGTCGGCGGAGTGAACACCATCGTCGTTCCCGACGGTCACATCAGCTTCTCCCGGGCTGGGATGTTGAGTGTGGACGGCCGGTGCAAGACGTTCTCTGTGGAAGCGGATGGTTATGGGCGTGGTGAGGGGGTGGGGATTTTGGTGTTGAAGCGTTTGTCGGCGGCGGTGCGTGATGGTGATCATGTGTATGGGGTGGTGCGTTCGTCGGCGGTGAATCATGGGGGTCGTGCGAATTCTCTGACGGCGCCTAATCCTCGTGCTCAGGCGGATCTGGTGGTGGCTGCGTGGGAGCGTGCGGGTGTCGATCCGCGGTCGGTGGGTTATGTGGAGGCGCATGGCACGGGGACGGGGTTGGGTGATCCGGTCGAGGTGAACGGGCTGCGTGCGGCGTTCTCGAAGTTGTATGCCGACTGGGGAGTTGAGGACTCCGAGCGGGTTTCGGGGGCTTCGGGGGCTCATGTCGGTCTGGGTTCGGTGAAGACGAACATCGGGCATTTGGAGTTGGCGTCCGGTGTCGCGGGTGTGGTGAAGGTGCTGTTGCAGATGCGGCATCGGACGCTGGTGGAGAGTCTGCACTGCGAGACGGTGAACCCTTATGTGAAGTTGGAGGGCAGTCCGTTCCGGCTGGTGCGTGAACGGGAGCCGTGGAATGCCGTGAAGGACTCCGAGGGGCGGGAGTTGCCGCGGCGGGCGGGGGTGAGTTCCTTTGGTTTCGGCGGTGCCAACGCCCATGTGGTGCTGGAGGAATACGTGCCCCCGGCCGCGACCGCCACGGAATTCCCCCACGACACCCGACCCCTCGCCATACTCCTCTCCGGGCGTGAGCCCGAGACGCTCCGCGCACGCGTGCGGCAACTCATCGACTGGCTCGACAGGGAAGCCCCCACGGAGGCCGAACTGCCGCGCATCTCCTACACCCTTCAGGTCGGCCGCGTCGCGATGGACGAACGCCTGGCCTTCGTGACGGAATCCGTGGCCCAACTGCGCACCCAGCTACGGCAGTTCCTCGACGGCGACCGTCCACAGGGCGTACGGACCGGACGCGCCGACCGGCGGAGCATATGGAACGACCTCGTGGACGACGAGGACATCACGGCTGCGATCGGCCACTGGATGGCCAAGGGCAAGCTGGACCGGCTGCTCAAACTCTGGGTCGCCGGTGCCGAGTTCGACTGGCGGCAGTTGTGGGGCGAACGCCCGCCGCGGCGCATCCCGCTGCCTGCCTATCCGTTCCGCCTCCAGCGTTACTGGATCGCCGACGGGGCGCAGCCGGAGAAGTCCGGACGCGTCCTGGAGAAGTCCGGACGTGACTCGGAGAAGCCCGTACGCACCGTCGAGGGCAGCGAGCAGCAAACCCCGGGACACACCCGCGTATTGAGCGGCGACGAGTACTTCCTGCGCGACCACCGCGTGCTGGGCGTGCCCACGCTGCCCGGCGCCGCGTATCTGGAGCTGGTGCGCGAGGCGTTCTCCCGCAACGCCGACCCGGCCGGGTCCCTCCAGTCGGCGGACTCCGGCCGGGGCGCACCCGCCGAGCCCGTGACCCCGCTACTCCTGCGGGACGTCACATGGCTGCGGCAGCTCCAGGTGACCTCGCCGCGCAGCGTGGGCGTGACCGTCGACCCGGCCGACGGGACATACGAGGTGCACGCGGGCGACGGCCCCCAGCGCGAGGTGTTCGCACGAGGCACCGTCACGGCCATGACGGCCGACACCGCCGATGCCGTCGACGTGACGGAACCCGGCGTACCGGCCGCGCTCGACATCCCGGCCCTGCAAGCGAGTTGCCCTCATCGACTCGACGGCGAGGAGTGCTACGACCGGTTCGAAAGCATGGGCCTCGCCTACGGTCCCGCCCTTCGTGCCGTCGAGACCCTTCACCATGGCGCGGGTACGGCGCTGTCGCGGCTGGTGCTGCCCGAAGTGGCCGCGGGAGCACAGACGTTGAACCCGAGCATGCTGGACGCCGCGCTCCAGACCAGTCTCGGAGTGCTCCTCGCCGAACAGGGCGAGGGGACCGGCGCATCCGACCCGTCCGCCTCACCTGACCCGACCGGCTCGTCGGAGGCGGGCGTCGCTGCGCTGCCGTTCGCCGTGCGCGAGGTTCGGATCCATGCGGCCACCCCTGCCGAGGGCTGGGCGGTGGCGCGTGCCTCCGACGGCGACAGGCCCGGCGGGACGGTACGCAGCTTCGACATCGACCTGTGCGATACGTCCGGCCGGGTCTGCGTCCGCATACGGGGGTTCAGCACCCGTACCGTCCCCGGGAACGAGCCACGCGCGCTGCCGCGGACACATCAGGCACGTCCCGCGCTCACGAGCCCGGTGCTGATGATCGAGCCCGCCTGGACCGATGCCGAAGCGGTGGAGGCCGCCGGAGCCGCCGGAGCCTCCGAGGTGTCCGGAACGGCGGACGCGGCAGCGGGCGCCTCAGCCGAACGCCGCGTCGTGCTCTGTGAGTTGCCCGGCGTGGACGCGGACGCCCTGTCCCGTTCTCTGGACGCCGAATGCGACGGCTGGCAGGCCGAAGGCGGCATCGCCGCCCGCTACACCGACTACGCCCGGCGCCTGCTGGAACTCATCCAGGAAGAGGCCCGTGGCAGGACCCCGCGCCGCCTCGTCCAGATCGTGACGCCCTCCGGCGCACCGTGGCTCGGCGGCCTGAGCGGCATGCTGCGCACCGCACGTCAGGAGCACCCCAAGCTCCTCGTCCAGTGGATCGAAGCCGACGACGGCATCTCCGCGGACGAACTGGCCGCTTTGCTGCGCCGTGACGGCGCCGACCCCGCCGAGGTCGCCGTACGTCACGGCGGCGGACGCCGCAGGGTCTCGCGCTGGCGTGAGACGCCCCCGCCCGCGCCCAGCGTTCCCTGGCGTGACGGCGGCGTATATCTGTTCACCGGCGGATCGGGCGGGCTCGCGGCGCTCTTCGCCGAGGACGTCGCCCGGCGCGTGCAGCGGCCGACGCTGATCCTCTGCGGCCGCAGCGCGGCCGGTCCCGAACAGCGGGAGCTGGCAGGGAAGTTGCGCACCCTGGGCGCCGAGGCGGAATACCGCGTCCTCGACGTCTCCGATGCTTCGTCGGTCGCCGCCGCCGTCCAGGACGTCGTCGATGAGCACGGCGCCCTGCACGGCATCGTCCATGCGGCCGGTGTGCTGCGTGACGGCTTCATCGCTCGTAAGAGCGCCGACGAGCTGCGGCAGGTGCTCGCCGCGAAGGTCGCCGGGCTGCACAACCTCGACGAGGCCGCGGCCGGCGTGGAGTTGGACTTCCTCATCGCCTTCTCGTCGATGGCCGCCTTCGGCAACGTCGGCCAGGCCGACTATGCCGCCGCCAACGCCTTCATGGACGGCTACGCCCACCACCGCGAAGCGCTCCGCGCACGCGGCGAGCGCCATGGCCGCACCCTGTCGGTGAACTGGCCGCTGTGGGAGAAGGGCGGCATGCGCGGCGGCGAGGCCACCGAGGCCCTGCTCCAGGACGTGGGCATGCGGCTGATGCGGGCGGACACCGGGCTCGACGCGCTGTACCGGGCATGGGCTTGCGGCCTTACATCCGTAGTGGTGCTGGAGGGCGACCACGACCGGATGCGCGCCCGGTTGCTGCCCGACCAGCCGGACGGGGCCGAAGGACCGGAGCGGCCCGAACACCCGGGTCAGGCCGAACGGCCGTACCGGCAGCGCAAGTTGGACGCGACGAACGAGGAGCAGGCCCCCGCCTCCGGCATAGCCCGGCGCGTCACCGCCCTCATGACCGACCTGCTGGAGATCGACGCGGCGTCGCTGCGAGCGGACGTGCCGCTGCGCGAGTACGGACTCGACTCGATCTTCCTCACCCAGTTCCTCGGCAAGGCACGCAAGGAGTTCGACCCGACGCTCACGCTCGACGTCATCGCGGGCTGCGAGACCCTGCGCGACTTCATCGACGAGATTGAACGCACCGTAAGCCCGCCGCCCGCGGCAGACGGCCCGGCAGCCGTATCCGTACGTGAAGCGGGCCACGGGGCGTCAACTCGTCCCGCCTCAGAGCCCGTTCCCATGGTCCGCCCGGTTGCGAAGGCTCCCGAGGAGTTCCCCGAGCTGATCCCCATGAACGCCGTAAGGGAAGGCCGCCCGGTCTTCTGGGTCCACCACGGCAACGGCGGCGTCGAGTCCTACGCACCCGTGGCCGAACGCTGCGCGCGCCCCTTCTACGGCATCCAGCCACGGGGCTGGACGGGCTCCGAGGACATCCTCACCGGCCAGGAGGCCATGGCCGCCTACTACGTCGACATCATCCGCGCCGTACAGCCGGAAGGCCCGTACGACATCGGCGGCTTCTCGCTCGGCGGGCTCTTCGCCTACGAGGTCGTACGGCAACTACAGCTCCAGGGGACGGAAGTGGACACCCTGGTGATGCTTGACACCCTCGACGCGTCCTCGACCAATCGGGCCAACTCCCTGATGACGGGCGGCAGTCGGGACGCCGACGTGGTGGCGAAGGTCAGCGCCTTCCGCGCGGTCAATCTGATGCTGGGCAACAACAGCCTCGACGCCCAGGACGGCGCGTCGACGGTCCTGCACCGCGACGAGGTCGACACCTCACTCGACCCCGGCGCCTTCCTCGACTCCCTCGTCGAAGCCGCAGTCGCCCGCGGCATCCGCAAGACGCCCGCACAACTGCGTTTCCGGGTCGGGCAGTTGGCCCGCTACTTCGAGGCCGTGCACGGAGAACGGCACGAAGTGCACCCGCTGCCCCGGCGCGAGGACGTTCGCTGCCACTACGTGCGCAACTCCGGCGGGAAGTTCTTCGGCCCCTTCGAGGAGTACATGGTCCTCTACCCCGACCCCGGTCTCCCGGCGGTGGACGGCACCGCTTACTGGCGTGAATGGGCCGACGCCATCGACGACTTCGCGGTCATCGACGTCGACACGGAGACACACGCACAGGTGATGACCGAGCCCGGCGCGCTGAAGAAGGTGCTGCGGCTGTGCGACCGGCTCTACGCGCCCGAGCACGTGCCAGAGCACACGCCCGAGCAGGGAGGCCGCTGAGATGGAGGCGGTCGTCTTCCCCGGCCAGGGGGCCCAAGCACGCGGCATGGGGCGCGAGTTGTTCGACGCCTTCCCCGAACTCACCGAGCGCGCCTCGGACATCCTCGGATACTCGGTGCGCGAACTGTGCGTGGAGGACCCGCGGCGCCTGCTGCGCAGCACTCAGTACACCCAGCCCGCGCTCTTCGTCGTAGGAGCGCTGGCACACCGCAGGCGGCAGACGGAGACGGGCAGGCGGCCCGCGTACTTCGCCGGGCACAGCGTGGGGGAGTACTGCGCTCTCCACGCCGCCGGAGCCTTCGACTTCGCCACCGGGCTGCGCCTGGTCCAGCGGCGCGGAGACCTCATGGCACGGGCGGAGGGCGGCGGAATGGCCGCCGTACTCGGCCTGGACGCGGGGGAGTTGACGGAACTGCTCCAGCGCGGCGGCTTCACCTCCCTCACGCTCGCCAACGACAACGCCCCCGCCCAGCAGGTTGTCTCCGGTGCCGCCGACGAGATCGCCGCCCTGGACGCCCACCTGCACGAACGGGGGGTGCGCTGTGTGCGCCTCAATGTCTCCGGAGCGTTCCACTCGCCGCTGATGCGGCCCGCACAGGAGGCGTTCGAGGAGTACGTGAGGGGCTTCTCGCTCGGCGACCCCCGCACGCCCGTGATCTCCAACGTCACCGCGAGCCCCTATCCGCCGGGCAGGACCGCCGAGTTGCTCGTCGAGCAGATCGCCAGCCCCGTGCGCTGGACCGACACCGTGCGCCGGCTGCTCGAACTGGGCGTGGAGGAGTTCACCGAACTCGGCGGGAACGTCGTCGGCAAGCTCATCCAGCAGACCCGCGACGTGCCCCGCCCGGCGCCCGCGCCCGAACCGCCCTCAGCGCTCCCCGCCGCCGCTGCGCAGGCCCGTACGACTCCCGTGCCCACCCCCGTAGCCGACCCCCCACCTTCACCTGCACCTGCGCTTTCACCCGCAGCTTCCCCCGCACCGCGACCGGTCTCCGGAGCGGCGACGCTCGGCAGCGCGGTCTTCCGCACACGGCTGGGGCTTCGCTACTCCTACGCCGCCGGCGGCATGTACCGGGGCATCGCCTCACCGGCCATGGTGATACGCCTCGCCCGCGCCGGCATGCTCGGCTTCCTCGGCACGGGCGGACTGACGCCCGCCGCGATCGAGGAGAACATCCTGGAGGTACAGCGGGAACTGCGCGCCGGGGAGCCCTTCGGCGTCAACTTCCTCGCCGACCACGACGATCCGGCCGCCGAGCGCCGCGTCGCCGAGATGCTGCTGCGCCGCGGCGTGACCGTCGTCGAGGCGGCGGCCTTCATCCAGATGACCCCCGCCCTCGTGCTCTACCGGGCCCGCGGCATGAGCCGGGCCGCGGACGGCGCACCGAAGTGCGCCCACCGCATCCTGGCCAAGGTCTCCCGGCCCGAGGTCGCACGCGCCTTCATGTCACCGGCACCGGTGAAGGTCGTGGACGGGCTGCTACGGGAAGGCGCCATCACCCCCGAACAGGCCGACCTCGTACGGCAGGTCCCGATGAGCCACGACATCACCGTCGAGGCCGACTCGGGGGGCCACACCGACGGAGGCATCGCCACCGTCATGCTGCCCGCGATGCTCGGCCTGCGACGGGAGGCCCAGCGCACACACGGCTACCCGGAGCCCGTCTGCATGGGGCTCGCAGGCGGACTCGGCACGCCGGAGGCCGTCGCCTCGGCCTTCATGCTGGGCGCCGACTACGTGCTGACGGGGTCCGTCAACCAGTGCACCGTCGAGGCGGCCACCAGCGACGCCGTGAAGGACATGCTCCAGAACATCGACATCCAGGACACCGGCTACGCACCGGCGGGCGACATGTTCGAGATGGGAGCCAGGGTCCAGGTGCTGCGCAAGGGCGTGTTCTTCCCGACCCGCGCCAACAAGCTCTACTCCCTGTACCAGCAGTACGACGGCCTCGACCAACTCCCCGCGAAGACCCGCGCGTTGCTGGAGAAGTCGTACTTCCACCGCACCCTCGACGAGATCTGGGCGGAGGTGTGCGACCACTACCGGGGCAAGGGCGAGCCCGGAGTCGTCGAAAAGGCCGCGCAGCAGCCGAAGTTGAGGATGGCGCTCGTCTTCCGCTGGTACTTCGCCTACTCGGCGCGGCTGGCGCTGACCGGACAGCCCGGCGACAAGGTCAACTACCAGGTGCACACCGGGCCCGCGCTGGGCGCCTTCAACCAGTGGGTCAAGGGCACCGCCACCGAACCGTGGCAGGCCCGGCACGCCGACTCCATAGGACTGATGCTCCTGGAGGGCGCCGCCGAACACATGGCCGCCGCCTACGAGTCGTGGGGCGACACGTCGCGCTTCACGGCCGAGCGGCCACCGGCGATAGCCGCCGCCCGCACCTGAACGCCCCACCCGAACAACCCCGCACCTGAACGACTCCGTATGCCCATCCGGCTACGTACGAGCAGCACGGAGACAAGAACCCGCCAACGCACCGACCCGCTAACGCACTCACCGCGAGCGCACCAACCCGCAGAACCACGAAGGCACCAGCGACGCTGACGCGCCGAACAAGGCGCGCACCAAGAGGGGACACACATTGACCACCCACGTCACCGACGACATAGACGAGATCGTCACGGAGATCTTCCAGTCCAAGGAGGGGAAGAGGAACCCCTACCCGCTCTACCGGCGGCTCCACGAACAGGGACAGGTGCACCGCTCGGCCCGACTGGGCTGGGTGGCCACGGGCTACGAGGTGGCCGCCGCCGCCCTGCGCGACCCCCGGGTCATCAAGGGACCCGAGCAGATACAGCCGGGACGCCCCGACCCGGCCGAGCACTCCGCGGAAGCCCTGCTCCGGGGCACCATGCACCGGCTCGACCCGCCCGACCACACCCGGCTGCGCCGCCTCGTCAACGGCGCCTTCACCCCACGGAGCGTCGCCGCGCTGGAGCCCGCGATCCAGGAGCTGATCGACGACCTGATCAAACCGGCCGTAAGGAAGGCCGAGGCCGGCGAACCCGTCGACATGATGAGCGGCTTCGCCTTCCCCCTCTCCGTGGCCGTCATCGGCCGCATGCTCGGGGTCCCGGCCGCCGACTGGCACCGCTTCCACGACGTCGTGCTCGACCTCTCGTCCATGGTCGAACTCGGCTTCGTCGGGGACGAGTTGCCCAAGGCCGACGCCGCCGCGGACGAACTCGTCGCGTACTTCCGCAAGCTCGGTGCCGAACGGATGCGGCGTCCCGCCGACGATCTGACGTCCACGCTCGCCAACGCCACCGAAGCAGGCGACCGGCTCACCGAGCAGGAACTGGTCACCATGCTGATCCTGCTCTTCATGGCCGGTTTCGAGACCACGACCCACTCCATGGGCAACGGCATGTTCGCCCTGCTGGAGAACCCGGACCAGACGCGGTGGCTGCGCCGGAACATGGACGCCATGCCGGGGGCCGTGGAGGAGCTGATCCGCTACGACTCCCCGGTGCAGTTCATCACCGGCTACACCAAGGAACCCGTCGTCCTCGCCGACGGCACCCAAGTCCCCGCCGACGAGTACCTGTTCCTGATGATCGGCGCCGCCAACCGCGACCCGCGCGTCTTCACCGACCCCGACCGCCTGCTCCTCGACCGCGGCGAGTCCGCCGCCATGAGCTTCGGCGGCGGCATCCACTACTGCCTCGGAGCGGGACTCGCCCGGCTGGAGATCCGCAAGATATTCACGTCGCTGCTCACGCGCTTCTCGAAGATAGAACTGGCCGAGCCCGACCCGGAACGCCGCACCGGCCTCGCCCTGCGCGGCTACGCCCGCATCCCCATGTGGCTCACCCCCGCCGAGTAGCACGGCACTCGGCGGCCGTTCCGCGGTGCCGTCGCGCCGCGAACCACCAAGTGCCCCGCTCCCCTTCGGGGGCGGGGCACTTGCGGATCACAGGGGCGTACGAGCCTGCGAGCCATGACCGAGAAACACAGCGGTGACGAGCAGCCCCCGCTCCGCCGCCCAGCGCCCCGTCAGGCCCCGCAGCCGCTCCCCGCCCACCACGGGCCCCTCGACCAGAAGCCGCGCGGAGAACGTACCGGCCGCCGCATCGATGACGACCTCGGCCTCGGAGAAGTCGAGTTCACGAGAGGTCAGCGGATACCAGACCTTGAAGACGCTCTCCTTCGCGCTGAACAGCAGCCGCTCCCAGCACACTTCGGGACGTACGTCCGCCAGCGCACGCAGATGCTCGCGCTCCCCGGGCAGCGACACGACCTCCAACACGCCCTCCGGCAGTGGCCCGTCGGGTTCCGCGTCGATGCCGACACCGGCCGCCTCGGCCGCACGGGCCACCGCTGCCGCCCGGTAACCGTCGCAGTGCGTCATGCTGCCCACGACACCCTCCGGCCACCGTGGAGCACCGCGGTGCCCGGGCACCAGCGGCACGGGCGGCACCCCCAGCCGCGCGAGCGCGCCCCTCGCACACGCCCGTACGTCCGCGAACTCCCGCTGCCGTTTGACCACCGCCTTCGCCACGACCGCCGCCTCCTCGGGAAAGAGACCGCCGAACGCGCTCCCGTCACCGTTCCCGAATCGCTCCTCGGTGCGCACCTGCGCCGGCAACAGCCCCCCGATCACCGGGAGTTCCCATGGACGCGCGGGCTCCCGCAGGACTCCGAGTCCGTCGGGGGCAGGGGAAGGATCTGACGCAGCCGTCTGCGCGGCTCACGCCCCCGCCACTCGCGCGGATATCCGACGGAGACCTCCTCGAA
Organism: Streptomyces marispadix; assembly: GCF_022524345.1. Taxonomy (NCBI): domain Bacteria; kingdom Bacillati; phylum Actinomycetota; class Actinomycetes; order Kitasatosporales; family Streptomycetaceae; genus Streptomyces; species Streptomyces marispadix. The sequence continues at coordinate 2,494,819 of NZ_JAKWJU010000002.1, read as the reverse complement.
GCGCACCCCGTCGTACCAGGTGACCCTCGGAATGTGCAGATGCCCGTAGACGACGGTGACGGCGTTGAACCGCGTATGCCAGTCGGCCGTCAACTCCGTGCCGCACCACTGGGCGAAGTCCGGGTAGCGCAGCACCCGCGTCGGCGCCCGCACCAGCGGGAAGTGATTGACGAGAACGGTGCGTTCGCCCGGCGCGAGGGCAGTAAGCCGCTCCTCGGTCCTGGCCACACGCTCCCTGCACCAGTCGTCCCGCCCTTCATGAGGATCGGGGTGCAGCAGATACTCGTCCGTGCACACGACGCCCGCCTCATGGGCCCGCCTCAGCGACTCCTCCTTGCTGTCGGCGCCCGGCACGCGGAAGGAGTAGTCGTAGAGCACGAACAGCGGCACAACAGTCACCGGCCCGCCCTCACCCCGCCACACCGGATAGGGGTCCTCCGGCGTCACGACGCCAAGGCCGCGGCACATCTCCACCAGCCGCGCGTAGCGCTCCTCGCCCCGCAGATCGCACAAGTCCCTTGGATGCGTCCACAGTTCGTGGTTTCCGGGCGTCCAGACCACCTTGGCGAAACGCCCGCTCAGCAGCCGCAGCGCCCACTCGACGTCCTCGTAACGCTCGGCCACGTCGCCCGCCACGATCAGCCAGTCGTCCCCGGACTCGGGAACCAACTCGTCGGTGATCGCCCGATTCTCCTCATAGGCGACGTGAAGATCACTGACGGCGAACAGCTTGCCCTTCATCAACGCGCCTTCCCCAACGGCCTGGTCAGGAGCCGCCCCACGTGCACTGCCCGCACGCCCTCAGCCCCCACGAACCCTACCGGCCGCGCACCGCCCACGCCCGTCGCGCCCGACGTAGCCGGGCGGCCCCTCAAGTGACCCTCCCCGCAGGCTTCGCGCAAGGATTTCCACGCAACTCCTGCTGGTGAGCGACCCGCCTGTGGCACTGTGACAACGGTCTTCATCCCGACTCCGGCACGAGGCACGCCACGCGCGGCCACGACCGGCGTACCACCACCGAGCAACGGCGACAGCGAGGCCCCATGTCCTACGGCCCACCCCCACCCCCTCAACCACCCCAGCCCGGCAGCCACCCACCCCTGGGCCCCGGCCTGGCCATAGCAGCCCTCATCCTCGGCCTCCTCGCCTGCACCTTCCCCCTCCTCCCCTTCAACCTCGACCGCTGGCGCCAATTCGTGGCCTTCCCCCCGGCGGTGGGCGGCCTGGTCCTGGCCATAGGCGCCTGCACGGGCCACCGCCGCGCCAAGCCGTTGGCGGTGATCGCGGTGGTCGTGTGCGTCCTGGGGCTGGGGATGACGGTGTTCATGGTGGCGGGGAGGGCGTGAGTGAGGGGGCCGGGGCTCGCCTCCGCCCCGCCGCCAACCAGGCTGCCGAAGCCTAACGGCGGGTGCGGCGGACCGCACCGTGAACTCGCCGCGTTCTGGCGGTCGGGTGCGGCGGGCACTGAGGTACACGCGCTGACAAGTACGCAAGCCGGACGGGGACTTGAGTGCTGCGCCCGGTCATCGGATGAGGTGGCGCGTATAGAAAGAGAAACGTGCCAGCCTGAGGCACCACTTTTGGTAGAGGGAGCTGTCCATGGTTACTGGGGTGCTCTCGTTGATCTCGTCGATCAGAGCCGCCACGCGCTCTCCCGCTCCGGAACCAGCTGAGGTTCCGCGCAGCACATCCGTGATCTTGGTGTTCGGCGAGGCCTCTTGGACGGCCTGGAAGATGGTCTTGGATTGCCGTGGGGTGCCGACCAGGACGGCCAAGAGGATCTGGACGACCTGATGTTCTCCCGGTGTCTCACGGGTACCGACGAAGGCCGGGAGATCTTCAGGACTGACCGAGATGCGGACGAGTCGATAGAGGTTCACCAGTTTCTTGGTCGCTCGGGGCGTAGTGGTCAGGCTGCCCACCCTGGCCAAGAAATCTCTTTCCGCTTCTTCGAGTTGCAGCTGAACGGAGCCCCCTCCGGGTGCTTCTGGCGCCTCGTACGTTCCGGGAGCCTCGTCGCCCCTTTCAGTCGTTTCCCTGGCTGAGTCGACAGCGGCGTCGGTGTCGGGTCGGGCGGTCGGCCCGTCCGACTCGTCCTCGGCGTCGGGACTGTCAGCGGTCTCAAGAGCTTCCAGCAAAGAGTTGATGAGCCGTGCGGTCTTCTCCGGCGTGGTCGGCGGAACGACGAACGGGATCTGAAAGATCTTGTCCAGGTAGTCGAGAGGCGTGGCGACGTTCTCTGCATCCGTGAAGCCGGGGGTACCCATAGAGTTCATGAACAGCTCCCGATAGTGATGTTCGACGGACCTGAGCAGCCAGCGGGGGTCGACCGCCACGACCACGACGAACAACGGCAGAGCAAGCATCAGGTGGACGGCGGCCAAGACCTCCACGACTCGTGGCGGCGGACACCGGTCGAGATCATCGATGTACAGAATGACCCGCTCTGGGTGGTGCGACTGGCCTGACCGCGTATGCATCCGCTGTGCGTGAGCGTTCTGGAGTTTCTGTTCGAGCTCACGCAGATCGGTGTGCACCTGTCCTATGAGTCCTCGGTACGACTGGTAGGTCTCCGGTGAGCTGCGTTGCTTGATAAAATCCTCGAGTTGCTTGACCGCGTCCATCTCGGCCAACTCGCCGTAGTGGGCATTGATCTCCTCCTGCCCGGTGCGGCGACGTTCCTCCAGGAGATTACGGAGCCGACCAGCCACGCTTTTTTCCTTCCACGTGCGCGGCTCGCAGCGCACGCCAAACGAGGAGGAACGGGGCTGCGAAAACCCCGATAGCACCGATACTCACGGCCAACCAGGATGACACCGGGGTCTTCAAGGCGAGGGCGAGGGCAATCGCAACGACTGAGAGAAGCCAGACCGATATAGGCACCAAACTGCGGCGTATGTCCCGAAGCAGAAGTCGTACGGAGGTAAAAAGGAGCCTAGGGGCCTCGACGATGGGTCCAAGGTTCGACAGGAAGCCGGTGGGACGCTCCCAGGAAGATCGGTCAAGCTGTTCCTCGAGAAACTCTTGATCCCTCGTCAGGCGATTCAGTCGCGCTTCTTTCTGCTGCTGCTCCTCTGCCGTCTGTGCTGGCGGCGATTCCTCAGGAAGCGTGGAAGCCAGCTTCTGGAACAGGTGGTCTGCCAGGCCCGACCACACGTGTTCGTCGCTGTAGTGCCAGGCGTTGAAGTGCACTTGGCAAACCTTCGACGTGAACGCACTGGGGCGGTTGGGGTTACCGGGATTTTCATGAGTCAATTCGTACACTCTGCGACTCATCTGGCTGATGAAGCTGGACTTTCCGGCGCCCCATTCGCCGAGCAGAGCAATGGCCAGTGGCGGAGCGGTGGATCTCGCGACAGCCAGCTTGGCCAGCATATCCACGTCTCCCTCGTTGCTGAGGAGGTCTTCGGCGCTGGCGGCGTCGCTGTTCAGTTCGGGAAGAGACTGCGTCGCGTCGACGGGTTTTCCCGGAACGGACTCCGCCGATGTCGACACGAGGGCCTCCAATGAGTAGCGACGCTGCAACAGGTCGGCTTCCGTCTCGGTAAAGGCCTGAAAACCCATGATGTTGCGGTTCGGGTTCCAGTCGAGCAGATCACGTATCTCCTCGATGGGGATGTCGAACTCCCGGGTTCCTGAGAGTGCGTACATGTACTCCCAGGTGTCGCCCGTATCGGGATCCCTGCTCCACAGACGTGCGGCCAGTTCCGGGTTCCGCCAGGTCAGTGCCACCGTGCCACCGAGATACAAGCGTTTGTCCCCGCTAAAGAAGACCCACGAACCCGGGATCATCTTGCGGATGTGAGGCAGATTTCGCTGGCCCTTACCGGGCATCACGCCCCACATCTGTGCAGTGCCGCCGGGGAAGAGCCGTCGCAAGGCCTCCAGAGTCTCCTGATCCAGCAGATCTGCGTGCTGCTCGAAGGCGACAGGCCTGGCGATGGTGGCCTGGTAGTGCCTTGCGACGGTCTTGTCCGAGCGTCGAGCCGGTTGCGCGAGGATCCGCATACTTCTGCTACTTCCCGAGGTTGGTCTGTTTGTCGTCGCGTCCACATCCACCGAGGTCTGCTGGACGACGCCTGGCGCGGAGCAGCAGCGATCCTGCCGCGGTCCTGACCACTGACGGATCGCCCCGCAGTTATGTCTGGTTTCGCCGCGGCCGGACCACCATAGGGGCCGGGCCGACCGAGCGTAGGCGTCCCGATGGACCAACTTCGTTGCTGCGACCGGGACTTGAGAGACTGAGACAATACGACAGCGGATTCGGTCCCGAGTATCGTCCGCCTGAGCCGGGCCGGTTGAGCCGCCTCCAACGAGCACGAGGTCCTGCGACCACTCTCGCTCAAAACTCCCTTCCGGCTGCACAGACGAACGTGTGGACCGCACCGTGATCTTGCCGCCGCGCCCCTTGCACGAACCCTCGACGGAAGCCGTCAGCGGAAGCGACGCGTCGTCGGAGGACGACGTCAGTACGGTGAGCAGCGCACGGCGTAGAGCGTGAGTGTGAGGCAGCCGGGGATTCCGATGGAGCCGTTGCTGGCCACCCGCCTCGGGGACTGCCGCGAGACGGCCGTCCCCGACCCGCGCATCGCCCCCGCGGACGCGGCGCCCGGCGCGGGACCTGCAGCGGATCCGCGGCGAGATCCCCAGCGGGGGCCAATCACCGACCGGAGCCGGCCCGCACCCGGGCCCGGTGGTCACCACCCGTGCGGCTCAAAGGACTTCGGGCGGACGGGACGAACCCCCGACGGGTCCGCGGTGGAGGAGCCGGGCCCAGAGGCGTTCCGCCGCCGCATGCGACGGCCGCTCGTGTGCGCGCTGGCGATCGACATCCTCCTGCTCCTCGTCGCGCCCAACTATGTGTCCTGGCGATCGCTTCGGTCTACGCGTTCGTGATCACGCTGCTGTGCGGGTCTCGCTGCCGCTCCGCCAAGTGCGGTCGCTGCGGGCGGGTCCTGCCGGACTCTCCCGTTCGGATGACCTTCACCAACTGACCGTGCACTGACGGAACATGACGGCCGTCAGGTTCGTCCGGCAGGAGAACAAGCGAGGACTCCCCCTCACGGCGACTCTCTCGGAAGGGGCGCAGACCGTGGTGCCTCGCCCGCTGCACAACGCTGACGGCATGCTGACGTGCACGCTCACCTGGCCGTACAGGAAGGACGCGAAGGCCCGCGCAGAGAGTCTGGAACACGGCGCTGTGCGGCCACGCGGGCGACTGCTATCCGAGCCGGTAATGCCCCAGTGCCTTGGCTCCCGCCGAACCGGGGGGATCGGCCCTCCACTTCGGCTATGGAGAACTTCGCGCCCAGGAAGCCACCGGCTGCCCGATCACCGAACTCCTCACCCATCGCGGACCCGGCAGTCGGCCAATCCCTCTCACCGGGCAGAAGGGCCATCAGGTGTGAACACCGCGAACGCCGCCCGACCTTGCTGTGATTTCCGCCAACGCGACCTGACCTGGTCAGGTGCGGGGCACCTTTAACGCGACCCGTTCGACGGGGAGTTGGCGTGAGTCGGCGGATCTGCTGCTCGGGCTTCGTGTCCCGGCTGCGGAACGCCTGAAGGTTCCGTCGGCGGGCGTCCGGCGAAGCCCACGATCCCTCCGGGAGGCCCAGTCTTCGGCGTCGCTCTCTGAGTTGGCCATGGGACTCTAAATGTCAGTCGTCAGGTGGTGTGCCAGAGCGTAGCGCTTGGCGGGAGCCGACTCGGAACTCGGTGCTCGTTCGCGCGATCGGCGCAACTTGGGGGTCCGCTGCACTTGCTGCCGATTCTCAGCATACGGCGTACACGTCACTGCACTTCGGCCAACTCATTTCGCTCAGGGGTAAATACATCAACACTGCGAAAGGCGTGCTCATGGTTCGACGCTCCCAGATGAAGATGCAGCCAGAGCCCTCTTCTACCGAGCTGCTCGCGGACGTCGAGCGGCACCTCGACCGCTTCGCTGGAGGAGGTTGTGACGGCTGCGTCTTCCTCTGCCCGCAAGGTGGTCGGCTCCGTCCGAGCCACTCCGTGATGACTGGGCTAGGACCAAAGCCAACCCCTTCGGCACAGGGCGTGCCACGCACTTCACCAAGCAGAAGAGCCAGCTCCGGCCGACACCCCCCTGGGCTGGCCCTTCTCGTAATAGCCTCCGCAGGATTCGAACCTGCGACACCCGCTTTAGGAGTTCGATCGGCAGGCTTCACCGTTCGAACGCGCCACAGGGTGGCGGGGTCGGGGATCGCTCACGGGTGCCCGTGGCCCTCGACGTTGATGTCAGTGATGGGGGTCCGTAAGGCGAGCGGCGTCCCCGTGCCCCGCCTCCCAAGCCACGCCACCTGACTCACTGTCAACGGCCCCATGTAGCGTCCCCGCCGGTGCTGCCGAGTCGAGCGGTGAAACGCGCATGCCGACGTCGCTACCCTACTGGCGCACATCTGTTGACCCCCGCCAGAAAGGGACTTCCAACCATGCCGGCATCCCAGCCGCCGTTGTTTCCCGTCGTGTCAGACACGTCCCTTGACCCCCAACTTGAGACGGTCAGGGCCGCAATCATGGCTGCCGACCCGCACGGCGAGCAGTTTGGCGCCGCACTTCGCCGTACCTTCGACATGCTCCTTGACGGTCAGCACACTGGCCGGTTCCGCTGGGAGCAGTTACACAAGACAGAGAAGACCCACGCCGGCACCCTTGTGGAGATCAACCTCCAACGTGCTTTCGGCTTTTCTGATGGCAAGCGGATGGACTACTCCATCGAGAGTATCGATGTTGATTGCAAGTACTCCATGGAAATCGGAAGATGGATGATTCCACCGGAGGCGATGGGTTACCTCTGCCTGGGGGTTTGGGCGAGCGACAAGGCAGGCATCTGGTCGGCAGGACTCTTCAGGGTCACTGAGGAAGTGCTGACCAAGAAGGAAGGCAACCGTGATGGCAAGCGGTCCCTGACCGCAGCTGCCCGCGAGACGGCAATCCGGTGGCTTTTCAAGGACGCACCGCTACCGGAGAACATCCTTCTGCGTCTCTCGCAGCACGACATTGACGCGATTTTCGCTCCCAGATACGGAACCCAGCGAGTGCATGAATTGTTTCGTAGAGCGCAGGGACGTGTAGTTTCCCGCGGTGTGGTGGCTACCGTGGCACAACAGGACGATTACATGAAGCGGGTGCGCTACAATGGCGGTTCCCGCTCCGCGCTCCGGCCAGAAGGGATAGTGATTCTCGGCCAGTACGGAAATCATCAGGCCGTTGCCAGGGCTCTGGGACTGCCGGTACCCGGTGCCGGTGAGTCCGTCAGTGTTCGCCTGGCACCGTGGACATCATCGCATGCTGGCGTTCCGTGGGTGGAGTTGGAAGGCCGCAAGTGGGTCGTAGCAAGGGACGTCGACCCGCGGGTGGATGCACCTGTGCTCCCGGAGCGGTAGGGAATTGCATCAAGGGTGGGGGCCGACCGGAAGATGGGCGAGCCTGTTTCCGGTCCATTCGTCTGCGGTCTGAGGGCGAGATTGATGTGGAAGATGCGCCGAGTCACCTATCGCTGGTCGCCGCGAGCGAAGAGTACCGGGCCGTAGCCGATTCGGGGCCAGCCACGACCATGGTTTCCCTGGTCTGTTTGAGTACGGCAAGCCTGTGAGCTGCTGCTTCGCCGTTGATGCGGACGCTGTCATCTACACCGAGCGGTAGTGGCTGTTGTGTGGGGACGTCCTCGTACTTGTCGTCGTCAAGGATTGGTCCCTGAGTGAGCTCACCGGTACGCCCGAGTGCCTCCGCAATGGCACGGCCGACTGCTTCCGCGACTGGGGGTGGAAAGGCGTTCCCTACCTGTCGATAGCGAGCCGTCTTGGCCCCCTCAAACACCCAGTACTTGGGAAATCCTTGGATGAGTGCTGCCTGGGCAACGGATAGCATGATGCCCTTGTTGAGGTCGAGTAGATCGCGGTCCAGGTCCTTCTCGAAGTTGCGATCTCTCTTCTCGTTGGCTACGCCGAGCCCATTGACACCGAACGCTTCCCATGCCTTCTTAGCCCGCGTGGGGCCAAGATCTGCTCCCCCGTGGATTTTGGAACCACCCACGAGGGTCGGGGCGATCCCGACTGGAGCATTCCTGGCTTTGCGTTGCCATTGGACGTACGCCTTTTCTGCCAAGTTGCACTGTTCGGTTGTCTTGAGTTCGGGGGCCTCGTACCTTCCGATCCCGCAACGGCGCCTCATCGTGTCATCGAGGGCTTGAAAAACAGTTTTCGTCCGGAAGTCACCACCCTTCGGCCAGGTGAATCCTCGATGACAGTCCTTGCGAATTGCTACGAGGATGGCGCGCGGGCGCAGTTGCGGGACGCCGAAGTCGGCGGCTTCGAGAATTTCCCACCCGCAGACAACGTAGCCAGCCTCGCGAAGCTGCTTGATAATTCCCTTTCGATACGTGCGGAAACGGTCTGCAGGCTCCTTTAGGCCCCGCACGTTTTCGATCATCACAGCCCTGGGCTCTAGTTCCCGGACGAGGTCGAGGAACTTAGGGAAGAGGTCGCGCTCATCGTCCTGCCCCAGCTGCTTGCCTGCAATGGAAAATGGCGGACAAGGGACACCCCCGGCCAACAGGTCAAGTTTTCCCTTCTCCAACTCGGGGAGGATCTTGAAAGGCTGAAAATCCTTAACGTCCTTATCGAAGATCTTGCAGTTAGCGCGCTCCCACTTCCAGCCCTTTGTGTGCTTATTCTTGATGTTTGCTCTCAAGGTTTGCACAGCATGCTTGTCGATCTCGACCAGGGCAAGGTGGCGGAAATTGGCGGCATGCAGTCCGACGGCTTGCCCGCCTGCTCCCGCGCAGATCTCGATGGAGGTCAGCTTAGGGGTGTTTCCGCCCATCAGGTTCTGTCGCCTTCCTTACCCAGTGATGTCCTCGTGTCGCTGAGGAGCGTCAGCGTCGCTGCCAGCGCTGCCGACGGCAGGGCTACCTCCGCAAGTCAGCACCTTCTCACACGCCTCGGACATCGCTCGTCTGGCGCGTGGGCTGCAAGTTCTACAGTCGCTCGCTGGCCTGCTACGAGAGTGACTTGCACGTAGATCCCCTGGGCATCCCTGTGTAACCCCTAAGTATCGTCTCAGCGGCAACCTGCCGAACAGGATGCCCACCCCCTGGGGCGCCCCTGTCGCTTGCTCTGGGTAGCTTCCGTCAGGGTGACACGGGGCACCGAGGTATCGGGGTACGCCTAGCCAGGACGAGCTCTGATCAGTCGGACAGGGCGGTGTCGAGAATCGCGAGTATGCGCTCCACGGCCTGCTCTGGAGCCTCGTGTTCCCACACGCGGACGACTGTCCAGCCAGCAGCTGTCAGAGCTTCGTCGGCGGCTCTGTCGCGTGCAACGTTGCGCTCTAGCTTTGGTCCCCAGTACCCGCCGTTGACTCCAGGTTGCCGACCGTGCTCCGGACAGCAGTGCCAGAAGCAGCCGTCCACAAAGATGGCGACCCGTGCCCGTGTGAACAAGATGTCTGGCCGCGGGCGTGCACCGTCCAGCTGAAGACGGAAGTCCACGCGGTACCGCTTTCCAGCAGCGTGGAGCATGGACCGGATGGTGCGCTCAGGCTTTGTGTCCCGCCGCTTGATCGCAGCCATATTGCGTGAACGGCCCGGAGTCGGAGGTGTCGACTCCTCAGGGCTAGTGCTGGGCGTCATCACTTCCACGCTAGCCGAGTTGTCAGACTCACTGTGCTGATGGCTACGTGTGCGAGCTAGGCCGGGAGGTACGAACGTGGCCGCGGACATCGCTCGACAGGTGCGGACGTGACCAGTCTTGCTGCGCGATCGATAGGTCCGCACGACCGGCGAACCAGGATGGTGCCAATTGCCTGTGGTCACCACTGCCACAGGATGAGCAACGAGTGCACCCGCTGCTGTAGGAAGCACGGACTACTGCGCAGCTCGGTCTTGTGATTGCCGAAGCTCTCTGCGTGCCTGCCCTTACGTATGGCTAGGACTCGAAAAGCTCTGTGCAAGCCATTCCTGGACTGCATCGGCGGTGGAGTGTCCGTGCTGTCGAAGAGCGTCGACTATGTCCTTCCCGCATACAAGCACGATGGGGTGGCCGTCCTCGTGGACTTCCTCCTGCACCTGCTTGTGGAAGTACGAGGTGGTGACCAGGACGCCGAAGTTGCGGTGCCTGATGCGGGAGATGAGACGGGAGACCTCTCTGACTCCGACGGAATTGGCAGCGCCGTAGCACTTGGCTTCCAGGGCGAAGTCGATGCTGATGGTGGCTGCGGCGGGGCCGAGGATGTACTGGCCGACGGCGTCGCGTCCTCCGTCACAGCCGGGGCGGGTGATGTCGCACCAACCTGTGCGGGGTGCTATGAGGCGCCAGAGCGCCACTGCGCATGCTTCGAAGCCGTGCTCACGGCCGTGGAAGTGAGTCCGGATCGCTTCGAGGATGGCCTTGCCTTCGAGGTCGTTGGGCAACTGTTCCTGCTTGGTGCGGGTGACGGTGGTGGACGGGGCCAGGAGGGGTGCGTAGATACGGCCCTTGACCCAGTTCTTCCAGGCCGGCGGGCATTCGTCCTCAAGGGGGTCACCTCCCTTGAGGAGGTGTTCAATCCAGGCCCGGGGGATGCGGGCCTGGTCGAGGACGGTGAACCGGGCCCGGTAGTTCTGGAATCGTTCGTTCCTGGTGGTGCGCCAGATCGCGGCTAGTTCGTCATCGGACGGGAGGGTTGGTCCGCCTGGGGCGAGTAGGCCGCGGAAGCGGACTGCTCGCCCGGTGGCCGTGGCCTTTTCGAAGAGGAAGAAGGGCGGGACTCTCGTGCGGCGGTCTTCCTCGGCGCCGTGTGAGGCAGCGAAGGCGTCCCGCAGGAGGCTGTTGCCGCCGCGGGATGTGCCGTGGAGGTCCTGGCCGGGCTTCTTGTTGTCGCCGTAGTAGGTGAATGTCCCGGTGTCCAGGTCCAGGTAGTCCGGCCAGTCGATGTCCGTGCCTGTGGTGTAAAGAACCGCGAGGCGCACCGTCTGCCTTGCCGGTGAGCCCTTGTATCGGAACCCTCCCTGGTTCCCCACGCCGCTGATGAGGCGGGCGATGGGGTCATCCCCTGAGTGACCGTTAGAACCGCCGGCGTACACGGCGTCCACGACCAGGTCAGCGGCCGAGAGATCTTCGAAGGCTACCTGCGGTTGGGGGACAGGGAGAGTCATACACGTAGGTCTAGCACCCGATGGGACTCGCCCTCCGCCCGTGCCAGCAGTCGCCCCGGATGCCGGTGGTCGGCGTGGGGGTGTCAGTGGTGCTGTCTAGGATCTTCACCATGGATCTCGCGGAGGACGAAGTGCGCCCAGTTGCGGGCGAGTTCACGGTCATGGACCTGTTTGCCGGCTGCGGAGGGTTCAGCGAAGGGTTCAGCTCGTTCGCCGATGACCTTGTATCCGAGCGACCGCGCTTCCGTACCGTCGCCGCAGTAGAGAATGATCCCGCTGCCGCGGCCACGTACGCGGCGAACCATGAGTCGGCCAGCGTATTCCAGGGGCTCATAGAGGACTTTGACCCGCGTCCGTACGCAGAGAGCATCGACGTCATAGCTGGCGGCCCTCCCTGCCAGGGCTTCTCAAACCTGGGCAAGGGATACGCCGATGATCCCCGGAACGAACTGTGGCGGCACTACCTGCGGGTCGTCGACGTTGTTCGTCCGAGGGTGTTCGTTCTGGAGAATGTAGACCGGTTCGCCGCATCGCCCGACTACGCCAGGCTTGCCGAACAGGTGCGGTCTGACGGCCTCGGCGAGTACCACCTGGAGGCTGCGATTCTCAACGCTGCTGACTATGGGGTACCGCAGGCGAGGAGGCGGACCATCGTCATCGGATCTCACCGCGACCTGGGAGAGCCCGCACCGTTCCCCGTGCCGACCCACACGAAGGAACCGATGGCGGTTGACGATATGGTCCTCTTCTCCGAGGAGGATCAACTGTTGCGCTGGGTTCCGGTCGAGACCGTCTTCGAGCAGTCGTCCCGCGTCCCGATCCTGGGGACCGAGCTGCCGCAGGTGGAGTACCACGGCGAGGTGCCAGGGCCGTACTTCACTCCTGAGCTGCACTTTGGCCGCAATCCCACCCCTCTGTCAGTGGCTCGCTACAAGGCGATCCCGCAGGGGGGCAATCGACACGATCTGAGGGATAAGTTCAGCGATGACGGGGAGTACCTGAGCACCCCCGCATGGGATAGCCACCTCAGCGGTACGAACGACGTGATGGGCCGCCTCCGCGCTGGACAGCCTTCCGTGACGATCCGGACCGAGTTTTTCAAGCCCGAGAAGGGCCGCTACCTCCACCCGACCGAGCACCGGCCCATCACGCACTACGAAGCAGCACTGATCCAGGGCTTCCCCGACGAGTACCAGTGGTACGGCAGTAAGAGCGATATCGCCCGGCAGATCGGCAACGCCGTACCCATCGGCCTCGCTCGCGCCCTGGCCACCGCCATCTACAACCGCCTCGCGTCCATGACCTACGAGAAGGCAGCCTAAGCGTTACTGAGCGGGACTCGACCGCGCTCTAGGTGGACGAACGGCGTTGCCGAGCCCTCAAAGGACGGCCACTGACCTGGAGATTGGCCCCGTCCTGACCTCCGTGGCCGATGTCCACCCTCGCACGAACGGCTCACAGCCAACCGCGGACGGCCTTTCGGTACAAGCGCCCGGGCGCTGAGGTTCTCGCCACGGGTGGGACACTCATCCCCATGAGCGAGCTGCCACAAGGCCCGCTGGATGGCATGGCGGGTGCAGCCGAGTTCCACAACACGGTGAGCGGCACGGTGCAGGGTCCCGTCGTTCAGGCTGGCCAGTTTCATGGTGACGTGCACCTTCATGCCGCGCATTCGGCACCGAAGGTTCCTCGGCAACTGCCCGCGGCGCCGGGTACGTTCATCGGACGCGATGCTGAACTCGCGTCGCTCAGCGATGTGCTGGAAGCCAGCGTGCAAGAGGGCTCGGCCATGGTGATCTCCGCTATTGGCGGCACCGGTGGCATAGGGAAGACATGGCTTGCACTGCACTGGGCCCACCAGCACGTCAGTCAGTTCCCGGATGGGCAACTCTTCATCGATCTTCGAGGCTTCGATCCTAGTGACAAACCGGTGCCCCCACACGAGGCAGTGCGAGGCTTCCTCGATGCGCTCGTCGCGGATCAGAAGGAGATCCCGGCCGACCTCAGCTCCCAACTGGCCCTATATCGCAGTCTCGTAGCGCAGCGGCGGATACTCGTGGTGCTGGACAACGCCCGTGACAGTGATCAGGTTGCTCCGCTTCTCCCTGGGAGTCCGACCTGCACGGTGCTGGTGACCAGTCGCGATCAGATGGCGAGCCTGTCAGCAACACACAGCGCACACATGCTCCCTGTCGACACACTTAGCGAGCCTGACGCACGGAAGCTGTTGAGCCACCATCTGGGCCAGGAACGCCAGACCGCTGAACCCACTGCCGTGACAGACCTGGTCGCTTGGTGTGCAGGGCTACCGCTAGCACTGAGTATCGTCGCCAGCCATGCACGCCTAGAGCCCCTCACCCCTCTTGCCGACATTGCTGCCGAACTGCGTGAAGCCTCCACACGGCTGCAGGTTCTGGACGCAGGCACGTCGGTTACACAGATTGAAGCAGTGCTCTCGTGGTCGTACGAGGCCCTCACAGCCGAGCAAGCCGCCGCCTTCCGATTGGTGGGGCTGGCTCCTGGCTCTGACCTCAGTGTCCATGCTGCCGCCAGCCTCACTGGCCAGTCAGTCACAGGGGTACGCAGAGTCTTGCGTCAGCTGGTGCGCGTCTCGCTGGTGCAGCAGCACGCAGTCGGCCGCTACCGAATGCACGACCTTGTCCGGCTCTATGCAGCAAAACGAGCACGCGCCGAGCACCCGCAGGAGGAACGCGACCGGGCCCTGCAGGGTCTGGCCGAGTTCTGCGCGCGAACCGCACACGACGCAGACGTGCTCATCGCACCCCATCACACAGCAATCGAACTCGGCGAACACTCCGACGGCTGCCAACCGCAGCACCTCGCAGATGCCCAGGCGGCATGGGAGTGGTTCAGCGCCGAACGCGCCAACCTAATGGCGGTACTGCACATGGCCGCCGAAAGGGGATGGCACGCCAGAGTCTGGCAACTGGCCTGGACACTCACCACATTCCAGCTTCGGCAAGGCCATCTCCACGACAACCTCATCGCGTGGCAGGCCGGCGCATCCGCATCGAAACACCTCAATGACCCCCACACCCGCACCCGCTCACACCGTCACCTCGGGCGCGCATGCGCACAACTCGGCCGCCACCAGGAAGCACTGACCCACCTCGAAGAAGGACTCGCCGGAGCAGAAGGGGATGGCGACCAACTGGGCCAGGCACATACCCACCGGGCCATTGCCAAGGCATGGGAAGAACAAGGCAACTATCAGAAGGCACTTGAGCACGCCCAGCAGGCACTCCAGATTTACGACTCACTTAGCATCGAGGTCAGCGGTTCCCACGCCCTCAACGAAGTCGGCTGGTACACGGCAAAACTGGGCCACTTCGCCCAGGCCCGCCAGTACTGCGCCCGGGCCCTGACCAAGTGCCGCAGGAGCGATGACCGTAGCGGCGAAGCAAGAACCCTCCTCAGCCTGGGCTACATCGACCACCACACCGGCGATACCCACACCGCTGAAAGGCACTTCCGCCGGGCCATCGCCCTGTACTCCAACCTCGGCGACACCACCGCCCAGGCAGACGCCCTCGACCACCTCGGGCACGCTCTCGCCGACCACGACACGGAAGAAGCCGACCGCGCCTGGCGGCAAGCACTCGAGCTGTACTCCACACAGCACCGCGACGCCGACGCCCAGCGCATTCATGCGTGCCTGAAGAAACTTCCTACCCCTTCCTAAAGCATCAAGAGAGCCTCGGCGTCCACGTCATCTGCTACACGCTCCATGCGAGACGGTTTTGGGTGTCATTTCAGTTGGCTTCGAGGGTCTGACAGGCGCTGGAGGTCAGTGACAGCTGCAGAGGCTCTGCCATTCGGTCACTTCGGTCGCTGCACAGCCCGGCCACTCGGTGGTGCTGGCGAGGTTGTCAGGGTCTCTCAATGCCCGGGCGGGCATCGCCTAGGACCAGTTCACACTGTGCGAGGATGACCACCAACTAGCTCCAACTGGCGTAAATGCCAAGGTTGCTGGCGCAAGATGTGACTAGTCGCCGGCCACGTGCACAAGTACAGTGATCCATGATCCGAACTCCTAGGAGAGCTCCTCCCCTTCATCTCAATAGCTGAGGATGCAACCCATTGTTCCGGGGGTGTACTGGTGGAGGGCTGTTGCTCCGCTCCGTGCTTGCCGTGACCATGGGACTCCGACGCGGCGAAATCGTCGGACTCCGCTGGAGCGATGTCGACCTGGACAACGGAATCCTGTACATACGGCACCAAACTCAGCGTCGGCAAGGTCAGCTCTACCAAGACGACCCCAAGGGACGCCGCCGAAGGGTCGTGCCGCTGCCCGCGATGTGCATCGCTCCGCTCCGCTGGCATCGGATGAGGCAGGCGGCTGCCAAGGAGGCCGCGGGGGAGAAGTGGCAGGCGAGCGAGTACGTCTTCACCACCCGGAATGGGCGGCCGGTCGAGCCGCGGAACGTCTATCGGTCCTTCACTCGGGTCGCCAAGGATGCGGGCCTCCGCGTCGTACGGCTGCATGACGCTCGGCACGGCTGCGCGACGCTCCTCGTAGCTGCCGGCGTCGCTCCTCGCGTGGGTGATGGAGATCCTGGGGCACTCCCAGATCAGCATCACGATGGACGTCTACACACACGTCGTGCAGGACACCCAGCGCGAGGCGATCAGTCACATGGACCGGCTGCTCAAGCGGCGTCCAGGGTCGTGACCGACCCCTACCGTTGATGTCGGATTTGGATGTCCAAGGCCCCGGACCAAGATCGGTCCGGGGCCTTTTCGCTGGTGCCCCCGGCAGGATTCGAACCTGCGACACCCGCTTTAGGAGAGCGGTGCTCTATCCCCTGAGCTACGGAGGCGACTCGGACAGGTTAGCCGATCCGGTAGCGGACTCGCTCACGGGTAAGCGTCCGAGGCGAGCCCGCGAGTGCCAGAACCAGCACTCGAGGCAGTGCCCTCGGCCCGGCCGGACCGGTCCCCGCCCGGCTCGACGTCACGCGTGGGGAATCAGCGCGATCGGGCGCGGGGAGTGGTGGAGGAGGGCGTGGGCCACCGGGCCGATGCGGGTGGGGAAAGGGTGGCCGCGGGGGCGGCGGCCGATGGTCAGGAGCGTTGCGTCGGAGGCGACTTGGAGGAGGTAGGGGGCGACGGCTGCGCCCTCGGTCCAGATTTCGGTGGTGACGTCGGGGAAGCGTTCGCGCCAGGGCTGGAGGGTCTCCTCCAGTGCCTGTTGCGCCTGCCGTCCGGCCTGTGCCGTCATGCGGGGCTCGGGGAGTGCGGAGGGGTAGGAGTAGAGGGCGCGCACGCTCCAGGCGTGGGCTACTCGGAGGGTCCGCCGCTGGGCGGAGGCCGTACGGAAGGCGAAGTCGAGCACGTCGGCATGGCGGTCGTGGGGGTCGATTCCCGCTACGACCGGGCCGGTCTCGGCGGCGGCGCCCGCGGGCATACGGCCCCGTACGGCGACCACCGGCCGCCGGGTGTGGGCGATGACCGAGAGTCCCACCGAGCCCAGGACGAAGCCCTCGACGGTGCCGAGGCCGCGGGAGCCGAGGACGAGGAGACCGGCCTCCGACGCGACGGACATCAGGGCCTTCACCGGGGACTCGCAGACCGCGTCCTCGGTGATCTTCAGGGAGGGGTAGAGACCGGCGGCCAGCCGGTGGGCGGCGTGCAACTGCTCCTGGGGCCACGGTTCTTGGCCGTCGGCGGCGCCCAGGGGTTTGCGTCGTGCGCACACGATCCACAGCGGTACGTCGTGCGAGACGGCGTGCGCTCCCGCCCATTCGACTGCGGCGAGGCTCTCCGCGGAGCCGTCGACCCCTACGGCCACCGGCCGGGGCTCGGACGCGACCTCGACCCGGTCGTCTGCTTCCGTCATGACGCACCTTCACTTCCGGCCAGGTCGCAGAGCCGGCTGCCCGGGCGCAGGCCGGACCCTTCGAACTCCCTTACAGCTCCGTCGAGTTCATCTCCGGGAGCCGGTTCACCTCCGCGAGCCGACTCCCCTCCGTGAGCCACTTCCCCTCCGCGAGCTGGCTCAGCTCCGTGAGTGAGTCCACCTCCGCGAGCGAGTTCACCTCCGTCGAGCTTCAGGCGACAACAGCGCCAGCGGCGCCGCTGCGCTGTCACACCGTCACGTCGGGCCAGCCGAAGGCCGCGCGTGCCTTGGGCGGCAACGGGCCCGCGCCGACGCCCTGTAGGTCGCGGTCGGCGGCGCGCATCATCTGGCGGCCGAGTTCCGCCATGGCGCGGCTCGCGGCGAGTTCGTCGCCGATCTCGGGGATGTCCACGTCCTCGGGATTGCAGCGGGCGACTCCTCTGCCGGTGAGTGTCGTGTCGCCGGTCTCGAGTACCGCGCGGGCGGTGGTGGTGCCTTCGTCCTCGTAGAGGAAGATGCGTACGTTCCATTCGCGTGTGTTCGGCATGGTGGCCTCCTCCTTCTTCCGTTTCCCTTTCCGTTTCTGTTCCGATTCCGGTTCGGCCTCTCCTGTCCTCTCCTGTTGTTCCGCCCTCTCCCGCCGTTCCGCTCTCCCTCCGCCCCCTCAGACCCGTTCAGGCCCGTTCAGACCCGTTCAGCCGTGAGGATCTCGCTCTCGATGCGGTACCGGACCTGATCGGCCAGGGACTTCAACTGGTCGGAGTAGACGGGCCGTTGCGGCAGCGGACCGGTGATGCGGCGGGATTCCGGGGGCAGTTGGGCGAGTTCCGCGGTGAAGCGTTCCTGGGCCTCGCGCAGGGCGGGCGGGTCGCTGACGCGGCGGCCGTGGCGCATCACCGGGCGCAGCAGGGGCCGTATGCCGGAGGCGGTGGGGTGTTCGTGCCGCAGGGCGATCACGTCGGGGGCGCCGGGCCTGCGGAAGATCTGTTTCGCGCCGGGGGCGGTGGTCTTGGTGGAGGAGAGCTTCATGACGGGCTTAGCCGTTGTAGGCGACGAGCTTGTACGCCGAGTCCAGATACGGTGCGTCGGCAGCGACGCCGACGCGGGTGCCCACTGCGTAGACGTCGATCGGTGCCTTCTCGTGTACGAGCCGGTCCACGGCGTATTCGTCGAGTCCGCCGCTCGCGACGATCAGTACGTCCGTGAGTCCGGCCGAGTCGAGGATGCGCCGTGCGCGTACGGCCTGTATGGACAGGTCGCCGCTGTCCAGCCGGATCGCCGAACCGGCTTGCGCCCCTTGGGACTTGAGCACGCGTGCGGCGGTGCGCACGCCCGTGTCCGTGTCGTAGGTGTCCACGAGGAACGTCACGGGACGGCCCGGGTGGGAGCGGGAGAAGGCGCGGAAGGCGCTCTCCTCGGTGGGGAACGCCTCCACGTACGAGTGCGCCATCGTCCCGATCGCGGTGAGGCCGAGGGAGGCGGCAGCGTTCACGTTGCTCGTACCGGCGAAGCCCACGAGGGCGCCCGTGCGTGCGGCCGTGCGGCCGGCTTCGAGTCCGTGCGTCCTGCGCAGCGAGAAGTCCATGACGGGTCGTCCGGCCGCGGCGAGCACGCAGCGCGCGGCCTTGGAGGCGACGGCGGTGTGGTGGCTGAGCAGGTTCAGCAGATACGTCTCGACGAGTTGTGCGACGGGCAGCGGCGCGGTGACCTCAAGGAGCGGCTCGCCTGCGAAGACGACGGTGCCTTCGGGGACTGCACGTACCTCGCCATCGAAGGTCGTGCCGAGCAGCGGCACCAGATCGCGGGCGGGGCGGCCCATGGCCTTGGCGAAGGTGTCCAGATCGGCGGGGCCGATACGGAAGGAGCTGAGGAAGTCGAGGGCCGGTTCGAGTCCGGCGGCCACGAGGAAGCCGCGTTCGGGCGGCAGGTCGCGGACGAAGAGGCTGAAGGTCGCGGGCTCGGTCATCCCTTCGTGTACGTACGACAGCGCCATGGTCAGCTCGTACAGGTCCGTGTTCGTCGCCTCGGACATCTGCGAGCACCTCCTGGGGCGGCCTTTCCGGCGTGCGGCCGCCGGAAAGGCACGGGTCAGTCGTGCGGTACGACGGCGACCGGTGTGCGTGCGTGGTGCATGACGGCGTGGGCGACGGTGCCCACGTGGGTGCCCAGCCGCGAGCGGCGGTTGCGGCGGCCGACGATCAGCATCGACGCCTGGGCGGCCGCCTCCACCAGCAGCCGCGAAGGCTGCCCGATGACGGCCTCGGCCTGCACCTTTACGTCGGGTTGTGCGTCCTGCCAGGGGCGCAGCGTGGCGGTGAGCGCCTGGTTCTGCGCGGCCAGCAGCTCGTTGGTCATCGCGGGCGGTACGGGCAGCGGCCGCATTCCGTATGTCGGGGGCAGGTCCCAGGCGTGGAGTACGCGGAGCTGCGCGGAGCGGCGGGCGGCCATGTCGAAGGCGAAGGCGATGAGTTCGTCGCAGGGGCGGCCCAGGTCGAGGCCGAGGACGATGTCGCCGCCGGGGGTCTCCGACGCGGGGTAGAGGTGGGGGTGGTCCTGGTCGCCGGGCTCGCCGGTCTCCCGCTCGTGGGGCTCGTAGGACTCGTCGGGCCCGTACGGCTCGTGTCCCGCGCCGGGTCCGGCCGTCTCGGAGCGCTCCTCCCGGTGCGTGCGGGGGCGCGCCCGTACGAGGACCACGGGGCACACGGTGTGCGCCACGGTGGGCAGCGCGGTCGAGCCGACGATGAAGCCGAGGACGGTGCCGAGGCCGCGGGAGCCGAGTACGAGCAGGTCGGTGTCGGCGGAGGCGTCCGCGAGCACATGGGCTGGGCGTCCCGCGACCATGTCGACGGTGACGGAGAGATCCGGCATTCGGCTGTTGAGATCGTCGAGGGCTTCGCCGGTGATCGTCTGTGCCCACTCGCGCTCGACCTCGTCGTCGGCGATGGGCGAATACGGGTAGGCGCCGGTCTCACGGACCTGGATGATCCGCAGCGTTATGCCCCGCAGGAGCGCCTCCCGGGCCGCCCAGTCGACGGCGGCCAGGCTCTCGCGCGTGCCGTCCAGGCCCACCGTGACGGTCTGGAACATCGACGCCTCCCTCCGTCCCGTCTGCCGGGCCTCGGGCCTGTGGCCTCCGTGTCCCGGGGGTCGCCACGCTGGCGCCGCCCTCGCGGGCTCGCGCGGAGACCCGTCTCCCACGGGCCTTGGCGCGTACGTGCGCCCTCGGTGAAAGAGTCCTGCTCAGCCGACGCGGGGCCGAGAGGCCGGGCGGGTCTCAGGGGTGGGCCGAAGGTCCCCGTGCTCCCGGTGTGCCGGGCCGCTCGGCCGTGTGCCGTGGGCCGGGCGGCCCATGCGGGCGCCGAGGAGCCGAGGCCAGGGTGGGACCAGGGTCTCCGCACTGCCGGGCGGACCGGCCCGGACGGCAGACGGCCGCCGATCGACCGCGCGGGGCCGTGCCGGACCGCGTGGGCTCGTGCCCGCGTGCTCGTCGTACCCGGCCGCGGACCCCGGTGGACATGGGCCCGAACGGGAGCGGGAGGAGAGCGACCATGAAGGCACTGGTCTTGCACGAGCCCGGCAGAGCGGCCTGGGAGAGCGTGCCCGATCCGGACATTCACGATCCGCAGGACGTCGTCGTACGGGTGGAGACCACCAGCATCTGCGGCACCGATCTCAACATCCTCAGCGGCGAGGTCCCGAGGGTGATGCCCGGCACCGTGCTGGGGCACGAGGCCGTCGGCGAAGTGGTCGAGGCGGGCCGCGACGTGCGGACGGTACGGCCGGGCGACCGGGTGCTGGTCTCCTGCATCACCGCGTGCGGCCGGTGCCGCTTCTGCCGTGAGGGCTCCTACGGGCAGTGCCGCGGCGGCGGTGGCTGGATCCTCGGGCACCGCATCGACGGCACACAGGCCGAGTACGTGCGTGTGCCGTTCGCGGACCACTCGGTGCATCTGCTGCCGGGCGCGATCGACAGCCAGGACGCGGTGCTGTTCGCGGACATCTATCCCACCGGCTACGAGGTCGGCGTGCTCAACGGGCAGGTGTCCCCCGGGGACACCGTCGTCGTGGTGGGCGCGGGGCCCGTCGGGCTCGCGGCGATCGCCACCACGCGGCTGTACTCGCCCGACCGCGTCGTCGCCGTCGACCTGACGCCGGGACGGCTGGAGGCGGCGGGCCGCTTCGGCGCCGACGCGAGGGTGCTCGCCTCCGACCGGCCCGAACAGTTCGTCTACGACTTGACGGACGGGCTCGGCGCGGACGTGACGATCGAGGCGGTGGGCGTGCCGGAGACGTTCGAGATGTGCACCCGCATGGTGCGGCCGGGCGGCCACGTCGCGAACATCGGCGTACACGGGAAGCCCGCGGCACTGCACCTGGAAGACCTGTGGATCAAGGACCTGACGATACGGATGGGCCTGGTCGACACTTCTTCGACGCCGATGCTGCTGAGCATGCTCGCCGCCGGGAGGCTGCCGGTGTCGTCGCTGGTCACGCACGTCTTCGAGCTGGGCGCGATGGAGGAGGCGTACGAGGTCTTCGCGGGCGCGGCCGAGACGGGCGCGCTGAAGATCGCGCTCAAGGGCGAGCAGGTCTACCGGGCGGACAGCTCGTCGCTGGTGACCACCGCGGGGAGCGGGGCGAGGTTCGGCTGATCCGGGTCCGGCCTCCGGCCCTCCGGGTTTAGGGGCCCGGGTTTCCGGGGCCGGTGGCCGCCGGGTGCCGCGCTCAGTCAGACGGCGTAGGACGGCCCCGGACCGCGCCGCGTCAGACCCCTGGCGCGCTGCCCTGCGGTCCGTACAGGTCTAGCAGTCTCGTACGGGCCGCGTGCAGCCGCCGGGCGATGATCCAGGCGACCTGGTGGTAGACGACGCGGCCGAGTTCGGGGTCCTCCTCGCACAGCTCCCGTACTTCGTCCGCGTCGAACTCCAGGGCGCTGACCTGCGAGGCGGCCGAGGCGCCCAGTTGCCAGACGTATGGCGGGAACATCCAGGACCAGCCGAGCAGATCGTCCGTTCCCAGGGTCTCGACGGTCGCCGCCTGCCGCCCCGGTACGTGCAGGTCGAGGGTGACGGAGCCGCTGCGGACGATCCAGAACCTGTCCGCCCGCCGGCCCTCCTCGAAGATTCGGGTGCCGCCGGGGAACCCCACCTGACTGGCCAGCCGCATGAACCGCTCGCGCCCCTCGGGAGGCAGCGCGTTGATCAGACGCGGACGTGCGGGGGTCGTCATGGAGTTCACGATGTGGCGCTGCTACGGGCGCCGCAACTCGGTCGGCTCGCGTTCACGGCCGGGCCTCGCCGCCCGAGGACGCGTTCACGGCCGGGCCGTCGCCACCGGGCGCATCCCGGCGTGCCCGGCCACGTCCACGGCCCGTTCCCCCTTGCCTCAGATGCCCTCGGAGTGTTCCGGGTGGTGGAGGTCGAAGGCCGGGGACTCGGAGCGGATGCGCGGCAGCGTCCCGAAGTTGTGCCGGGGCGGCGGGCAGGACGTGGCCCACTCCAGGGAGCGGCCGTAGCCCCACGGGTCTTCCGTCTCGACCTTCTGCCCGGACACGGCGGTCTTCCATACGTTGTAGATGAACGGCAGCGTCGACAGGCCGAGCAGGAAGGCGCCGACGGTGGAGACCATGTTCAGCCCGGTGAAGCCGTCGGAGGCGAGGTAGTCGGCGTAGCGGCGCGGCATGCCCTCGGCGCCGAGCCAGTGGTGGACGAGGAACGTGGTGTGGAAGCCGATGAAGAGCGTCCAGAAGTGGATCTTGCCGAGGGCCTCGTCGAGCATCCGCCCGGTGAACTTCGGCCACCAGAAGTAGAAGCCTGCGAACATCGCGAAGACGACGGTGCCGAAGACCACGTAGTGGAAGTGGGCCACGACGAAGTAGCTGTCGGTGACGTGGAAGTCCATGGGCGGCGACGCGAGCAGCACGCCCGTCAGACCGCCGAAGAGGAACGTCACCAGGAAGCCCACGCTCCACAGCATCGGCGTCTCGAACGACAGCGACCCCCGCCACATGGTGCCGATCCAGTTGAAGAACTTCACGCCCGTCGGCACCGCGATCAGGAACGACATGAACGAGAAGAACGGCAGCAGCACGGCGCCGGTGGCGAACATGTGGTGTGCCCATACGGTCACGGACAGGCCGGTGATGGCGACGGTCGCGCCGACGAGGCCGACGTAGCCGAAGATCGGCTTGCGGCTGAAGACGGGGAGGATCTCCGTCACGATCCCGAAGAACGGCAGCGCGATGATGTAGACCTCGGGGTGGCCGAAGAACCAGAAGAGGTGCTGCCACAGCAGCGTTCCGCCGTTGCCCGCGTCGTAGATGTGCGCCCCGAACTTGCGGTCGGCCTCCAGCGCGAAGAGCGCGGCGGCGAGCACGGGGAAGGCGAGGAGCACCAGCACGCTCGTCAACAGGATGTTCCAGGTGAAGATCGGCAAGCGGAACATCGTCATTCCTGGGCCGCGCATGCAGACGATCGTGGTGACGAAGTTGACCGCGCCGAGGATCGTGCCGAAGCCGGAGAGGGCCAGGCCCATGACCCACAGGTCGCCGCCCAGGTTGGGCGAGTGCTGCTGGTCGGAGAGCGGCGTGTAGGCGAACCAGCCGAAGTCGGCGGTGCCGCCAGGGGTCAGGAAGCCGATGAGCGTGATGCCGCCGCCGAAGAGATACAGCCAGTACGACAGCATGTTCAGGCGGGGGAAGGCCACGTCGGGCGAGCCGATCTGGAGCGGCATGATCGCGTTGGCGAACCCGGCGAAGAGCGGGGTGGCGAAGAACAGCATCATGATCGTGCCGTGCATCGTGAACGCCTGGTTGTACTGCTCGGATGAGATCAACTGGAGTCCGGGACGCGCCAGTTCGGCCCTCATCACCAGCGCCAGCACGCCGCCGATGAGGAAGAAGACGAAGCCGCTCGCCATATAGAGAGAGCCGATCTTCTTGTGGTCCGTCGTAGAGAGCCAGGTGACCATCACAGCGCCAGGCCGCCGGCGGCGGCGGGTAGGGGCTTCCCGTGGGGGCGGTTCGGTCACTACAGGCATGGTGCGGCCCTTTCGGTCACGGTCCTTCGGTGGCGGTCCTTCGGCGGCGGCAGCGGTTGCAATCGCGGTCGCGGTCGCGGTTCGTCCGGCACGGTTCCGGTCGTGCCTCTTCGTGCTTCTTCGGTCCCGGTTCGGTGCGCCCCTCGGGTGGCGGCTCTCGGGGCGCCGCCGACCGCAGCACGTTCGTACCGTCCGGCCCGCGAGAAACAGGCATTTCACTCGTACGTGGGCTGTTCGTGACGAAGCTGTGCGAGGTCGGTCACAAAGAGGTCCGAAACGGTCGCCCGGGGTACGCGGTGCCGCCCAGCACCCGTCGTGCCGGATGTCGGAGGGGGAGTCGTACACATGGCGAAGGCTCAGGCGCCGTTGATGCGGTCGGCGGCGCCTCAGGCCCGTGCGGCCCGCGTGTCCCAGTGGCTGCGCAGGGCCGCGAACCCGAACAGCAGCGAGCGGCAGACGCTCACGCTCATCGGCAAGAGCGCCCTGGTGGCGAGCGTCTCGTGGTACATCGCGCACGATCTGATCGGCGCGCAGAGCCCGGCGTTCGCACCGTTCTCGGCAGTGCTGATCGTGCAGATCACCGCGTATCAGTCGCTGTTGCAGGCGCTGCGTCACGTGGGCGCGGTGTCGGTGGGCGTCTCGCTACAGGGCGCGTTCGGCGCGTTCCTCGGCCCGAATCTGCTGAGCTTCGTACTGGTGGCGCTGATCGCGGCGTTCATCGGCAGATGGCGGCGGCTGGGGCCGCAGGGGTCGCAGGTCACCACGGCCGCGTTCTTCGCCTTCTCCACCTACGCCGCCGCTGCCGGGCAGAGCCAGGGGCTGAGAGAGCTGGGGCAGATCGTGTTGCTCGTGCTCATCGGCTGCGGGGTCGGCGTCGTGGTGAACGTGCTGGTGCTGCCGCCGATGCGCTACCGCAGCGCCGAGGACGGCATCCACGTACTCGGCCAGTCACTGGGCGATCTGGCCGAGGACGTCTGCGCCGCGCTGCGCAGGGGGGAGCTGGACAAGGAGAGCACGGAGCGCTGGCGCTATCGCGCGGCGCAGCTCGGGCCCATGACCGCGCAGGCGCAGACGTCCGTGCAGACCGCACGGGAGAGCGTGCACTACCACCCGTGGCGGGTGCTGGGCCGCTGGCGTGGCCGCCCCAGCTTCACCGGCTATCAGGAGGTCACCGACGCCCTGGAGCGGATCACCTATCAGATGACGTCGATGACGCGCAGCTTCGACCAGTGGCACGACGGGGAAGACCGTGACGGCCGGGGGTACCGGTGGTTTCTGGTCCGCTACGGCGACTTCCTGTCGTGCTTCGCCGCCGTCGCCGAGGTCTTCGGCCGCCTCGACGAGGACCGGCTGGGCGAGCAGTGCCGCGAACTGGGCGCCGCCGTCGAGGAGTTGGAGGAGGCGCGCGGCAGGCTGGCCGAGGCGGCGGAGAGCGGCTCGCCGCTGCCCGTGAGCGACCCGTCCGAGCCCTACGGGATTCTCCTGGCGGAGGCTGTACGGCTGCTGGACGAGGTCGAGCACGCGGGTGACGTGCTTGAACAAGCCGTCGACCGGGCCGGACACCAAGCCGCCGGGCGCCCCGGCGAAGGAGCCCGCTGACCGCGTACACCCGGCCGGTCGCCCGTGTGAGCGGCAAGTGTGTCGGATCGCGCGCAAGCGGTCACCCGGCCGGTAGCAGCGCGGGAGCGGACTTGGCGGACGGACATCGGCGGGCGCATGCGAGCCGTCGTACGGACGCGTCGTACGAAACCGTCGTATGAACCGTCGTCCGGGGCCTTCACAGGAAGGCCGCCGACTCGGCGACCTGCGAGAGCGGGTCGTACCGGCCGCCCGATCGTCCGTCGGCGCCTGCACCCGCGCACCGAACCACACAGCCGGAGGGGATGGCAGGAGCGATGCGCTACGAGGAGTTCACCGGGCAGGTGCAGGCGCGTGCCGACCTCGGCAGCAGGCAGGCGGCGGAGCAGGCCGTGCGTGCCACCCTTGAGACCGTCGCGGAGCGCGTACCCGACGGAGTGGCCGACCATCTGGCCGCGCAACTCCCGCACGAGGCGGCCGAGTCGCTGCGCCGCGTCGTCGCCGTACACGAGATGTCGCCGCACGAGCGTGCCGAGGGCAGGACCAGCGGGGAACGCTTCGACCTGCCCGTCTTCGCGGGGCGCGTGGCCTGGCGCGGCGAGACGTCCGAGGAGGAGGCCCTGCGCCGTGCGGGCGCCGTACTGGAGGTGCTGGACGCGGCGGTGGCGCCCGAGCTGATGCGGAAGCTGGAGGACGTCCTCCCGCCGGACATCCGAGCCGTGCTGCCCTCGGGGCGCGCCGCCACATGACGGACGGCGGACGGGCGTGAAGGGACGGGCGCGCGGGGCGGACACGCGGGGGCCTACGAGAACCGGCGAGAACCGTAGGGGCGGGCCGACCACCGGCCGAACCGGCACGAGTACCGGCCGGAACCGTGAGGACTGGCGAGGAGAGGAACCTTCATGACCCCTGAACCTGACGCTTCCCCCGAACGTGGCGCTTCCAAGTCCGGTACGGGCGGCCCCGGCCTGCGCGTCGTCGTGGTCGGCGCCACGGGCAACGTCGGTACGAGCGTGGTGCGTGCCCTCGCCGACGATCCGCAGGTCGGCTCGGTGCTGGGCGTGGCCCGCCGCATCCCGGGCTGGTCGCCCCCGAAGACCACCTGGGCCTCCGCGGACATCGGCCGCGAGGACGTGCAGCGCGACGGCCGTACGGACGGACTGACCAGGCTCTTCCGCGGTGCCGACGCAGTCGTGCATCTCGCGTGGATCTTCCAGCCCACCCATCAGCCGTCCACGACCTGGCGCACCAACGTCCTCGGCTCGCTGCGGGTCTTCGACGCCGTCGCGGACGCCGGGGTGCCCGCGCTGGTGCACGCGTCCTCGGTGGGTGCCTACTCGCCCGGACCCAAGGACCGCCAGGTCGACGAGAGCTGGCCGACGCACGGCTGGCCCGAGGCGGCCTACTGCCGGGAGAAGTCCTATCTGGAGCGGGCGCTGGACGGCTTCGAACCGAGCCACCCCGAGGTGCGCGTGGTGCGCATGCGTCCCGGCTTCCTCTTCAAGCAGGAGTCGGCGAGCGAGCAGAGGCGGCTGTTCGCGGGACCTTTCCTGCCGCAGCGCCTCGTAAGGCCGGGGCTGGTGCCGATCGTGCCGGACGTGCCGGGGCTGCGGATGCAGACTCTGCACACCGACGACGCCGCCGAGGCGTACCGCCTGGCCGTCACCGGCACCGCACGCGGCGCCTTCAACCTCGCGGCCGACCCCATCGTGGACGCCGAGGTCCTGGCGGGGCTGCTGGACGCCCGTGTCGTACGGATGCCGCTGCGGCCGCTGCGTACGGCGCTCGCGGCGAGCTGGCACTCGCATCTGCTGCCCGCCTCGCCGCAGCTCTTCGACGCTGTGCTGCGGCTGCCGCTGATGGACGCGGGCCGTGCCGGGCGTGAGCTGGGCTGGACGCCGAGGTGGACCGCGGACGAGGCGGTGGGCGCCTTCCTGACCGGTCTGCGGAACGTGGCCGGAATGGACACCCCCACGCTCACGCGGAGCCTGCCGGGCGGGGGGCGGCTGCGGGAGCTGCGTACGGGCGTGGGCGAGCGGCCGTAAGCGGAAGGCGGGGGCCTTCCCGCAAGCGAGAGGCGGGGCCGGTCTTCGGATCGGGCAGGGGCCGATCGTCCCGGCTGCCGGGCCCGTACGGACTGTCCGTACGGGCCCGGGAGGGCAGACTGGCCGTGCCGTTCGGCCCGTCCAGCGGCTACTGTTTGGACTAGGGCAACGGACAAATCCTCCCAATTCATGCGGAGGGTCGATGAGCGGCACTGTGCATCACAGGGACGGCGAGGGGCCCGGCGGGCTGCCCCGTATGCACCTCGACGACCTGCTGGAAGAGCTTCAGACACGGATCGACGCGGTGCGCGGCAAGCGGGACCGCATCCAGAGCCTGCTCGACGCGGTGCTCTCCGTCGGCCGTGAGCTTGAACTCCCGCAGGTGCTCCAGCGCATCGCCGAGGCGGCGGTGGTGCTGGTCGACGCCGAGTACGGGGCGCTCGGCGTGCTCGGGGAGGACGGCAGGGTCTCGCGCTTCATCCCGGTGGGCGCCGACGGGCGGCAGAAGAACGAGGACGGGGGCCCGCTGACGGCGCCACTGCCGGCGGGCGACGTCCTGCTGGACGAGCTGACCCGCAACCCGGTGCCGCTGCGGCTGTCCGACCTCGACGGCAGTGGGACCTCGCGGCGGCTGCCGACAGGGCACCCGCCGATACGTTCGTTCCTCGGGGTGCCGATCAGGGTGCGGGACGAGGTGTTCGGCCACCTCTGTCTGACGGAGAAGCGAGGCGGCGGGGAGTTCGACGGTGAGGACGAGACCGTCCTCTCGACCCTCGCCGCCGCGGCGGGCGTGGCCGTCGAGAACGCACGCCTCTACGAGGAGGCCCGCTACCGCCAGCGCTGGATGGAGGCGAACGCCGAGGTCACTCGGGCGCTGCTCTCCGGCATCGAGGAGCAGCGGGTGCTCGGGCTGATCGTCGAACTCGCACGGACCATCCTCTCCGCGGACCTCGGCGTACTCGCCCTCACGGAGAACGGCGGCGAGACGCTGAGGGTCGCGGTGGCGGCGGGCACCGACGCCGAACACCACAGGGCGCTGCGGCTGCCGCGCGAGGGCTCCTTCGCGGGCGCCGCGATGGCCGCGGGCGAGGTCACCGTGAGCGCCGACATCGAGAACGACGCGCGGTTCGAGGGCGCCTCGCCACGCTGGGAGGGTCTGGGACCTGCCGTCGCCGTGCCGATGATCGCCGAGAACGCGGCCAGGGGCGTACTACTGCTCGCCCGCGCCAAGCCCTGCCGCCCCTTCGACGGACCGCAGATCGCACCGCTGAGCGCCTTCGCAGGACAGGCCGCCGTGGCCATGGAACTCGCCGAACGGCGCCGCGACGCCGAGCAGATGACGCTGCTGGAGGACCGCGACCGCATCGCCCGCGACCTGCACGACCTGGCGATCCAGCGGCTCTTCGCCACCGGGATGACGCTCCAGAGCGCCGAGCCTTTCGTGGAGCACCCCAAGGCACGTGAGCGGCTGCTGCGCGCCGTGGACGATCTCGACGCCACCATCAAGATCATCCGGTCGACCATCTTCGGCCTGCGGTCCCACGACGGCGACGCCGCCTCACATGAGGGGCTGCGCGGCCGGATCACGGGCGCGGTGCGGGACGTGGCCTCCGCGCTGGGCTTCACGCCGGAACTGCGCATGGAGGGCCTGCTCGATACGGAGGTGCCCGGCGCGGTCGCCGACGAGGCCGTGGCGGTGCTGAGGGAGGCGCTGTCGAACGTCGCACGCCATGCCAGTGCGGACAGCGTGCGCGTGACCGCGGAGGTCGCGGCGGAAGCCGCGCCTGAGGCGACGGGGGAGACGACGGGTGGACACGGGCCGACGGGGCGGACGTTCACGCTCGGCGTCGTGGACGACGGCGCCGGCATACCGGAGGGCGCCCGGCACAGCGGACTGCACAATCTCGCGGAACGGGCGGAACGCCTCGGCGGCGGACTGCGCCTCGATACGCCCCCCGGCGGCGGCACGAGGCTCGTATGGCGGGTCCCGGCGGACGAGCCCGGGGGCGGGGACGGGGCCGGAGCCGGGGTCGGCGAGGAGGGGACCCCCGGCGGCTGAGTCTCGGTACGGCGATGGTGATGGCGATGGCGATTGCCGTGGCCGTGGACACGAGGCGAAGGACCCCGCGAGGTCTGCACGCCGATCGGCAGGCGCTGACGCGGGCAGTCCCAGCACTCTCAGTCGGCAGGAAGTGGTCTCAGTCGGCAGGCAGCGCTCTCAGTCGGCAGGAAGTGCTGCCGCGGGTCTGGTCCTTCAGTGCCTGCGGTGCCGGTCCTTCTCCGGGGACTGCGCCTGCGCCTGTGTGGCCAGCACGGCGGCCTGGACCCGGCGTTCCACGCCGAGCTTCGCGAGCAGCCGCGAGATGTGGTTCTTCACCGTCTTCTCCGACAGGAACAGCCGCTTGCCGATCTCCTGATTCGTCATCCCCTCCCCGATCAGGTCGAGGATGTCCCGCTCCCTCGGCGACAGGCCCGCGAACGCGTCCTCCTCCTGCTCCTCCTCGCGTGCCTCCGGGCCGCGCAGGCTGCCCATCAGCCGGGCCGTGGTCGCCGGGTCGAGCATGGACTGGCCCGCCGCGACCGTGCGTACGGCGGAGACCAGGTCGGAGCCCTTGATCTGCTTCAGCACATAGCCGGAGGCACCGGCCATGATCGCGTCCAGCAGGGCGTCGTCGTCGTCGAAGGACGTCAGCATCAGGCATGCCAGTTCGGGCATGCGGGAGCGCAGCTCGCGGCAGACGGTCACGCCGTCGCCGTCGGGCAGCCGCACGTCCAGTACGGCCACATGCGGACGGAGCGCGGGCCCGCGGGCCAGCGCCTGCTCGGCGGTGGCGGCCTCGCCGATGACGTCGATGTCGGTCTCCGCCTCCAGCAGATCGTGCACGCCGCGCCGTACAACCTCGTGGTCGTCGAGCAGCAGGACCCTGATGGGGTTCTGCTCGGAGAACTCCGGCAGATCGCTCATGTCGCACTGCTTCCACTCGGGAACCCCGGCGTAGCGCCGCTGTTCGCATCGTCGCTCCGCCGCTCGCGGCCCGCGTAGGGCCGAACGGTCCCGGCGGGGCGAAGGAGGGGGCCGTCCGTACCGGCATCGGTGGACGTTTCGGCCCCCTTAGGCCGCGCCCGGCAGATCACCTCGCTCCCGTGGCCGGTCAGCCGCGGTGAGGAGTCGGCACATGAGGACGAGGAGATGGCTGTGGCGCTGGCGCAGGAATCCGCTCCGGCGTCGCTCCGACCGTGCCGAGGCATGGGCGGGGCTGGCAGCCGCGGTGGTCATGACGGTGACCGCGCCGCTCACCGGGGCCATGGCCTCGGACACCGTCGCGGGCAACCTCCGTGACGAGCCGGGACTCCACCGGACGTCCGCGGTGCTGCGCCAGGACGCGCCCTCCACGGACGGGGTCGCGACGGTCTCCGACGACCCCACCGTCCTCACCGAGGTGAGTTGGACGACTGCGGACGGCCGTACCCGTACCGAAAGGGCACCCGTCGAGATCGGGACCCGCCGCGGCGAACATGCACCGGTGTGGCTGGACCGCCGTGGCATGCCCCAGGAGCCGCCGCCCGACGCGACCGAGGTGGCCGTGGAGAGCGGCGCCGCGGGCGGAGCCGTCGCCGTGGCCACCTGCTTCGCCGTGGCGAGCGCCGGCTGGCTGGTACGGCGGCGCCTGGACGCCGTACGGGACAGGGGGTGGGAACGGGAGTGGGCGATGGTCGGCCCGCGATGGAGCCGCCGCGACTGAGGCCGCGAGGACTTGAGGGGCTTGAAGGGTTCGAGGGGATTGACGGGCTTGAGGGGCTTGAAGGGCTGACTGAGGCGGGCTCGCGCGCAGGTCGCGGTACGGGCCCGGTCACGGCCCGGGCTCGGTCACGGCCCGGGCTCGGTCATGGCAGCGGGCCCCGGCTCGGTCAGGGCACGAATTCCAGTACGTCCCGCAGCGGCAGGCGCGGTGTCGCCGGGTCCAGCGGGCCGTAGCCCAGGCGGACCACCATCTGCACGGGGCCGGAGCCCCATACGGGGTCGCGCAGCAGCCAGCGCAGTTCGGGGCGTTCCAGCGCCTGTGTGGCGAAGGACGTGGCCAGACCCTCCCGGGTCGCCGTGAGCAGCATCCGCTCCATGGCCTGCCCGGCCATCAGCCAGTCGTCCGGGTGGTCGTGCTCGGTGCAGAGCAGCCCCAGATGGGGCAGTTGCGCGAACTCCCCCGCGCCCGCGCCCGGCACCCCGCCCTGAGGGGCGGCGCCCTGAGGGACGGCGCCCTGAGGACCCGTACCCGGGCGGCTCGTGCCCGCGTTCATGTCCGGTCCGCGCTCGCCCGCACCCGGGACTTCCGTCCCCGTATGCGGCCCCGCTCCGCTCGCCTCGGCACCTGCGTCCGTGCCCGTGTCGAGGCCGCTCCTGCCGTGGGCGAGGTCGCTCACGGGCGCCCTGCCGTCGGCCTCGCGGTGCCCGAGGCCGTCGTGGGGGACCCCGTCCGCGATCGCGTCGGAGATCTTCACGCCCGTACGGACCCAGAGCCGTTCGTCCGGGTCGCCGCCGTGCCCGGCGCTGAGTTCGGCCTCCTCGATCACGTCGAGTACGAGAGACAGGTGCCAGCCGGAGAGGAACGCCAGCCGTGCGCCTTCCGAACGGGCCTGCTCGACAAGGCGGTTGGCGAGGGCGGGCGGTATCGGGCGCTCGGCGAAGGGGTAGCGGCTCGTGCGGCGCTCCGAGATCGCCCTGTAGAGAAGCGGCAGCCCCGAGTCGACGGTCCCGGCGGACTCCCGCAGCGAGACGGACGCCAGGGTCTGCCAGTCGTCCGGGTCGGGCAGCAGCGTCACTACGGGCCGGAAGCCGGCGCTCTGTGCGGCCACCCGCAGATTGAACAGGGCGGCGCCGCAGCCGAGATGGAGTGCCCGCAGCTCGGGGTCGGCGTGCGGCACGGCCCGCTCGGGGACCGCGCGCAGCTCGATCGAGTCGCCTCCGCGGCTGTAGCGGAAGCGCCAGGGCTGTGCGTTGTGCATGGACGGTGCCATACACGCATCGCGGACAAGATTCTCCACCACCTCGCCGCGAGGGGATGAGGCGGAAGGCATGGGCACTGGCTCCCTGCGGTTCCTTGTAGACGGCGTTCTCGGGATGCTGGACGCGGGCCACGGAACGACCCCGTCCCACTCGCCAGGCTCCTGCCGCCGCCGTGCGGGGCAGAGGGCCGGTCGGCCCCGATGAGGGGCCGCAGGTCCCTACCGCGCCGAGAGCCCCGCCCATGCCGAGTCCCGCACACAGGTCAGCGCCCCGCCCGCGAGGGGACGGGGCGCTGCCCGGGATGTGCTCGCTCCAGCCGGGGGCCGCGGCTCGACCGCCCTGCGCCGGAGCCTCAGTAGCTCAGGCCGTGCCCGTATTCGTAGAGCGTCCCGTCCCCCTCGTCGAGCGCGGGAACGGAGACGGGGAGCCTGCCGCCCGGGTCGACGTCGCCGTACAGGGTCCTCACGACGGACGCCAGCGACGGCTTCCCGTAGGAGAAGGTGGCCAGATAGGCGGGCACGTCGGGGAAGCGGCGGATGTCGTACGCGTTGCGCACCGCGACCGCGACCACCGGTTTGCCGGTCTTCACCAGCGCCTTCACCAGGTCGGCCTGTGCCGCGCCCTTGTCCTTGGCGGACGCGGCGGCGTTCGTCAGCACGACCGTCACATCGTGCTCCTTCGCGGCGGTGACGGCCTCCTCGATCTTCTCCGTGCCGGGCGTGGCACCGGTGGCCAGTGCGGTGGCCTTCTGGCGTGCACGTGCCGCGACCGTGCGGGCGAGGATGCCGACCTGGTCGGTGTCCCAGCCGGTCACCAGGACGTTGCGGGCCGCCGCGGAGAGGGGCAGCGTGCCGTCCTCGTTGCGTACGAGGGTGATCGTGCGGTCGGTGATGGCGGCGGCGTCCGCGGTGTGGCGGCGGCTGCCGACGACCCGGTCGGCGCGGTCCTCGTCGACGTAGGGGCGGGGGAACAGGCCGTTACGCAGCTTGTGTTCGAGGATGCGCAGCACCGAGGCGTCGAGCCGGTCGCGGGACACCTCGCCGCTGTCGACGGCCTTCCGCACGGCGGCGTGCGCGGTGTCCGCCTTCGGCGCGAGCACGAGCTGGTCGCAGCCTGCCTTGAGGGCCCTCACGGGTGCGACGTCAGGCGGGAAGTCCTCGGTGGCGCCGCCCATGTCGAGCGCGTCGGTGACGATCAGGCGGTCGAAGCCCAGCTCCTCGCGGAGCAGCCCGGTCACGATGGCCTTCGACATGGTCGCGGGGACGCCGCTGGAGTCCAGTGACGGTACGACGATGTGTGCCGTCATGATCGTGTCGACGCCCTGTGCGATGGCAGCGCGGAAGGGCGGCAGGTCGGTCCTCTCCAGCTCCTCGCGCGAGTGCTTGATGACGGGCAGGCCGGTGTGGCTGTCGACGTCGGTGTCGCCGTGGCCGGGGAAGTGCTTTGCCGCGCTCGCCACTTCGCCGCGGTGGTAGCCGCGTACGGACTCGGCGACCAGTTCGGAGCACAGGTCCGGGTCGGAGCCGAAGGAGCGCACGCCGATGATGGGGTTGTCCGGGTTGATGTTGACGTCGGCGACGGGCGCGTAGTTCTGGTTGATGCCCATCGCGGCCAGTTCGGTGCCGATGATCTCGGAGGACCGGCGTACGTCGGCACGTGAACGGCCCGCCGCCAGCGCCATGTTGCCCGGAAGCTGAGTTGCCGGCTCCAGCATGCGGTAGACGACGCTGCCGCCTTCCTGGTCGACGGAGACCAGCAGCGGGATGCGGGCGCCGGTGCGAAGGGCCGCGCGCTGAAGCCCGTTGGAGAGTCCGGCGACCTGGCGCGGGGACTTGAGGTTGTCGGGGCCGCGGCGGGCGTCGAAGTAGATGACGCCGCCCGGACGGTACTTTGCGACGACCTCCGCCGGAGTCGAAACTCCGTACAGCTCCTCGTTCTTGGCGTGTGAGGAGTCCGCCGTCTTGCCGTATACCTCGACGACGAAGAGCTGCCCGATCTTCTCCTTCAGCGACATCCGGCGCAGCAGCGCGCGGGCCGTGCGCCGGATTCGTTCGTCTTCGCCGGGCGTGGCCGCGTGCGCCGTACCGGCGGCAAGGGCGAAGCCCGCGGCGAGACCGGCTGCCCCGGCTGCTCCGGCGAGGACTTGTCTGCGGGTGGTGGACTGCGTGGGCGGCGTCTGCTGCATATGAGTGCTCCTCACACGGGGCCGCATGGCCCGGTCATACGGGCTTACGGGCATACGGGAGCGCACATCGTTGCAGCGGTCCGGAGGGAGGACCAGACGCCGCGCGGAAGTTCCATGGGTCCAGTCCACTGGCGGGCGGCGCCCCGGCGCCCGGCGCCCGGCATCCGCCACCTGGCTGTACGGGGAGGGGGAGCGGTGCCGGTGAGCGCCGGGGTGCGCCTGCCGCGGGGTTACGAGCCGTCAGGTCCGTCGACTCCCGGTGGCTGTCGACTCCCGGCGGATGTCGACTCCCGGCGGCTACCGGGAGCTTGCGCCTTTACGTCGGATGGTGCGTCAGGCGGCGAGCCCGGCCTTGACCGCACTGGCGATCCTCACGACGCGCTCGGCCTGTATCCGCGCGGCCTGACGGGCCGTCTCGTCCACCGGCTTGTCGCCCTGGGCGTCGACGTGTGACGTGCCGTAGGGGTTGCCGTCGGCGAACTTCGACGGGTGGGTATAGCCGGGGGCGACGATCAGGCCACCGAAGTGGTGAACGGTGTTGTACAGGGCGAGCAGGGTCGACTCCTGACCGCCGTGCACGGTCGCGGAGGAAGTGAATCCGCTGTAGACCTTGTCGGCCAGCTTGCCCTCCGCCCACAGCCCGCCGAGCTGGTCGAGGACCTGCTTGAGCTGCGAGGAGACGTTGCCGAAGCGGGTCGGCGTACCGAGGAGGACGGCGTCGGCCCATTCGATGTCGCCGGGCAGGGCCTCGGGTATCGCGGCAGCGGCCCGCTGGTGCTCGGCCCAGGCGGGGTTGGCTTCGACGGCGGACTGCGGCGCCAGCTCGGGCGCGCGGCGCAGGCGGACTTCGGCTCCGGCCTTCTCCGTCCGCGGCCTCGCTGATCTCCCTGGCGAGGGCGGCGACGGTACCGGTCGAGGAGTAGTAGACGACGGCGACCTTGAGCTGCGCGGAGCCGGAGTCTGCCGGTGTCGGGGTGATCATGGAACTCCTGTCCAAGTGACTTGCGTTTTCGCTGTGTTGCGGTGCCACGGGCACGCGCCTCTTACGCGTCCTCCCTGAACGAGAGGTCGTTGAAGCCGCAACTACCCACCGGGGACAGTGAATCACTGGTGAGCCTCTGTGATGCGGGGCACAGGCGGAAGTGCAGGCGGAGCGCGGGGAAAGGGCGGGCGAAGGGTGGGGGGAAGGACGGGGGAGGGGGGACTCGTCCGGGCTCCTGGTCGGGGAATTCGACGTGGGGCGTGCGGCGTTGATCGCCACAGGGCAGCTGTCAGGCCCCGGCGCCGCGTCGTTACGTACCTACGTTGCGTAGTGGGCGACTTCGGCGGCGAGGCGGAGCGAGATTGGCCGGATGCGGGTCCGCCGCTTCCGGTTAACGGCCCGGTGGCACCCCGCGCCCGTACGGGGAACGGCCGTTGACCGCTCTTCGTCCCTATGAGCCGGGTCACTCGCGCAACCAACCGCCCCTCCGAGTCGTCTCTAGGAGGGAGAGCAGTCAGTCATGCCGCTGCTCAGCGGGCATGACGAACGGCGCCGAAGACGGCGGACGGCTCGCCTCGCGAACTCGTGCGAGTGCCGCGCAGGCGCATCGGATACTCCTCCGGCGCCCGCTCAGAACGTGCCTCCAGGGTCGTCTCCGCAGCTCGTCCGCCGACGTGGCCGGGCAGGGTACTGCATGATCAGGAAAATGACGCGGCGGTTGGGAATTAAGTCCGGTTTCCGCTCGTTGATTCCTACGGATGGGGGCACCCGACGAGTGCCCGACCAAAGCCACCGACCAGTTTGATTGAGTCCACTCGCAAGGGAGCACGCATGGCAACCCGTGCCGTCGCCCGTCGTCAGGCCACCACGACCGGTGCCACTGACACGGCAAGCAGTGTTCGCGCCGCAGGCAGCGAAGTCGCGGACCGCGACCTGGTCGGCATGTATCTCGACGAGATCGCCCGTACACCGCTGCTGGACGCGGCAAAGGAAGTCGAGCTGTCCCTCGCCATCGAGGCCGGGGTCTACGCCCGGCGAATACTGGACAAGGACGAGGAGCCGCTGAGCGCCGACTCGGCGAGTGCTACCGCGACCCGCGAGGAGCTGGAAGCGATCGTCGCCGAGGGCGAGCGGGCCAAGGACATCTTCATCCGTTCCAACCTGCGGCTCGTCGTGGCAGTCGCCAGGCGCTATCCGCGCAGCGGGCTGCCCCTGCTGGACCTGATCCAGGAGGGCAATGCCGGCCTGGTCCGCGCAGTCGAGAAGTTCGACTACCGCAAGGGCTTCAAGTTCTCGACGTACGCGACGTGGTGGATCCGCCAGGCCATCACGCGCTCCATCGCCGACCAGTCCCGGACGATCCGGCTTCCCGTACATCTCGTAGAGGAGCTGGGACGTATCCGTCGCGTCCAGCGCGAGTTCAACAGGGAGCACGGACGTGAGCCGGAGCCCGAGGAGGTCGCGGCGGAGCTGAGCTCCACGCCCGAGCGCGTCATCGACGTACTGGACTGGGCACGCGACCCGGTCAGCCTGAACATGTCCGTCGACGACGAGGGCGAGACGCAGTTCGGCGACCTGCTGGAGGACACCTCCGCGGCCTCGCCGGAGCAGTCGGTGCTGACGCTGCTGCGCCGCGAGGAGCTGGACGGGCTCATCGGCCGTCTCGACTCCCGTACCGCGTCGATCATCAAGGCGCGCTACGGCATGGTCGACGGGCGTGAGCGCACGCTGACCGAGGTCGGCAAGCAGCACGGCCTGACGCGTGAGCGCATCCGGCAGATCGAGAAGCACGCGCTGCTGGAGCTGAAGAAGCTCGCCTCGGACACCGGCTTCGACGCGGCGGCCTGACCGGCACGCGGGGCGGGGTGCTCGCGGAGCCGCGCCGCAGGGGGCAGCAGAACGGCAGGACGAGCAGAGGCAGCAGTACGAGCAGCACAGAAGCACGCGGAACAACAGGACGAGCGCACTCATCCGCTGCGGTCAGCGAGAGCCAGCGAGCCAGTGGGGTCGGCGGGGTCCGTGGAGTGCACGGGCCCGGCGTCATACGAAGAGCGCGCAGTGATCGGCGGCTTCCATGGCCGCTCCCAGGACGAGTCCCGGTGCCCTCCCCCGAGCGCCGGGACTCTCTCATGCCCGGGTCGGCCGGTGTCTGCTCTGGCTTGTCCTGTGTGCTATCCGGCTCCAACTCCCTTGCCGAGAACCGCCGGCAGCGGCTGGGAACGGTTGCGCCCGTCTCCGGCGGTTCCCTGCCTTGACCCGCCCGGCCTTGCCCGGCCTGGGGGGCGCCCCTGGCGCTTGGGCGCCCTGGAAGAGGGTCCGAACGTGTCTGCATAGGAGCCCGTGCATGCCCGTTTGTGTCCAGGTGTGTTTACATCCAGCCCTTCTGGTCGTAGCGTGCCCGCGGAGTCACACGTTCGGGCATGGAACGGAACCGGGGACACATGTACGCACCGGAGCGTCAGCAGGAGATCCTCCGCCTCGCACAGCAGCGGGGCCGAGTGGAGGTGCTGTCGCTCGCGCGGGAGTTCCAGGTCACGGCGGAGACCGTACGGCGTGATCTGAAGGCGCTCGACAGGGCGGGCGCCATCCGGCGTGTGCACGGCGGTGCCATCCCCGCGGGCCGCCTCGACTTCGAGCCCGACCTGGACGAGCGCGAGGCCTCGGCTCCCGGCGAGAAGGACCGCATCGCACGGGCCGCCCTCGACGAACTGCCGCCCGACGGAAGCGTTCTCCTCGACGCGGGGTCCACGACCGGCCGCCTCGCCGCCTCGATCCCCGTCGACGCCTCGTTCACCGTCGTCACCCACGCACTTCCGCTCGCCGCCAGGCTCGCCGACCACCCGGGGATCGATCTGCACATCGTCGGCGGACGCGTACGTCACCGCACCCGCGCCGCCGTCGACGCATGGGCCCTGCGTACCTACGGCGAGATCAACGCCGACCTCCTCTTCCTCGCCACCAACGGCTTCTCCGTGGAAGGCGGACTCACCACCCCCGATCTGGCTGAAGCAGCGGTCAAGCGCACGTTGATCGCGGCGGCGCGCAGGGTGGTGCTGCTCGCCGACTCCAGCAAGTACGGGCGTGCGCACTTCGCCCGCTTCGGCGGCCTCGGCGACGTCGACCTGGTCATCACCGACACCGGCCTCGACGCGGACGCCGCCCGTGCCGTCGAGAGCAAGGGGCCGGAGGTCAGGTGCGTATGAGCGGCGGACAGGTCGGTGGACGGGCCGGTGGACACAGCGGCGGACACAGCGGTGGGCAGGGCGGCGGACGAATAGGCACCGGGATGAGCACAGGCACAGGAGCCGGCACGGGCACGGCCGTGGGGCGCCCAGCGGCCGGTGGCCACGGCAGGACGCCCGGCACCGTCGTCACCGTCACCCCGAACCCCAGCCTGGACCGTACGTACGAGATCGCCGGGCTCGCCCGAGGAGCGGTGCTGCGTGCCGACGCCGACCGCGTCGACCCCGGCGGCAAGGGCGTCAACGTCTCACGTGCCCTGGCCGCCGCCGGGCTTGCCACCGTCGCCGTCCTGCCGCTCGGCGGGCCCGAAGGCGCCCTGCTCGCCCGGCTGTTGGAGCGCCGGGGCATCGAGGTGGCGGGCGTGCCCGTACGGGAATCGACCCGGGTCAACATCTCGCTGGCCGAGCCAGACGGCAGCCTCACCAAGATCAACGCTCCCGGCCCGGAGATCAGCCCCGAGGAGGCCGAGGCTCTGCTGGAGGCGGCAGGCGAACGCGCCGCCGGTGCCGGAGCCGTTGCCGAGGCCGGACGCGGAGCGGATGCCGAGGCCGGACACGGAGCGGATG
This sequence comes from Streptomyces marispadix, assembly GCF_022524345.1. Classification (NCBI taxonomy): domain Bacteria; kingdom Bacillati; phylum Actinomycetota; class Actinomycetes; order Kitasatosporales; family Streptomycetaceae; genus Streptomyces; species Streptomyces marispadix. Next base: position 2,455,162 of record NZ_JAKWJU010000002.1, on the reverse strand, counting down.
CCGAGGCCGGACACGGGGGCGCTGCCGAGAGCGGAAGCGGTGCCGGCACTGGTCGTGCCGGTCGCGGTCCCGCAGCCGGGGCCTCCTGGATCGTGTGCAGCGGCAGCCTCCCCCGTGGCCTCGCACCCGCCTGGTACGCGGGACTCGTCGCCCGCGCCCACCGGCAGGGCGTACGCATCGCCCTCGACACCTCTGGGCCCGCCCTGTCCGCCGCGCTGCGCGAGCGGCCGGACGTGGTCAAACCCAACGCCCACGAACTCGCCGAAGCCGTCGGCCGCCCCCTCGCCACCGTGGGCGACGCCGTGAAGGCGGCCGAGGATCTGCGCGGTGCCGGTGCCGGGACCGTGCTCGCCAGTCTGGGAGCCACCGGCCAGTTGCTGGTCGACGCGACCGGTACGTACTTCGGCAGCGCGGCCCCCGTACCCGTACGCAGCGACGTGGGAGCCGGGGACGCCTCGCTCGCCGGTTTCCTCGGTGCCGGTGGGGCAGGGCCACAGGCCCTGGCATCGGCGGTCGCACATGGCCTGGCGGCGGTGCAACTCCCCGGCAGCGAGATGCCGTGCCCCGCGGATCTGCGCCCCGGCGAGGTCACCGTGACCGCAGAGCCACCCCTGGACCACCCCCTGGGACGCCCGCTGAGCCGTCCCCTGTCCGACAGCGCCAATGGAGCCGTGTGATGAGCGAGTTGATCAAAGCGGAGCTGGTCGCCCTCGACCTGACCGCCGACACCAAGGACGAAGCCGCACGTGCGCTCGCGGAGCGGATGCGCGCCGAGGGACGCGTCACCGACCTCGAAGGATTCCTTGAGGACGTGGCGGCCAGGGAGGCCCAGATGCCGACGGGCCTCGAGGGCGGCATCGGGATACCCCACTGCCGCAGCGCACACGTCGACGAACCGACGCTGGCCTTCGGACGTGCCGCTGTGCCCATCGACTTCGGCGCCGCGGACGGCCCCGCCGATCTGATCTTCCTGATCGCCGCTCCCGACGGAGCCCACGGCGACCACGTCGGCATACTCTCCCGGCTCGCACGGCAGCTCGCCGACGAGGACTTCGCCCAGGCCCTGCGCTCGGTCAGCGACCCCGTGCAGGCGGCGGCACTCATACGCGGCGACTCGACAGCGGACGCAGCGTCCGGCACGGAGACGGGGCTGACGGAGGCGACTTCGAACGCGACTCCGGGGGCGGGAGAGTCCCCGTCCAGCCCGGAGCCGGTGCCGGAGCCGGTCCCGAAGACACAGGCAGAACGAGCAGGCGCCGAGGGCGAGTCGACGAGCAGCGGCGCGAACGACGACGGCGACGCAGCGGATGGTCCTCCGTTCCGGATCGTTGCCGTGACGTCCTGTCCCACCGGAATCGCCCATACCTACATGGCGGCCGAATCCCTGGAACGTGCCGGTCGGGACGCCGGAGCCGAAGTCGTCGTCGAGACACAGGGGTCGGCGGGATTCGAGCGCGTCGACCCCGCCGTCATCGCCGCCGCGGACGGCGTGATCTTCGCGCACGACGTGGAGATCCGAGAGAAGGAGCGCTTCGAGGGCAAGCCCACCGTCGACACCGGGGTCAAGGCCGCGATCAACCGTCCCGCCCAACTCGTCGCCGAAGTAAGGGCGAAGGCCGAACGCGGAGAGCTCTCCGTAAGGGCGCCCCGCCACGGCACCCCCGTGGACGCGGCAGGCGAACCCGGTGACGGCTACGGCACCCGGCTGCGCAAGTGGCTGATGACCGGCGTGAGTTACATGGTCCCGTTCGTCGCCGCGGGCGGTCTGCTCATCGCGATCTCCTTCGCGGTCGGGGGCTATGGCATCGCCGACGCCAAGTCCGTGGCCGACCACTTCTTGTGGACCGAACTCCAAAGCTGGGCAGCCCTGTTCAACCAGATCGGCCAGCTCGCCTTCAGCTTCCTCGTGCCCGTCCTCGCCGGATACATCGCCTACGGCATGGCCGACCGGCCGGGGCTGGTGCCCGGGTTCGTCGGCGGTGCCGTCGCGGTCGAGATCGAAGCCGGATTCCTCGGCGGCCTGGTCGCCGGTCTCCTGGCGGGTGCGCTCGTGTCGGGAGTCCGGCGGGTCGCCGTGCCACGGGTACTTCGCGGCATCATGCCGGTCGTCGTGATCCCGCTGCTGTCCTCGGCCGTGGTCGGCACGCTCATGTTCGTACTCATCGGCAAGCCGGTCGCCACGGCGCAGAAGGCCATGACGGACTGGCTCGGCTCCCTCACCGGCGCCAACGCCGTACTGCTGGGTCTGCTCATCGGGTTGATGATGTGCTTCGACCTGGGCGGCCCCGTCAACAAGGTCGCCTACACCTTCGCCACCGGGGGCATCGCCACATCCGATCCCGGCAACGGCAGCCTGACGATTATGGCCGCCGCCATGGCCGCCGGGATGGTGCCGCCGCTGGGCATGGCTCTCGCAACCGTCGTACGCGGCAGGCTCTTCACCACCGCGGAACGCGAGAACGGCAAGGCCGCCTGGGTGCTCGGCGCATCCTTCATCACCGAGGGCGCCATCCCCTTCGCCGCCGCCGACCCGCTGCGGGTGATCCCGTCGTCCATGGCGGGCGGTGCCGTGACCGGGGCGCTGACGATGACGTTCGGCAGCACGCTGCGCGCACCCCACGGCGGTGTCTTCGTGGTGCCGCTGATCGGCTCGCCGTTGCAGTACCTCGTCGCGATCGCGGCCGGTACGGCAGTCACCACCGGGCTCGTCGTACTCCTCAAGGGAGCGCGGGGGCGCAGGAGTTCGGGTGCCGGGGGCACCGGCGGAAAGCCGGAAGGGAAGCGTGACGAGAAGCGTGAGGAGACCGCGGGGGCGGCCGTGGCGGCGTGACCCGTACCCGCCCGGGTGCCGTCCGGCGGACTTCACCCGGGCTCGCCGCTGCCCGAACGGGACGGTCCCCGCGGCTGGTTGACCCGCCACAGTCCTTGCGCAGGGCGACGTCTTCCCGGGCGCCATCCGTCGGCCGTACGTCGTTGGCCTTACGGACAAGACGCGCGGCCCGGTCCGCAAACGCCCGGCGACCAGCGGCAGTCGTGGCGGAGGCCCCGCTGCTACGACCGCCCGTAGAGGTCCCGGTACGACGGGAAGACGCCGCCGGGACCGTCCACGCTCTCGGCGGCGAGCACCGCCTTGACCACGGCCCGCGTCAGGACATCCGCCGCAGCGCCCAGGAGGTCGTTGAACTCGCCGTCTGCCATGGGGCGTTCGCACGTCGCCAGGCTGAAGACCGTGTCGCCGTCGTGCATCAGATGGACCGGGCGCACCGCGCGGGCCAGCCCGTCGTGGGCCGTGCCCGCGGCCTTCTGGGCCTGGGCACGCGTGAGCACGGCGTCCGTCGCGATCACCGCGAGCGTCGTGTTGAGAGGAGGACGCAGCACACCCGCGGACCGGCGGCCCGTCTCCTCCTGAGCCTCCGTGAGACGCCGTCGCGCCTCCGCGTGGGTGCGCTCCTCGGGCACCGGGGGAGGCGAATCCCACAACTCCCCGTAGAGGGCGCCCGTTTGGGGATGCACTGCCGAGCCCGCGGCGTTGACAGCCGCGATCGCCCCGACGGTGACTCCCGACGGCAGCACGGTGCTCGCCGTGCCCGTACCGCCCTTGAGGCCGCCCACGACCGCGCCCGTGCCCGCTCCGACATTGCCCTGCGGGACGGGCGCTCCCGGCTCCGCCGAGGCCGCGGCCTCCACCGCTTCCCGCCCCAGCGCCGCGTCCGGGCGGGCCTGCCAGCGGCCGCCACGGCCGAGGTCGAAGAGGACCGTCGCCGGTACGACGGGAACGACCTGGGCCGGATCCGGCCCCACCGGCACACCGCGGCCCTCCTCCTCCAGCCAACTCACCACGCCCGAGGCCGAGTCGAGCCCGAAGGCGCTGCCACCGGTGAGTACCACGGCGTGGATGCGTTCCACGACGTTCCGCGGGTCCAGCGCGTCGGTCTCCCGGGTGCCGGGGGCGCCGCCACGGGAGTCGACGCCGGCGACGGCGCCGCCCTCCGGAGCCAGCACCACGGTCGTGCCGGTCAGCCAGCCGGGGCGGTCGGCTTCCGTCCGCTGAGCGTGGCCGACCCGCATGCCCGGCACATCCGTCAGAGCGTCCTGAGGAGTCATACGGCATGGATACCAGGCGCAGGGGGACGCCGTAGGCTTCAGGCATGACCACCGGTTCGCAGCAGCCCGCCGACCCCGCCGCGCGGCTCCAGTTCGACGATCCGCTGAGCCTGCGCTCCGCGGACGACAGCGACAGCGGCTGGGGCGAAGGCCAGGCAGGCGACGGCGGCACGGGCAGGGTCCCCCGGGGGGAGCGCCCGGAGAAGGCCGATGCGGACCTGGCCCGCTTCCTGGAGGAGAAGCCGCCGCACCACCTGTGAGGCCCGCTCCCGGCGCATCCACATCGGTCGGGCCCACATCCGCACGGGCCGCTCCCTCCAGACCCGCACATGCGAGGGTCACCGGCCCCCGGGCCAGCGGCGGCTCTACAGGCGGCGGCCCGGCCACCGTCAGGCCCGCCGTCAGTCGCCGCACCGCCGATCGCGCCGGGGGCCGCAGGCCCGACTACCGCTTCTCCGTGCTCACTTCCGGCCGTCCCTCGTCCCCGTCGCGCTGCTGCCCCAGCGCGCCTTCCGTGCCCGTGGCCCCGGGGTCGGCAGAGCCCGCCCCCGGTCCCGAACCGTCGCGCTGGGCGGCGAGCAGATCGCGGATCTCCGTCAGCAGATCGATCTCGTTCACCTCGGGCGGCGCCTCGGGGGTGCCCTTCCGTGCGGCCAGCCGTTCCTTGTACCTGGTCATCGGCAGGATCATGAGGAAATAGACGACCGCCGCGGTGATCAGGAAGGTCAGCGAGGCGCTGAGCACGGGACCCCAGTTGATCGGGACGCCCTTCACCACTTCGCCCGTGGACTTGTTGATCTCGCAGGGCGCCTTCAGGCAGGAGCTGTACTTGTCCAGGTCCTTCGTGCCGATCGCACCGACCAGCGGATTGATCAGGCCCTTGACGACGGAATCCACGATCTTGCTGAAGGCCGTCCCGACGACGACCGCGACCGCCAGCTCGACCACGTTGCCCCGCATCAGGAATTCCCTGAATCCCGCCAGCAGGCTCTTCTTCTCGCTCTCCACAGCTCCCACGCTCTACGACCTGTCTTTCGTCGATCTTTCCGAGGTACGCGCGGTGGGCTGGGCGGCGGGAGCACGGACTCAGCACAGCGTCACCGCCAGCCTGCCGGCGGCTCCCGCACCGGCGAGTGCGGTGGCCGTCCCGCGCGGCACCCTGAGCACGACGAGCGCTCCGCCGTCCGCCGCACCGACCGGCCCAGTCTCCACGGACCCGGGCAGCCGATCCACCCGGGCGCCCCTGGCCACGACCCTGGAGGACTCGGTGCCGTCCGCGCCGGAGATCACGTCGACGTGGTCTCCCGGACGCAGCAGCCGTACGGCCCCGGCGTCCGCGATCCGTACGGGGACGGACACCGTGGCCGTGCGCCGTCCCGCTCCCGGTGCGCGCTCAACCGCCTGTGACGACACGGCAGTCGGCGAACCGGCGGGCTTCCGCGCGCTCTCGGTGGGTGCCGGAGCGGGACGGTCGGCACGGGCGATCTGACCGGACAGCGCCGCCGCGGCTACGGCGAGGCCCGCAGCGGTGACTCGTCGCCTTCCTCGCGTGATCCGTCGCAGACGGTGTCTGCCGCGCGATCGCGGACGAATCGGTGTGATGTCCGCCACCACGCAGCGGCCGGGAACAGGGCCGGGGCGGTCGCGCCGCTCATAAGGGCGCGAACCGTGGTCACCGTCACCATGGATGCCGCCCGCGCCGCCTCCGCGCGATCCGAGTCGCCGGGCCATCACGATCACCGCCTGCCGTCTGAGCGTCGGAGCGTCGGTCACTCCTCTTCCGCAGCCCAGACTGCCCGCTTTGTGAACTCGCCGGAGAAATCAGAGCAGTTCTGTGGATAACCACGTGGTTGTGGACAAATCCGCCACCCTCACGAGTGCGTCGAAGCATGCTCGCGCCGCCCGCGCCGGGAACTGCACGTAGCGCCTACGCCAGCCGTAGCGGCCCCCGGCCACCCGACTCCCGATCCCTCTGCCCAGCGGGTCTACGCCGCGGACAGCCTCAGACGACCGCCCTGGCCCCTCCGAGCGGCCGGAAGCCTCCGGCCCTCCTAGTCCAGCGCCCCCGGAAGTTCGATGCCCGGGTCCATTCCCCCCAGCGACTGCGCGCAGCCGCAGTCACGCTTCTCGGGCAGCCTGGCGACCGCGTCGAAGAGCACGTTCCGCAGGCGTCCGACGTTCTCACCGAAGACGCGGAGCACCTCCTCGTGCGAGACCCCGTCGCCGGTCTCCGCGCCCGCGTCCAGGTCGGTGACGAGCGTCAACGACGAATAGCAGAGCCCCAGTTCGCGGGCGAGGACGGCCTCCGGATGGCCCGTCATGCCCACCACGGACCAGCCCTGCGCGGCGTGCCACCGCGACTCGGCGCGAGTGGAGAAGCGCGGGCCCTCGACCACGCACAGCGTTCCGCCGTCCACCGCGTCCCAGCCGTGTTCGCGTGCGGCCGACAGCGACGCCCGGCGCCCGTTCTCGCAGTAGGGGTCGGCGAAGGCCACATGTATGACGTGCGGAGTCGTGCCGTCGGGCAGCGGCTCGCCGTCGAAGTACGTCTGCGCACGCGACTTGGTGCGGTCGACGAGCTGGTCCGGCACGAGCAGCGTGCCCGGCCCGTACTCCGGGCGGAGCCCTCCGACGGCGCAGGGGCCCAGCACCTGCCGCGCACCCACGGAGCTCAACGCCCACATGTTGGCGCGGTAGTTGATCCGGTGCGGTGGCAGATGGTGCTTGCGGCCGTGCCGCGGCAGGAAGGCGACCCGGCGCCCGGCCAGCTCGCCGATGAAGAGCGAGTCGCTCGGTTCTCCGTAAGGGGTGTCGACCGCGACCTCGGTCACGTCGTCGAGGAAGGAGTAGAAGCCGGAACCGCCGATGACGCCGATCTCTGCCTGTTCACTCATGCGGGCCACCCTACGGGCAGCCGCGGAGCGTGCGCGGCCGGACCGTACAGCCTCGGCCTCCGGCACGTACCGGGGCCCACTACAGGTCCCGGGCCAAAGCCCGGATGGGGTCGTGACCGGGGCTCGGGTGCCGGGTGCGGGCCGAAAACCGGGCCCCGACGGAATCGGGGCCCTGACCGGGATCGAAGCGGGACGCCCGAGCGGGCCTCAGGCGGCCGAAGTGCCCGCCTTCGCGGTGCTCTTGGAGCCGCTGCCGCCGGACGAGCCGGAGCCGGACGTCGAGCCCGACTTCGCGCTGTCCGAGGAACCCGACCCGGACTTGGAGTCCGAGGACGAAGAGGACGACGAGTCCGAACTCGAAGAGGAGTCGCCGCCCGAGGACGAGGAGTCCGAGGAAGCGGACGAGGACTTGCCTCCGCCCGTGGAGGAACTACGGCTGTCGTTGCGGTAGAAGCCGGAGCCCTTGAAGACGATGCCGACGGCCGAGAAGACCTTCTTCAGGCGGCCCTCACAGCTCGGGCACTCGGTAAGCGAGTCGTCGGTGAACTTCTGCACCACCTCGAGGCCCTCGCCGCACTGGGTGCACTGGTACTGGTACGTCGGCACGTTCTCCTCCTGGCACTCTTACTCGGTGAGTGCTAACGACGCTCCATAGTGCAGCATTCCCGCGCCTCAGTCCACTGGGACGGCTGGACGGTGACCCACCCCACCCCCGTACGAGCCATGGCCCGTTCCCACGGTCAGCCGACGGCGGAAGAGGACGAGAGCGGCCAGCGCCAGACCCGTGCCCGCGAGCGGTGCGAAGAAGCCCGCGCCCGCGCCCGCGACGTCCGTGAGCTGGCCTGCGGCCATCGAACCCGACGCCTGCCCCAGCGCCACCGCCCCGGTCAGCCAGGTGAACGCCTCCGTACGGAAGGAAGCGGGCACCAGCAGCTCGACCAGGGTGAAGCCAGTGATCATGGAGGGTGCCACCCACAGTCCGAGGAGCAGTCCCAGGGCGCCCAACAGCGGCAGCGGCGGCGCGAGTTGGGCCGAGACGGCGAGCGTGAGCGCGGCGAGGACGAGCAGCGGATAGGCGATCAGCAGCCGGATGTCGGCGCTGCGCCGCCAGCGGACCGTTCCGACGGCCAGGGCGGCCGACATGTTGCCCGCCGCGAAGACGCCGTAGAGGACGCCGTTGAGTTCCGGGGCGTCCGCGGCCTGTGTGAACGCCGCGACCGAGACCTGCATGCCGCCGAAGACCGTGCCTATGCCGAGCAGTACGGCGATGAGCACGCGCACGCCGCGGACGCCCAGCGCCGACCCTCCGCCGACGCGGGCTCCTCCGCCGTCGGCCCGACCGCCGTCGCGGTCACGCTTGCTCGCGGCGCTGCGCCCGTCGCCTCCGTTGCCACGGTCGCCTCCGCTTGCCCCGTCGCCCTCGGCCCGGCGGAGGCCCGGTCGTGAGTCCCCGCGGATCTCGGGCTGGGTGGCGCGCTGTGCGGCGAAGAGCAGTCCGCTGCCGAGCATCAGGGCGGCCTCCGCGGCCAGTCCGGCCGCAGGGTGTACGCCGGTGCACAGCGCGGTCGCCAGTACGGGGCCGACGACGAAGCTGAACTCGTCCGTCACCGACTCGAAGGCCGCCGCCGTCGTCAGCAGCGGGGAGCCGGCGGCGCTGCCCTCTCGACTCGAACCGTGCGCGCTGCTCGAACCGTCCGCGCGGCCCGAACTCCCGGCTCCGTCCACGTCGTTGGCGTCGCCCGCCCCGTTCGTGCCCTGCGCCTCGTCCGCCTCAACTCCCGTAACGCCCGTAACGTCGGCGGCACCCGTAACTCCCGACCCCTCCGCACCGCCCAGGCATGCCGACCAACGTGCCCGCACCATCGGGCTGATCTGCGGAATGCTCGCGCCTGCCGGTACGGCGGCCGCGAAGAGCGCCCACAGCGGCGCCCCGCCGAGTGCCAGGGCGATCAGTGCCGAGACCGACAGCGTGTGCAGCAGCAGATAGGGGACCAGCACGGCCCGTTGTCCGAAGCGGTCGGTGAGCCTGCCGCCCTGCGGGGCCAGCAGTGCCATGGAGACGCCCGACACCGCGGTGACGATGCCTGCCGCCCCGTACGAGCCGGTGGTGTGCTCGACCAGCAGCACCGTGCCGATGCCGAGCATGGCTATGGGCTGACGGGCCAGGAAGCCCGGTATCAGGAAGCGCCATGCGCCGGGTGTGCGCAGCAGTGCGCCATAGCCGGTACGGCGGCCTCCGGTCGCTGTGGCCGGGGTTGCCACGGCCGAGCCTCTCTGCCACCTGGTAGCGCGTGGGCGGTCGCGCCGAAGGCTGTCCTCTCGCGCGGTGCCTACGGCCGCGCCAGCCCTGCGTCAGGCGGAAACGGTGAACTGTCCCTGCGCGCACGAGGATAACGGCCGCATCCGTGCCCGTGACCCCCGCGAACGGGCCCGCCCCCGGGTCCCCTTGATCAGCCCTGCCGCAGCCATCCCGCGAGCTTGCCGCCCCGCCCCACGTCGAGCAGCCGCTGCTCGGTCTGGTCGCGTACCTCGTCCGTGGCCACCACCAGCAGTTCGTCGCCGTGCCGCAGCATCGTCGTGGGCAGCGGTACGAAGCTGCTGCCGTCCCGTACGACCAATGTGACGGCGGCGCCCGGCGGCAGGCGCAGTTCGGTGATCTCCACGCCGTGCATCTTGGAGTGCTCCGGGATCGCGACGGACAGAAGATGGCCGCGCAGCCGTTCCAGCGGGGCGGACTCGATGTCCAGGTCCATGGGTTCCTCGCTGTCGCTGAGGTTCAGCTTGCGCGCGACCCAGGGCAGCGTCGGCCCCTGCACCGCCGTGAAGATGATCACGAGCATGAAGACGATGTTGAAGATGCGCTCGCTGCCGTCGACTTCGGCGACGCGGGGAATCGTCGCCAGCACGATGGGCACCGCTCCGCGCAGCCCCGCCCACGACAGCAGCGCCTGGTCCCGCAGGCGGCGCCCGAAGGGAAGCAGGCTGCACAGCACCGACAACGGGCGGGCGACGACCGTCAGCGCGAGCCCGACCCCGATGGCCGGCCAGAAGTCGTCGAGCAGGTCGTGCGGGGTGACCAGCAGGCCGAGCAGCACGAAGAGCCCGATCTGCGCGATCCACGCCAGCCCGTCGGCGAAGCCCCGGACGGCAGGGCGGTGCGGCAGTTTCGCATTGCCGAGCACCAGCGCCGTGACGTACACCGCGAGGAATCCGGAGCCGTGCAGCAGCGCCCCGCTCGCGTAGGACAGCACACACAGCGCCATCACGGCGATCGGATAGAGGCCGGAGGCGGGCAGTGCCACCCGCCCCAGGCTCAGTTCGCCGAGCCTGCCCACCACCAGCCCGATCACCAGGCCGATGGCGAGTTCCAGCACGATCTCGGCCACGAGCACGTACCAGTCCCCGGGCGCGAAGTGGAGCTGGGAGAAGGCCACTACGAGGATGACGACGGGTGCGTCGTTGAAGCCGGACTCCGCCTCCAGCACGCCCGCGAGCCGTTTCGGCAGCGGCACTTTGCGCAGTACGGAGAAGACCGCGGCGGCGTCGGTGGAGGAGACCACGGCGCCCATCAGCAGCGCGGCCTGCCAGTTGAGACCTACGAGGTAGTGGGCGGCGGAGGCGGTGACCAGGACGCTGACGCCGACTCCGACGGTGGAGAGCACGGCGGCCGAGGGGACGGCGGGGCGGATCTCACGCCACTTGGTGCTCAGTCCGCCCTCGGTGAGGATGACCACGAGGGCGGCGTAGCCGAGGGTGCGGGTCAGTTCGGCGTTGTCGAACTGCACGCCCAGACCGTCTTGTCCGAGCGCGATGCCGATGCCGAGATAGACCAGCAGGCTGGGCAGCCCGCTGCGGGAGGAGAGCCTTACCGCCGCGACTGCGAAAAGCAGGACGAGGGTGCTGAGTAGGAGCAGGTGGTTGAGGCGGTCGACACTCAGGGGCAGATCCTCTCTCTCGGGGCTTTCTCGGAGGAAGCGAAGTCCGTTCCAGATCCGCCAGTTCGTTCATGTGGCTAACAATTTACCATTGCTTGAATGTCGCGGACGGTACGGGCGTGACTCACTGTGTAGCGCCGCTCCGGCTCCGCCTATGGTTGGTCCGGCGTGGCTCCGACAGCTCCGTACCGGTCCTCACGCCCAAGGTCCACCCTGCCCCTCGAAGGACAGCGATGCCCGCCAAGAAGACCTCGCGACGCGCCCGTCTGATCGTGATCGCAGTCGTGCTGCTGCTCGTGGCAGGTGTCGGCGGCGGCACCTTCTGGACGATCAGCACCGTGCGCGACTCCTTCCCGCAGACCACCGGTTCACTGAAGCTGAAGGGGCTTGAGGACCCGGTGACCGTGCAGCGGGACCGCGAGGGCATCCCGCAGTTGTACGCAGACAGTTCGAGCGACCTGTTCACCGCGCAGGGGTACGTGCAGGCGCAGGACCGCTTCTGGGAGATGGACGTACGCAGGCACACCACGGCCGGGCGGCTGTCGGAGATGTTCGGCGCGAGCGAGGTCAAGACGGACGCCTTCCTCCGCACCCTCGGCTGGCGCCGGGTCGCCGAACGCGAGTACGCCCGGCTGTCCGCGGAGAGCAAGGCCAACCTCAAGGCGTACACGGCGGGCGTCAACGCCTACTTGAAGGATCACAGGGACTCGGCCGCTTCGCTGGAGTACGCGGCGCTCGGGCTCTCCAACGACTACAAGCCGCAGAAGTGGGACCCGGTCGACTCCGTGGCCTGGCTCAAGGCGATGGCCTGGGACCTGCGCGCGAACATGTCGTCCGAGATCGACCGCGCGCTGATGGCCGGGCGCCTCACAAGCGACCAGATCGCCCAGCTCTATCCGGACTATCCGAAGGAGCGGAACAAGCCGATCACCGAGGGCACGGTCAGCCGCAAGAGCAAGGAGTTCGAGCCGACGGGCAGTTCGGCCACCTCGCCCGACGGCGGCGGCCCGGCAGCGCAGCAGGCCGTGCGCAGCGCGGGCTCTCAGCTCAGCTCCCTCGCCACTCGGCTCGACGAGATCCCCTCGCTGCTCGGCCCCAGCAACAGCGGAATCGGCTCCAACTCCTGGGTGGTGTCCGGGCAGTACACGACGACCGGCAAGCCGCTGCTGGCCAACGACCCGCACCTCGCACCCCAGTTGCCGTCCATCTGGTATCAGATGGGGCTGCACTGCCGGACGGTCACCAAGTCCTGCCCGTACGACGTCTCCGGGTTCACCTTCGCGGGGCTGCCCGGCGTCGTCATCGGTCACAACCAGGACATCTCCTGGGGCATGACGAACCTCGGCGCGGACGTGACCGACCTGTATCTGGAGAAGTTCAAGGACGGCGGCTACCTCTACGACGGCAGGCGGCGCCCGTACAAGACCCGCGAGGAGACCATCAAGGTCGCGGGCGGCGAGAGCCGGCGGATAACGGTGCGCGAGACCGACAACGGCCCCGTGATCTCCGACCGCGACCGGGAGTTGCGCAAGGTCGGCGAGGAGTCACCCGTGGACAACGCCGCACCCGACCGCGGCGACGGCTACGGCGTCTCGCTGCGCTGGACGGCGCTGAAGCCCACCAAGACCATGGACGCCGTCTTCGCCTTGAACCGCGCGTCCGACTTCGGCGAATTCCGCGCCGCGGCAAGCGACTTCGCCGTCCCGTCGCAGAACCTGATCTACGCCGACACCAAGGGCAACATCGGCTACCAGGCGCCCGGACGCATCCCGGTGCGCGGCGAGGGCGACGGGCGCTACCCGGCGCCCGGCTGGGACCCGCGCTACCGCTGGAAGGGATATGTGCCGCAGAAGGCGCTGCCCTGGGAGTACAACCCGGCCCGCGGATACATAGTCACCGCCAACCAGGCCGTCGTGGACGAGGAGAAGTACCCCTATTTGCTGACCAGGGACTGGAGTTACGGCACCCGCAGCCAGCGCATCAACGATCTGATCAGCTCGAAGATCGCCGACGGCGGCAAGATCTCCATGGGCGACATGCAGACCATGCAGATGGACAACAGCAGCGAGATCGCCAAGCTGCTCGTGCCGTACCTGCTGAAGATCGACATAGAGGACGAGTACGTACGGGACGCGCAGCGCCTCCTCGAAGGCTGGGACTACACCCAGGACGGCGACTCCGCCCCCGCCGCCTACTTCAACGCGGTCTGGCGCAACATGCTGCTGCTGGCCTTCGGCAACAAACTCCCCAAGGAGCTGCGCGTCAAGGGCGACTGCCTCAATGTGCGCCCCTCCGACGAGTCCGGTCCCGTCGACGACCTGGACGGCAACACCCGCCTGGTACGCGAGTGCGGAGTGCGGGACGCGGCCTCGGCACAGCCGGACGGCGGCGACCGCTGGTACGAGGTCGTACGCAATCTGATCAAGGACGAGCACAGCGACTGGTGGAAGACGCCCGGCAACAACGGCCGCCACGGCGACCGTGACCGCGACGAACTCCTCGCGCACGCCATGAAGAACGCACGCTGGGAGCTGACGTCCAAGCTCGGCAAGGACATCGACTCCTGGAGCTGGGGACGTCTGCACCATCTGATGCTGAAGAACCAGACGATAGGGACCGAGGGCCCTGGCTTCATGCAGTTCCTGCTCAACCGCGGCCCATGGGACCTCGGCGGAGGCAAGGACGCGGTCAACGCCACCGGCTGGAACGCCGCGGGCGGCTACGACGTCATCTGGGCGCCGTCGATGCGGATGGTCGTCAGCCTTGAGAACTTCGACAAGTCGCGCTGGATCAACCTCACGGGCGCCTCGGGCCACGCCTACAACCCGCACTACGTGGACCAGATGGACAAGTGGTCCGAAGGGGCGCTGCTGCCCTGGGCGTTCAGCCAGCGGGCAGTGGAGAAGGGCACCGAGGAGAAGATGGCGCTGACGCCGTAGCGGGTGTCCGCAGCCGCAGCCGCAGCCGCAGCGGTTGCCGTTGCGGGAGTCCGTAGCCGTAGACCTGGCCGGTGCCGGTGCCGGTTGCCGTGAGCCGTTCCCGAGCGTCGCGGCGGCCGCCGGGCGGCGCGTCAGCCGTGGTGCGGCGGAGGCGCCGTGAAGCGGTGCACCGCCGACGGCGTCACCGCCGCCGCCACCGGCAGGTCGTGCGGCTCCGCCGGTACCGAGCCGACGAGTTCGGCGTCGTAGAGCAGCACGGCCAGCGCCGGACGCACGCCCGCGGCCCCGATCCGCGCCAGCACACGGTCGTACGAACCGCCGCCGCGCCCAAGCCTGATGCCCTGGCCGTCGACGGCGAGCCCCGGCAGCAGCACCGCGTCGGCCTCCGTCACCGCGTCCGGGCCCAGACGCGGACCGTCCGGCTCCAGCAGGCCCCTGCGAGCGGGCGTCAGCCTCTCCCGGCCCTCGTACACCGCCCAGTCCAGGTCGTTGTCCGCCAGCAGCACCGGCAGCAGCACCCTTACGTCGCGGGCGCGCAGCGCCTCCAGCAGGGGTCCCGTGCCGGGCTCGCGCCCCACCGAGACGTAGGCGGCGACCGTGCGTGCCTCTGCCAGTTCGGGCAGCTCCAGCGCGCGTTCGGCGAGCACGGCGGCCGTCGCCTGTGCGTCGTTCGCCGTCAATCGGGCCCTCACCGCGAGGATGCTCTCCCGCAACGCGTGCTTACTACCGTGGATTTCGCCCAACGCTGCTTCCGGTCCCTTCGGTGTCGCGAGCGGTCGCGGTGGCCCCCGGTGTGCGAGTGCTCATACCCGTGCATATCCGTGCGAAGCCTTACCTTCAGCACAAAGCCACCGGTTATCGTGCGGGACATGACTACTTCCCGAGCACGGATCACCAAGGCTGTCATTCCGGCCGCGGGTCTGGGCACCCGCTTCCTGCCCGCCACCAAGGCCACGCCGAAGGAGATGCTCCCGGTCGTCGACAAGCCGGCGATCCAGTATGTGGTCGAGGAAGCCGTCACGGCCGGGCTTTCCGACGTACTGATGGTCACGGGCCGCAACAAGCGCCCGCTGGAAGACCACTTCGACCGCAACTACGAACTCGAGCAGGTCCTGCGCGACAAGGGCGACGAGACCAAGCTCAGCCGCGTCGAGGAGTCCAGCGACCTGGCGACCATGCACTACGTACGCCAGGGCGACCCCCGCGGACTCGGCCACGCCGTCCTCTGCGCCGCGCCGCACGTCGGCGACGAGCCCTTCGTCGTACTGCTCGGCGACGACCTCATCGACCCGCGCGACCCGCTGCTCACACACATGACGCGGGTGCGCGAGGAGCACGGCGGCAGCGTGATCGCGCTGATGGAGGTCCCGCAGGAGAGCATCCACCTCTACGGCTGTGTGGCCGCCGCCCCCACCGAGGAGACCGACGTCGTACGCATCTCCGGCCTGGTGGAGAAGCCCCCGGCCGAGGAGGCGCCGTCCAATCTCGCGATCATCGGGCGCTATCTGCTCGACCCGGCGGTCTTCGAGGTGCTGCGCAAGACCGAACCCGGCCGCGGCGGCGAGATCCAGCTCACCGACGCCTTGCAGACGCTCGCCGCCGAACCGTCCCTCGGCGGCCCGGTGCACGGCGTCGTCTTTCGCGGCAGGCGCTACGACACCGGCGACCGCGCCGACTATCTGCGCGCCATTGTCAGACTCGCATGCGAACGTGAGGATCTGGGCCCGGAGTTCCGGGACTGGCTGCGCGGCTTCGTCACCGAGGAGATGTGAGGCTTGAGCGAGACCTGGTCGGTCGAGGAGCACCTTGACGACATCCTCAGCAGTGTCCGCCCCCTTGAGCCCATCGAGCTCCAACTGCTCGACGCACAGGGGTGCGTGCTCGTCGAGGACGTCACGGTGCCCTCGCCGCTGCCCCCCTTCGACAACAGCTCCATGGACGGGTACGCGGTGCGTACGGCCGATGTCGAAGGCTCCTCCGAGGAGTTCCCCGCGGTGCTCTCCGTCATAGGGGATGTCGCGGCGGGGGAGGGCGACCTCCCCGTGGTCGAACGCGGCCAGGCCGCCCGCATCATGACCGGCGCCGCGCTGCCGCCGGGAGCCGAGGCCGTGGTCCCGGTGGAGTGGACGGACGGCGGCCTGGGCGGCGGCCCTGTCGAGACGATGAGCGCCCGCAGCCTCGACCCGGGGGGCGCCGCCGGTGAGGTGCGTGTGCACCGTCCCGTCGAGCGGGGCCAGCATGTGCGCCCGCGCGGCAGCGACGTCCGGGCGGGCACGGTCGCGCTCAGCGCGGGCACCGTCCTCGGCCCGCCCCAGGTGGGTCTTCTCGCCGCCATCGGCCGCGGCACGGTCAGGGTGCGTCCGCGCCCCCGGGTGGTCGTGGTCTCCACCGGCAGCGAACTCGTCCAGCCCGGCGCGATGTTGGGCTCCGGCCAGATCTACGACTCCAACAGCTATGTGCTCACGGCGGCGGCCCGCGACGCCGGTGCGATCGCCTATCGCGTGGGCGCGGTCGCGGACGACGCCGACACTCTGCGCGCCACGATCGAGGACCAGCTCATCCGTGCCGACATCGTCGTCACCAGCGGCGGCGTCAGCGTCGGTGCGTACGACGTGGTCAAGGAGGTGCTGTCGCAGATCGACGGCGGCAGCGGCAGCGTGGAGTTCCGCCGCCTGGCGATGCAGCCCGGCAAGCCGCAGGGCTTCGGCCTGATCGGCCCCGACCGCACCCCGGTGCTGGCCCTCCCGGGCAATCCGGTCAGTTCCTACGTCTCCTTCGAGCTGTTCGTACGTCCGGCGGTGCGCGCCCTGATGGGCAGCGCTTCCGTACGGCGGGAGACGGCGCGGGCCCGCCTGGAGGCCGACGAGGCGCTGACCTCGGCGGAGGGCAAACGCCAGTTCCTGCGCGGCAGTTACCTGCCGCCGGGCCCCGGGGAGACGACCGGGGTGGTCCGTCCCGTGGGAGGCGCGGGATCGCACCTGATCGCTGCCCTGGCACAGGCGAACTCACTGATCGACGTCCCCGAGAAGACCACGCGCCTCGCCCCGGGCGAGGAGGTGACCGTGGTACCGCTGGACGGCTAGCGCCGCCGTGGCAGAGCCGAGGCGCCGCGAGCCCGGTACCGTATCCGGTCACAGGGACGGTCTCGGGAGCACGATGAGCAGCGCAGAGCAGCAGCACCTCACCCACATCGACGAGGGTGGGGCCGCACGCATGGTCGACGTCTCCGCGAAGGACGTCACGGCGCGCACCGCCGGGGCGTCCGGCCGCGTGCTGGTCTCCCCTCGCGTCGTAGAACTGCTGCGCGGCGAGGACGGCGAGGGCCTGCCCAAGGGGGACGCCCTGGCCACGGCCCGTATCGCGGGCATCATGGGCGCCAAGCGCACCCCGGACCTCGTGCCGCTGTGCCACCCGCTCGCGGTGTCGGGGGTGACCGTGGATCTGTCGGTGACCGACGAGGCCGTCGAGATCAGGGCACGCGTGAAGACCACGGACCGTACGGGAGTGGAGATGGAGGCGCTGACGGCGGTGACGGTCGCGGCCCTGACGGTGGTCGACATGGTGAAGGCCGTCGACAAGTCCGCGGTGATCTCCGATGTACGGGTCGACGAGAAGAGCGGTGGCCGCTCCGGTGACTGGACGCGCCCCGCGGGGAGTTGGTCGGGCCGCCGCGGACGCGGCGACAGCAGGGACTTCGACCCGGACGCTCAGCCGGACCGGTCCGGCGGGTCCCGGTCCGGGTCCGGCGGTGAGGAGTCCGCCGTATGAGCCCGGCACCGCACCCCTACCGCGCTCTCGCCGTCACGGCGTCGAACCGCGCCGCCGACGGCGTCTACGAGGACACGGGCGGCCCGCTGCTCGTCGAAGGGCTGTCCTCCATGGGCTTCGACGTGGACGGCCCGAGCGTCGTACAGGACGGCGAACCGGTGGCGGAGGTGCTCGCCGCCGCTGTCGCCGCGGGCTACGACGTCGTACTGACCACCGGCGGCACAGGCATCTCGCCCACCGATCACACTCCCGAAATGACGCGCCGCGTCCTCGACTACGAGATCCCCGGCATCGCCGAGGCGATCCGCGCCGAGGGCGTCGGCAAGGTGCCGACGGCCGCCCTCTCTCGGGGCACGGCGGGCGTCGCGAAGAGCACGCTGATCGTGAACCTCCCGGGTTCGTCGGGCGGTGTGCGTGACGGACTCGCCGTACTGGGACGGCTGTTGGTGCACGCCGTAGACCAGATCCACGGCGGAGACCACCCCAGAGGGGACTCCAACTGAACGCGTCCTGGCCGATCGTGCTGACGGACGGTGCGACCACCCTCCGTCCTATAAAGCTGCGCGACCAGCGCGCCTGGCGCGAGGTGAACCAGCGCAACCGCGAGTGGCTGCGCCCCTGGGAGGCCACCATCCCGCCCGCTCCGCCCGGTCTGACACCTCCGAACCGCCCCTCGTACCGGCAGATGGTCCGGCATCTGCGCGCGGAGGCTCAGGCAGGCCGGATGCTTCCGTTCGTCGTCGAGCATCAGGGGCGTCTCGCGGGCCAGTTGACGGTCGCGGGAATCACCTGGGGGTCGATGTGCTCGGGCCATATCGGCTACTGGATCGACCGCGAGGTCGCCGGACGCGGAGTGATGCCGACGGCAGTGGCGCTCGCAACGGACCACTGTTTCCGTACGGTCGGACTTCACCGCATCGAGATCTGCATCCGCCCCGAGAACACCCCGAGCCGTCGCGTGGTGGAGAAACTCGGCTTCCGCGAGGAGGGGTTGAGGCCCCGGTATCTGCATATCGACGGTGCGTGGCGCGACCATCTCGTCTTCGCTCTGACCACCGAGGAAGTGCCGGAGGGGCTGCTCGCGCGCTGGCACCGCACCTCACCCGGCGCCTCACGTAAATAAAATAGGCGTTCGATATTGGGGTGCTCGTCTGAACACCCCACGCACGCACGGCAATTGAGAACGCCGGGAGGTTTACGGGTCAACGCCGGTGAAAAACATGGAGAGATCAGCCTGATCGTGCGACACACCGCCGTATTTGGCAGATGGCTGCGGCCGAACCCCTCTACCGTGTGAGGGTGAACAGCAGTGGCCTCATTTACGCAGTCATCGTCGGGGCCTGGGCTGCCTACTTGGTGCCGATGTGGCTCCGCAGGCAGGACGAGCTGAACGAATCCCGTCCGACGGAACGCTTCAGCACCGCCATCCGTCTGCTGTCCGGCAAGGCGGCGATGGAACGGCGCTACGCCAGGGAGAACGAGCGCCGCGGCGGCGAAGACCCAGAGGAGAACGGCGATCTGCCGCTCCCCGACGGCAGCCGCGTCGCCGAGCACGACGAAGTGCCGCACGCCGCCGACGAGTTGGACGGGGCGGACGATCTGGACGACCTGGACGGCGCCGACGAGTCCGTCGACGTACGTGCCTTCGCCGACCCCAAGACCATCGTGGGCGACGACGCCACGGGCGCTCCCACCGAGGTCCTCGGCGCAGCTACTGCGAAGCCCGCGTCGGTCTCGTCCCCTGTGCCGGGCTCGGCGTCCGCGTCGGCGGCTTCCGGGGACCGTGCCGGTGGCGGCGACGCCGGTGCACGGGGCGGGGACGGACGCAGCAAGGCGGAGCGCGACAAGGCCAGGCAGAAGAACAAGCGGGCCAAGGTGCTCGCCCGGCGCCGCCGCACCACGATGGTGCTCTTCCTCGCCTTCACGGCCGGCACGATCGTCGCCGCCGTCGGCGGGCTCGCCTTCCTGTGGGCCCCTGGCGTGCCCGGGGTGCTGCTGAGCGCGTACATCGTCCACCTGCGGGTGCAGGAGCGCCGCCGCTTCGCGCGCACCATGGACAAGCGGCGCGCCGAGCCCGCGACGAGGGAGCCGCACGCACAGACCGGGGACGAAGAGGCGGCCACCGAAGGGGCCCCCGGGGTGGAGACGGGCGGCTTCCACGCCCCCGCCGGGCAGTCCACGGCACCGGAGCGTGCCTCCGGGGCGCACCGGGAGGAGCCCGCGGCGGCCGACAGGCGCGCCCTCGTCGAACAGACCGACCACGCGGAGTGGGTCGACCAGCAGCGCGACGGCGACCGCGTTCCCGACGGCGGCTGGGACCCCGTCCCGGTGCCCCTGCCGACGTATGTCAGCGCGCCGGTAGCCCCGCGCAGCACCCGCGGCGTCGACCTGGAGGCACCGGGCACGTGGAGCTCGGCCCGCTCCAGCAGCGCGGCCGGCGAACCGCAGCCGTTCGCCCGCCCGGGACAGCACCAGGACGAGGAGTCCTCGGCGCCCGTTTCCGGCACCGGCCGCGGCCGTGGGCGGCGCCAGACCCCGCTCTTCGACCAGTACGAGGACGGGGAACGCCCGCGAGCGGCCAACGAGTGACCACGTGGGACGAGGCCGCAGCCTGCGTCCCGCCCTGTGCCGTCCTCTGCCCTCGTAGCGCGGTGACCAGCACAGGAACGGATTACCGCCGGGCCCGGCGGGGATGCTAAGGTTTCACCCGTCGCAAGGGCCTGTGGCGCAGTCCGGTAGCGCATCTCGTTCGCAACGAGAGGGTCAGGGGTTCAAATCCCCTCAGGTCCACCGCAGGTCAAAGCCCCCGTAGGAGAGATCCCGCGGGGGCTTTACCGTGCGCTGGAGCGATAGCGGACGCGGCCGGTGGTGATCGTTTACGAGGGGGCCGGACGTATGCCGAGCTGACGGTGGGGTTCAGAACTCGGCGCGGAATACGCGGATGCTGTTCCTGTACCAGGCGATTCGGCTGCCGAGACGGTAGGTGCGGCGGGCCTTGGGGTCGGGGATCTGCTCGTAGCGGGCCATGGTGGCGATGTCGTCGCGGTAGTGCAGCGACGGGTTCCAGCGCTCGATGTCCGAGCCGTCGCGGACGGCGGTCCGGAACGGCGGGTAGCGGTACCACCTGGCCAGGTACTTCGAGAGCAGCTGCGTCGTCCTGGCCATCCAGGGAGCCGCCCCGTCGAAGATCAGCTCGCCGGTGCGGAAACGATCGGTGAGCCGCCGCAGCAGCCCTCGTACCTCGGCTTCTTCGAGGTACATGAGCAGGCCCTCGGCGACGATCAGAGCGGGCTTGTCGGTGGGGACGCCGTCGAGCCACGTTGCGTCGGTCACCGATGTGGCGATCATGCGGTAACGGTCGTCCTCGTCGTACAGCTTGCGGCGGAGTTCGATGACGTCCGGCAGGTCGACGTCGAACCACCGCACCCCGGCGGGCAGTTCGAGCCGGAAGGCCCGGGAGTCCAGGCCGCAGGCCAGATGCAGCACAGTCGCGTCCGGGTGGCGGCGCAGGAAGCCGGCGGTCCAGTCGTCGAGCAGCTTGGCGCGCAGCGCCACGCCGAACCGGCCACGGAGGGAGCCGGGCTTGTCGATCTTCTTCCAGTCGTAGTCGATCCGGTTCACGGCCTCGACGGCGAAGTGGTCGCCGAGCACGGGTTCGGCGTCCCTGGCGTCGGCCGCCCTGAGGAACAGCGTTACCAGCATGGTGGACTGCACCCCGGTGAAGTCGACCTTCTCAGTCGTCATCGATCGCTCCTGTTCGCTGCGCGGTAGTCCCTCCACCGCCGCACGAAGTCGCCTGCCAGCTCCGTAGCGGAGAACTCGCAGAAGTCCCTTAGGTCCGCGAGGCGTTCGCGCTGCTCCGGCCGGTCCTCACCGATCACGGAAAGGCCGAACTCGGCCACGTCGGCGCCGGCTTGCATGCGGGCGAGCTGAACTTGCAGCAGGCGTGTGAAGCCGCCGGGAGCCACCCCGTAGTAATGCCGGCGGGAAGCCGACGGCAGTCGCTCGACGAGACCGCCCTCGTGCATCGGGCGGATCATGGTGCTGACGGACGCCTTGCTCACCCCTAGCGCTGTGGCCAGTTCGGTCAGCGACTGCTTCGGCGGATCGCATATGAGCAGCCAGCCGTAGATCCGGCCCATGGTGCGCGGTGCGCCGACGGTCTCCATGAACAGGCCGATCCGGTCTACGAGTTCGGCTTCCTCCGGGGTCATCATCCTGTCGCCTGTCGTTCAGTAGATTCTGAACAGACTTTACGACCATGCGAAGTGGGGCGACAAGGCATGTCGACGGCGTCTCCCCGCGGAACCCTCCCCGGGCGACCTCCGCATACTTCTCGGATGGAGATGCGTCCAAGGGCTTCCTGGCGGAACACGACTCATGACTGGGCGAGCACCGTCGATCTCGGTCACCTTCGGCACATCCGCCGGGACCCGGGCCGCTTCGCCCCCGGCGGCGTCCGGCACCTGATTCTCGAAGTCGTGGCCTACGCGGCCGACGAGGCCGAGTGCGGAAACGGCGGGCGGTGCCTCGTCACGCTGCACCCTGACGGCTCTGTCTCTGTCGCCGATGACGGGCGTGGCACTGACACACGCCTCGACGATCACGGCGTACCGGTGAAGAAGCCGATCATGGCGACGAAGGACCTGCGCTTCTTCGACCGTCCCGACCGTCCCGACGGGCCGGGCCGTCCCGGCGCGCAGTCGCTGCCCGACGGGCACCCCCGTAGGGGCATGTCCGTCGTCGCCGTGCTCAGCAGCGAGCTGATCCACACCAACCGGCGGCGCGGCGGAGCGTGGACCCAGCGGTACGAATACGGCGTCCCCGTAAGCGACTTGGAGCCGATCGCGCACGACGGTACGACCGGGACCACCGTCCGGTTCCGTCCCGGAGCGTGCCTGCCCGCTGCGAACGCTGCGAACCCTGCGAACGCTCCCAGCGCTCCGAGCGCCGATGAGCTGGCGGGGCTTGTCGCTGCGTGGCCGCACCTCGCCGTCGATGTGCGGGACAAGCGCCGTGAGCGACGCACCACCGCCGGATAATCGATTGCGTACGCGGGCGGCGCTCAGCATCGTGAGGGTCGTGAGCGACGAGCCCGAGCGGTGGAGTCAGGCGACCGTCCACCCGGACATGTGGGCGGACCCCGACGAGGATCCGCGTAACAGTGACGGACCCAGTCCCGACGGTGAGTTGGCGACTCTTCAGGACTTCCTGGGGAACTACCGGCTGACCCTGCGGATGAAGTGCGAGGGGCTGGAGCCGGAGGAGCTGGCGCGGCGGTCGGTGCCGCCGTCGACCATGTCGCTGCTGGGGCTGGTACGTCATCTCGCCGAGGTGGAACGGGACTGGCGCAACTGGATTCTCCCGGACGATCCGGCACCGAAGCTCTACGGAGCGCGGGACGCCGACTTCGAGGGAGCCGCAGGGGAACCGGCGCTGGTCGACGGCGCGTTCGCCGATCTCGCTCGTGAACAGGCGGCCACCGATGCGGCGTTGGCCGAGTATCCGGACATGGGCACGCGGGTCGGGCAGGACGGGACCTCCGTGCGGGAGCTGTGGGTCCACCGCGTCGAGGAGTACGCCCGGCACTGCGGGCACGCCGATCTGCTGCGCGAACGGATCGACGGGCGGGTAGGGCAGTAGGCAGTAGTAGGAGCGTGACTCAAGTGGCGTCAGCTGCGGGCATGTTGTCGCCACGTGAGGGTTGATCTGCCGCAGACGTGGTCCCCTGTGCGAGCTGGTCGCTCCGTTGCTTCCGTCGTTCACCTCGGTGTCAGCGGCCTGTGAGGCGACTGCGACCGTGGCCGCGACGTGGGTCCGTCGCAGTGGACGGAAGGCAGTCGGCTCGGGGAGGTTCGCCGGACGACTGCCCGTGGTCCGGGGGCTTGGCGTTGCCCCGGAGAGTTCGTCACCACCGTCGCTGCACGGTTGCCTTGGTGCCGGTCACCAGGCTTGCCGGCGGAACATCGTCGGCGACGACCGCGCCGGCGGCGACCACGGCATCACGGCCGATGCTGACGCCGGGCAGGATCGTGGCCCCGGCGCCGATCCACACGTTCTCCGCCACGTCGATGGGAGCGCCGGTGAGGTACAGCCGCCGCTCCTCGGGATCGACCGGGTGGCCGCTGGTGATGAACGTGACTTTCGGGCCGACCATCACGCGCTCGCCGAGCCGAATTCCGGCGTAGTCCAGGAACGTGCAGTTCTGGTTGATGAACACGCGCTCGGCGAGGTCGAGGTGGAGGCCGTGGTCCGTGTAGAAGGGCGGATAGATCGTGACTCTCGGCGGCAGTGGCTTGCCGAGGATCTGCTCGAAGAGCTCTGCCTTGCCCGCTTCGTCCTCGAAGGGCAGGACGTTCAGGCGTGAGGTGAGCTCGGTGACCTGTAGGACCCTCTCGGCCATGGCCTGGAACGCGGCGCTGTGTATGCGCATGAGACGGTCGCCGGACATACCACGATCCTTCGGGTGTACGGGCAGTTGGAAACGGTGCGCGACGGCTCGCTGGTCAGAGGCTCGTGAGCAGGCCGTCGAGCGGGGCGGGTATGCGGTCGGGCGCCAGGGCCTCGACGAGGACGCGGCCGTAGTGGATCTTGCGTCCCTTCTTCGTGCCGAAGAACCGCCGTAGCTGCTGCTGCGAGGTGCGGCCACGCTGCGCGGGCTGGCGGAGGAAGGTCTTCAGGGCGCGCGAGTCGCCCTCCGCGTCGACGAGTTCCTCGACGCGTGGCACGCCCAGCGCTCGGATGAGTTCGTCCTCCAGATCCGCCGCGCAGACGAAGAAGGGCTCTCGCGGTGCCGCATCGTGCTGCGCGAGGCCGCGGGCGTAGTAGGGACGCTCCGCTTCGTCGCACAGGCCAGTTAGGCGCAGGCCGAGTCCTGAAGGTCCGAGGAGGCGGGCGAAGCGCCCGACGCTCATCGCACCGCCCATCGCCAGTACGCAGACGCCTTCGGCGGCCAGGTCCCGGGCGTGGGCGGCGGCGAGGGCGTTCACCGCCGCGACGTCGCTGGGTCCTTCGAGCAGGACGACGGTCTCGACGGGCAGTCGCCCGGCCAGTTCGCGTGCGAGGTCGCCGGGGCCGCCTGCCGCCCATGCGGTGACCGCGTCGCGGAAGGTGCCCATGTCAGTCATGAGGTGAGTCTCCGCCCGTTCCGGCCGTGGCGACAGGGAATTTCGGACTGGGCCGAGTCCCGGGGCGGGGACGGTACGGGGGCGTGCGGCCGGGCCGCGCTCAGGGTGCTCAGGGCCGTGGAGCGGACGGCCCAGGTCCCTGGGTGCCCGTGCTCATGCCCGTGCCCGTGCCCGTGCCCGTGCCCGTGAGGTAGGCGATCACCATGTCGCCGAGCATCGTGCGGTAGTGCTCGTGCCGGTCCGGGGCCGTCAGGTCGCGGCCGAAGAGGGCGTTGAACGTATGGCGGTTGGCGACCCGGAAGAAGCAGAACGAGCTGATCATCGCGTGCAGATCCAGCGCGTCCACGTCGGCGGTGAAGACGCCGTCCGCGCGTCCGGCGTCCAGGATGCGGCTGATGACCGTGATCGCCGGGGAGTTGAGGGAGCTGAGCGCCGAGGACGCCTTCATGTGCTCGGCTTCGTGGATGTTCTCGATGCCCACGAGACGGATGAAGTCGGGGTGCGCCTCGTGGTGGTCGAAGGTCAGCTCGGCGAGACGGCGGATGGCGGCGACGGGGTCGAGATGTTCGACGTCGAGTTCCTGCTCGCGGTGGCGGATGCCGGCGTAGGCGCGCTCCAGTACGGCGACGAAGAGCTGCTCCTTGTTGCCGAAGTAGTAGTAGATCATCCGCTTCGTGGTCTGTATCTGCTCGGCGATCACGTCGACGCGGGCGCCGGTGTAGCCGAGCCTCGCGAACTCACGGGTCGCGACCTTGAGGATCTCCGCCTTCGTCCGGGCCGCGTCTCTTGTGCGCTTGCCCGTACGGGACGACGGCTGGGAGAGGGGGGCGGCCATGCGGCTCCTCGTCGGTGCGTACGGACGGCTCTCTCAGGTGACCGTCGGGTTTCTCAAGTCTAGGAAGTCCGGGCGCGGGAGCCCCGGGCGGTCTGCGGGTGCGTACAGGACTCATGGGGCTCCGGCCCCGAGTTCCCGCGACCAGCCCCGTGCCCGAAGCCCCGTGCCGAGGCCCCGCGCCCGAACCCCGCGCCCGAGCCCTATGCCCCGGTCTCACGCCCGTACCGCATGGGCTCGGGGTCGGCCACGAGGCGGGCGAGGTCTTCCAGCATGCGGTCGGTGTGCGGTTCCAGCCCGGTGAAGAGCCGGAAGGCGTCGGCGGCCTGGAAGGCGGCCATGCCTCCGCCGTCCAGTGTGCGGCAGCCGAGCCGCCGGGCCTGCCGCAGCAGTTCCGTGTTCAGCGGCCGGTAGACGACCTCCGCCACCCACAGGCCGCCGTGCAGCAGTTCGGCGGGCAGGGGCAGACCCGGGTGGGCGGCCATGCCGACGGGGGTGGCGTGTACGAGGCCGTCCGCGCGGGCGAGCGCCTCCGGCAGGGCGGCCAGGTCCGCCGCGATCGCACGGCCGTGCCCGAAGCGGTGGTTCAGGTCGGCCGTGAGCCATTCCGTACGGGCGGGGTCCTTGTCGGCGAGCGTGAGCCGGTCGGCGCCCATGCCGAACAGCGCGTGTGAGACGGCGGCTCCGGCGCCGCCCGCGCCGAGCTGTACGACGTGGCCGAGGGGTGCGCCCGGCAGCCCGCGGGCGAAGGACTGTGTGAAGCCGGTGACGTCGGTGTTGTGCCCGACCGCCCGGCCCTTACGGAAGACGACGGTGTTGACGGCGCCGAGTTCCGCGGCCTCCGGGGAGAGTTCGTCGAGGTGGTCGATCAGCGACTGCTTGCAGGGGTGGGTGATGTTGAGGCCGTCGAAGCCGACGGCACGGGCGGCCTGGAGCAGTTCGGGGGCGGCCTCGGCGCCACGCACGCCGCCCGGTCCCGTGGGGGCCGCGAGATCGAGGGTGCGGTAGAGCAGGCGGAGGCCGTGGCGGTCGGCCTCGCGCTCGTGCAGCGCCGGGCTCAGTGACGGGCCGATGCCGGAGCCGATGAGTCCGGTGAGGTACGAGCGTGCGGGCGGGGGCATCGGCGGCGTGATCTCCGCGTGAGGCGCAGCCGCACGCCCGGCCCCGGCCCCGGTCCCCGCGCTGGTTCCGGCGCCGGGGGCGGTTCCGGCTCCGCCCCCGGCGCCGGTTCCGGAACCGTGACCCGGGTCTCCTCTTCCGGACCCATCGGTGTCCGTGCCGTGCAACATCTCCTCCGATCGCTTCAACAGCCGTACTTCTAGGGGCAGTTCAAAGTGATGGACGGTTCAGGACGCCGACGGTGACGCGGATGCCGCGCCCTTGTCCGGCGTACGTGCCGCCGCCCCGAGGCCCAGCTCGGCGGTGGGCACCCGGTGCGTCTCCCGGCCGGTCGCTACGGCGATCGCGCTGATGACGCAGAAGGCCGCCGTGAAGGACGCGACGCTCCCCCAGTCGTCGCCGCCCGGACCCGCGATCTGCTGGGCGAAGCCCACCGCGAACCCCGAGATGGCGAAGCCGATCTGCGTGCCGACGGCCATGCCCGAAAGACGGACCTGGGCGCTGAACATCTCGCCGTAGAGAGAGGGCCAGATGCCGTTGGACGCGCTGTAGACCAGCCCGAAGAGGACGATGCCGGTCACGAAGACCAGCGGGACGCTGCCCGTGGAGATCGCCCACAGGTAGACGAACATCATCACCGCCGAGCCGAGCGCCCCGAAGAGGAACACCGGCTTACGGCCGACCCTGTCCGAGAGCCTGGCCAGCAGCGGTATGGCGAGCAGTGCGACGGCGTTCGACACGACTCCCACCCACAGCATCGCGGAGTCCTCGATGCCCACGGAGTCGCTGGTCGCGAAGGACAGCGCCCACACGGTGAAGATGGTGCTCACGGTCGCGATGAGGGCGGCGGCGATCACGCGCAGTACGTCGGCCCAGTGGTCGCGGGCGAGGCGGAGCAGCGGCATACGGGCCACCTCGTTGTTCGCGGACACCTGCTGGAACACGGGGGTCTCCTCCAGCTTCCGGCGTATGACGTAGCCGACGACGGCGACGACCGCGCTCAGCAGGAACGGGATGCGCCAGCCCCAGGTGTAGAGCTGGTCGTCGGGCAGCGCGGCGACGGGGATGAAGATCAACGTGGCGAGGATCTGGTAGGCCTGTGTCCCGTTCAGGGTGAAGCTGGCGTAGTAGCCGCGGCGGTGCTCGGGGGCGTGTTCCAGGGTCATCGAGTTCGAACTGGCCTGCTCGCCCGCCGCGGAGAGGCCCTGGAGCACCCGCATCAGCACGAGCAGCACGGGGGCGGCCGTACCGACCTGTGCGTATGTGGGCAGACAGCCGATGGCGAAGGTGGACAGGCCCATCAGGATCAGGGTCAGCACCATGATCTTGCGCCGGCCCAGCCGGTCGCCGAAGTGCCCGAGGACGAGGGCTCCGACCGGGCGGGCGGCGTAGGCGACGCCGAAGGTCGCGAGGGATATCAGCGTGGCGCTGGCCGGGTCGTCGGGGTCGAAGAAGACCTTGGGGAAGACGAGGGCGGCGGCGCTGCCGTAGATGAAGAAGTCGTAGTACTCCAGCGCGCTGCCGATCCATGCGGCGATCGCGGCCTTACGGGGTTTGCCCTGCGGGACGGAGGGCGGGGTCGGGGCGTCGACCGGGTGAGCGGACACGGTTCTCCTCCGGGGAGGCCCTGCCGTGCCGGGGAGCCGGGCGGTCAGGGCTGGGCGGGCGGTGTGGGTGGGGGCGAGCTGTGACTCGGGCTGGGACTGGGGACGGGGGTTGAGTCGGGGCCGGGGCCGGGACTGCGGTTCGGGGCCCGATGGGGGCGGGCCGGGCGTCACGGTTCACTCACGCCGCTCACGGGGTGGCCGTGCCGAGCGTAGGGGCGGCCGGGCTGATCACCGGCGGCCGAACTGTTAACGCACTAGATAGTTAATTAGCCGTACGGGGATGCTGCGCCCGGACCTTCCCACTGTCAAGACCTCGCGCGGCGTCGGCGTTCGCAACGGCTATCAGGGGACCGGCGTCAGGGAACGGGCGTCAGGGAGCGCGGCCAGGGAACGGGACGCGTGAGCGCAGTTCGCGTACGGCACGTCTGCCTGCGGACATGCGTACGTGCATGCCTGCGGTCCGTCGGCGGCGCAGGCATGCGTACGTACGGGTGGGGCGGGAACGCTCAAGGCTGCCAACGCCCCGGCGCGTTTCGCCCAACACGCGGCCGTACGGGGTGACTTCGGGCTCGGAGCAGGCGGCGACGGCAGACGCCGTGAGGAGCGGGGACTGCCGTCGGGAGCGAAGTCCGCCGTCAGCGGCGGCGGTCGAAGTCAGTGGCCAAGGGTGCCGTCAGGAGCGGCCGTGGCCTCCGTGGCCCCTGCCGCGTTCGACGGTTCCGCCGAACTGCGCCTGGATAGGACCGAGTTGTGAAGGCTTCTCGGTGACGACGAGCCAGCGTGAGCCGACGAGATAGGTGCCGCCGTAGTCCTTGGAGTAGTCGAGCCAGCCTCGCTTGGCCCTGTTGTCCTTGAAGGTGACGAACGTGTACAGCGTCTTGTTCGCCTTGCACACCCCGAGGCGGTAGTCCTCCACCTTCTTCTGGATGTCCGCCTTGCACTTCAGCGCGGACGCCAGCTTCTCCACCGTCGGAGGCTTGGAGGACTTCGAGACGTTCGCCGTACCGGAGTCGCCGCCGCATCCGCCGAGCAGCAGCATCGCGGAGACGGCCGCGGCCACCGGGAGGGCGAGCCTGCCTGGCCGCCGCGACGGGGCCCCCAGTGGCGCCCCCTCGTAGCGCCGCTGGGTGCTGTCGGCCTCAGCCTGTGGCAACTGGTCTCTCATCAGCGCTCCCTGGGACGGATAAGGCTCCACGACTCTAGGTCGCGCCCGTGGCTGGGGGCCGTATTTGTCATCGGCGTGAAGGGTTCCGGAACGGGGTCGCGGGCCGGTGTCGCATGGGGGCGGATTGTGGTGGTTTGGGGGTTCTCATCGGCCGGTTGCACCATGGAGTGGACGGGGTCATCACCGCGACCACCGGAGGTGGAGAGCTGTGCCCAAGTTCATGGACATTCACCATGGGATGAAGGGCGTCACGGCGGAACAGCTCGACGACGCCCATCGGGCGGATCTCGCCGCCGAGCATGACGAAGGCGTGCACTTCGAGCACGCGTGGGCCGATCCCGAGACGGGGACGGTCTTCTGCCTGTCCGAGGCGCCCTCCGCGGAGGCGGTACGGCGCGTGCACCGGCGGGCCGGGCACTCGGTCGAGGAGGTCCATGCCGTGCCGCTCAGTGTGTGACCGCCGTGCCGCCGGAAGCCGTCTGCCGGCGACGAGCAGTTCGTTCGCCTGCGGCTTCGCAGGCGGCGCGGTCGACTACGCGAAGCCCAGGGGGAGTTGACGACAGGACGTCAGGACGACAGACGACATGAGGACAGGAGGCGATGGTCCATGACATTCGTCCAGGTCATCGAGTACGAGACCGATCGCGAGGACGAACTGGACGCCGTGTTCGACCAGTGGATGAAGGCCACCGAGGGCAAGCGGACCGTTCTGCACGAGATGCACGGACGGGACCGTGAGGACCCCAGGCACTTCGTCGACATCGTCGAATTCCCCTCGTACCAGAAGGCGATGGAGAACAGCGAGCTCCCGGAGACGCAGCAGATCGCCGATCAGGTGCGAGCGCTGTGTACGTCCGAACCGCGTTTCGTGAATCTGGAGGTGCAGCGCGAGGAGATCAAGGAGAGGTGAGATCGCGTTCCAGGGAAGAGCGGGCCGGTGCCGAAGCGGTGCCGGCCCCGCGTCACGCCCGTGGCGCTCCGGCACCGTCCTTCGCCGTCGGCTGATGCTTCAACAGGGCCTCGATCAGGCCGTGTTCGTTCGGATAGTCCATGGGGGCGATGCCCAGCCCGTGCCAGGACGAGTTCTCTGGGGCGTCGAGGAGGTCCCGTACGCGGGGGTTGAGCCGGTCGGCGTTGGAGCGGGGCGGCAGCAGTGCCGCCGTACTGACGAAGTTGACGTAGAACTTGCCGGGTTGGCCGACGGCCTTGCGGAAGTGGTCCTCGATCAGCGGGTACTTGGCCCCTGGCTCCTCCATGTACGCGTCCTGGACGTCGAAGAGCAGCGGGTCCCCGTAGCGCACCCCGGGCAGGCCCTCGGAGTCGCCGAGCAGTACGACCTTGCCCCTTGCCCCGCCCAAGTCGGGTAGTGCGGAGTCGAGTCGGAAGAGGGAGCGCCAGCCGCGTCCGTCGAGATAGTCCTCGAAGACGAGCCGGAAGCTCTCCGCGCTCTCCTCGGAGTACTCCTGCTTCACGCGCATCAGTACGGTCTCGGAGGGGTGGGCGGCGAGGAAGTCGCGGCAACTGCCGAGTACGTCCTCGAAGTTGAGGTGCTGGTAGGCGGCGCCGTGGTGGATCGTGAACGAGCCCTCGAAGAGCTTGCCGGCACCGGATGTCGAGGAAGCGGATGCCGGAGGAGAGCTGTTCGGCGACGGAGGTGTTCTGGCACTCGGTCCATGGGCCCCCGTGCCGGGCGCCGGAGTTGTGGGTGCCGGGGATCGTCAGCTCTCGCAGCAGTACGCCGTCCGGAAGCTGTGACATCCATGCGTCGGGTCCTGCGCGTACCGCATCGCGGCCGGGTGCCGCGGCTTCCGCGACGCCGGTCGTGGCTCCGCCGAGCGCCGCGGCGAGAGGAAGTGCGGCCGTGCCTCTGAGGAATTGGCGCCGCTTCATGGTCATGTCAAAGATGGAAGCACAGGCGAGCGCCGATACACAGGGGGCGTTCGCGCCGCGAAGCGGCACCGGTCTGTCCGGCCTTGCACCGCTCAGCGATCGGCGGTTCGGGGCCCTCGCGACGGCCGGACGATGCACTCGCTGCCGACCGGGGTGAAGCCTGCTGCGAGGAAGGCACGCAGGGAGCGGGCGTTGCCGGGGGATACGGCGGCGAAGACGGGCTCTCCCCCGGGGACGAGGGTGAGGGCGTCCCGCAGCAGTGAGCGGCCGAGGCCGCGACCGGCGCCAGTGGCCGGATCGTCGAGTTCGCAGCTCAGCTCGCGCCGCCCAGCGAGGCCCTCCGCGAGGACGACCAGACCCCGCTCGTCGCCGAACGTCCTTATGCGCGTGCGGAGTTCACGGGCGTGCCGCACCCGGGGACGGTCCTCCACGCCGCTGCGTACGGGCAGCCGTGGCCTGCCGCCCGTACCGCGTGCGGTCAGGGTGGCGTCGACGCCGCCGATCGTGCCGTGAGGACCGGCGAGCGCCCGCAGCAGGTCGGGTGCGAGGGAGCCGCCGAAACCGTCGGGGCGCAGCGCACGTACATCGTCGGCGGGGAGGGCGGTGGCGACGACCGCGTGCCCGGTGAAGGCGACGGAGCACTCCAGACCGCCGGAGAGGGGGCCGAGCACCGTCACGCCGCCGTCGGCGGGCGGGAAGCGGCCGTCGGCGGCGTCGAGCAGCAGCCGCAGCAGGGGGTGCCCGGTCGTGTGCATGGCGTCGGCCTCACATGGGAGTCGGGGCGTGGACGGATCGCGGTGGCTCGCGGGATGAAGGTCCGCTGCTGCTCTTAGCGCTTCGTAGCAGTCCGTAGTGGTTCTTTTTGATTGTGGCTGTATCCAGGGAACTTGATTGTGGCCGTATCCAGGGAAGTGGCCGTACGGGCGCGGGCAAGCGAGTTCGAGGGCGGACGGGCATGAGACGGATTGGCGCCGTGAGTGCGGGCGCGCCAGGCTTGCCCCATGAGCATCGCGTTCCTCTTCCCCGGCCGGGGTTCGCAGCGTCCCGGCATGCTGCACAGGCTGCCCGACACCGCGGCGTCCGCGACCGTACTCGCCGAGGCGGACTGGGCGTTGCGGCGCCTCGCGTCCCGTACGGGCGGGGGCGCGGGGAACGGCGCGAAGCGCGGCGACGGTGACGGCGGCGACTACGCGGACGGCATCGCCGAGCTGGACTCCGCGGAGGCGCTGGAGCGTTCGCCGGTGGCGTGCCATGTGGCGCTGCTGATCGCTGGCGTCGCGGGTGCGCGTGCGCTGATGGAGGACGAGGAGGTACGGCCCTCCTACGTGGCGGGGCACGGCGCCGGAGGCTATGCGGCGGCGGTGCTCGCGGACGTGCTCACCTTCGAGGAGGCGCTTCGTGCCGTACGGCTGCGGGGCGAGCTGATGCACGCCGCCGAGAGCGGCGACGGTCCGGAGAGCGATGTCGCGATCCGGCTCGCGCAGCACCTGGCGACGGTCAAGAGGCGCCCGCAGAGGGTGCGTTACGTCGGGGGAGTGCAGGGGCGGTCGCTGTTCGGGGACACCAACGCCGTCTTCGACGACCTCGCTTGGTCGGCCGCACGGCCGGTGCGCTGGACGGAGGTGACCGCGGTGCTGGCGGAGGAGAAGGTGGACTGCTGTGTGGAACTGCCGCCGGGGCGTGCGCTGACGGGGGAGCTGGCCGCCGCCCGGCTGCCGGGAATGCAGGCGGTGTCGGTGGAGGAGCACGGCATCGCGGAGGCGGCGGAACTGGCCCGTGCTGCGGCGGGCATCGTCGGGGGCCCGTCCTCTCGCGCGATCGCGGACGACGAGGAGGACATGCCGCCGGGCTTCGGTCCGGTGACCGGTCCGGTCACGGGCCAGGGCCCGACTGCCGGTCCTGGCACCGGAGTCGGTCCCACCCCCGGCTCTGCCCCAGGCCATCTTCCAGGCCCAGGCCATCTTCCAGGCCCAGGTCCAGGTCCAGGTCCGGGTCCGGGACCGGAATCCGGGCCGGGTCCCGGCACCGGTCAGAGCGGCTTCGCGTAGCAGCGACTCGCCGACTCGAAACGGTAGAGACCGAACTTCTCCGCCGGCTCATAGCCCGACGAGACATACAGCGCGATCGCCTCGGGCTGCGCCGTGCCCGTCTCCAGCACCATCCGTACGCGGCCCGACGCGCGGGCGTCGTCCTCCAGCGCGGCGAGAATGCGCCGGGCGAGCCCGCGGCCGCGCGCCTCGCGCACCACATACATCCGCTTGATCTCGGCGTCGCCGTCCGAGTAGCCCTCGTCGTTGCGGTCCTGTGCGCGCCAGCCGCCCGTCGCCACCGGGCGGTCCTCGTCGTCGTACGCCATCAGATACAGGCCGCGCGGCGGCTCGAACATGGCGGGGTCGAGCGGCGTGATGTCGCCCTCGTCGCCGTAACGCTCCGCGTACTCCTGCTGCACGGCGTCGTCGAGCTTCCTCGCTTCTGGGTGGTCGTAGGGCACACGGACGATTCGCATGACCGCATCGTAAGGTGACCGGAATGCCGAAGGTGAC
Organism: Streptomyces marispadix; assembly: GCF_022524345.1. Lineage (NCBI taxonomy): Bacteria > Bacillati > Actinomycetota > Actinomycetes > Kitasatosporales > Streptomycetaceae > Streptomyces > Streptomyces marispadix. Next base: position 2,421,239 of record NZ_JAKWJU010000002.1, on the reverse strand, counting down.
GACGATCAACGTGAACGGGCTGCGGGCCGCGGCCGGCAAGGGCTACCGGGAGTGGCTGGCGGCCACCGACGCGGACGTGGTCTGCCTCCAGGAGGTGCGCGCCGAGCCGCATCAGCTTCCCGACGACGTGCGCGCCCCCGAGGGGTGGCACACGGTGTTCGCGCCCTCGGCGGTCAAGGGCCGTGCCGGTGTCGCCGTGCTCACCCGGCGGGAACCGGACCGCGTGCAAGTCGGCTTCGGCGCCGAGGAGTTCGAGGACTCCGGGCGCTATGCCGAGGTGGATCTGCCGGGCATGACCGTCGCCAGTCTCTATCTCCCGTCGGGGGACGTCGGCACCGAGCGGCAGGCGCAGAAGGAACGCTTCATGGCCGCCTTCCTTCCCTATCTGCGCGAGCTGCGCGAACGGGCCGCCGCGGAGGGGCGCGAGGTGCTGGTGTGCGGTGACTGGAACATCGCGCATCAGGAGGCGGATCTGAAGAACTGGCGCGCCAATCGCCGCAACGCCGGTTTCCTGCCCGAGGAACGCGAGTGGCTGTCCCGCGTGTTCGACCCCGCGGACGGCGGATATCGCGATGTCGTAAGGGAGTTGCACCCGGATGTCGCGGGCCCGTACTCGTGGTGGTCGTATCGCGGGCGTGCCTTCGACAACGACTCGGGATGGCGCATCGACTACGTGGTGGCGACGCACGGCCTGGCCGAACGTGCCGTCAAGGCCGAGGTGGAGCGGGCCCTCTCCCACGACGCGCGCTGGAGCGATCACGCGCCGGTGAGCGTGGACTTCGTGCTGTGAGCGCGCGAACCGCGGGCGGTGGAAGCGGACTTGAGGACTTGACGCGTCGAACGTGGACTTCGTGCTGTAGCTGTAGGGGACGGGCTGGATGGACACCACGCCGGACACCACGCCGGATGCTTCGGCCGGGCGGGGGCGGGCCTCCGGGACGCTGACCTTCGTCGTCGGCACCGGACGCTGTGGCTCGACCGCGCTGTCACGCGTGCTACGACTCCACCCCGATGTGCTCAGCGTGAGCGAGCTGATCGCCTCCGTCGAACCGGGCGCACTGCCCGAACAGCCCCTGACCGGCAAGGAGTTCTGGCGGCTGCTCGCCACTCCCAGGCCCTTCGCCGACCGCATGGTGCGCGAGGGGACGCCGCTGCCGGAGCATCTGTACCCGGGCGTGCGGGGAGGCCGGTTCTCGGCGGCCGACGGCGGCATCCCAGCGCTCTGCCTGACCACCCTGCCGCATCTCACCGACGAGCCGGACGCCCTCTTCGACGCGCTGGAGCCGGTGCTGGCGGGACGTGAACTCGCTCCCGCCGCGGACCATTACCTGGCGCTCTTCGACGAACTGGCACGCATGAGCGGCGGCAGGCGGGCCGTCGTCGAGCGGTCGGGCTTCTCGCTCACGGCCGTGCCGAGGCTGCGGGCCGCCTTCCCCGAGGCCCGCTTCGTCCATCTGCACCGCTACGGCCCCGACTGTGCGCTCTCCATGAGCAGGCACGCGGGATTCCGGCTGCTTCGCATGGCCGCGCAAGCCGAGGACGGCAGCCCCGAACAGGATCTCGCCGCCGCCCTGGGCGAGTTGACGGCGGACGACTCGTTCGACCTGCGTGGCGTGCTGGAGCGGCCCGTACCCGTGGAACGGTTCGGCGAGCTGTGGAGCGGCATGATCACCGAGGGTCTTCAGCAGCTCGCGGAGGTGCCGCCTTCGCTGCGTGCCTCGCTCTCGTACGACGAACTGCTCGACGCGCCGGAGCCCCGACTGACCGCGCTCGCCCGGCACATCGGCGTCGAGCCGCACCCCGGCTGGCTGCGGGAGGCGAGTGCGCTGCTCGACGGAGACCGCCGGGGCGCGGCGCGGGCGCTGCCGCCGGAGGAGCTGGCGCGGCTGCGTGAGAGCTGCGCGCCCGGGATGCGGGCGCTCGGCCAGGACCCGGCCTGAGCGTCGCGGTGTGGGCGGCAGCGTCAGCGTCCGGTGTGGGCGTCCGGCGTCAGCGTCGTGGTGTCGGCGGTGAGTGCCGCGGCGTCACGGTCGGGTCTCCCCGGGCACTGCCTTCCCGGTAGCCACTGCCTTCTCGACAGCCACCGGGTTCTCAGTAGCCGCTGCGTGCGTTGACCCGGCGCGGGTAGTAGCGCTCGTCGCCCCGCCGCTCGTAGGGCTTCCAGCGGGGCGCGTCGCCCGTGGGGTGGTCGCCGAGCACGGTGACGCGCTGGCCCCTGCGGTACTCCTGGTAGTCGTTGATCGCGAGATGCTGAGTGGCCCGGTTGTCCCAGATGGCCACCGCGCCCGGCTCCCAGCGGTAACGGCAGTTGAAGCGCGGCGACTCGGAGTGCTCGAAGAGGTACTGGAGCACCGCGTCGCTCTCGTTCCGGCTGAGCTGCGGAATGTGCGAGGTCCACATCCGCGTCACATACAGCGAGCGCCGTCCCGTCTCAGGATGTACGCGTACGACGGGGTGTTCGGCGGACAGCGTCCCGACTTCCGGCGCCTGAAGCACATGCACGGCCGTGAGCCCGTCCAGCATCTCCTTGAACGGGTCGGAGAGCGTCTCGTAGGCGAGGTACTGGTTGCTCCACATGGTGTCGCCCCCCGACTCGGGGCAGGTGACGAGATGGAGGATCGAGGCGACCGGCGGGTTCGGGCTGAAGGTGACGTCGATGTGCCACTCGTCGGCCTTGCCGCCTTTGTCCGACTCGATGAGGGTCACTTCGGGATGGCTCTCCAGCTTCGGCAGGAAGGGATGCACTTCGACCTCCCCGAAGCGCCGTCCGAGTGCGACGTGCGCCTCGGGGGTCAGTCCGGACTGCCCGGGGATGAACAGCACGAGGTGGCGCAGCAGCAACTCATGGATGCGGGCGAAGAGTTCGTCGTCGAGCGCGGTGAGGTCGACGCCGTGCAGCTCGGCGCCGATCGCGCCGGACACGGGCCGTACGGACATCTCCTGCGGGTCCTTCTGGTCCTTGGGGTCGAGGGCGGCGTTCACGGATTCTCCGTTCTGCGGGGCGAGTTGACGGGGCGGGGTTGTCTGGGAGGAAGACCGGGGCGAGAAGTACGGGAGGGCGGGTCGCGGGGGCGCCTCACTCCTGCGGTACGCGATGGGCGCGGGGGTCGGGCAGCAGACCGAGCTGTTGCAGCCGGTCCAGCAGCGTCAGCGGTCGGGGGCCGAGCCCGGCCATGTTGTACGTGACGGTGTGCAGCAGCCGGGGGTTGGCGCCGGTGCAGCGCACCGCGCGGCGGCCCAGCACCCGTCCGGGCCAGGCGAGTTCGGTGACCATGCGGGCGGCCTTGTCGCTCGTGCTTGCCGCCTGCGCGAGCACGGGCAGCCGTTCCGACTCATAGCCGTGCAGGGCCTCGTCGACGGCGGCACGAGTGAGCCGCTCCGTCTGCTCCGCCGTCGCCGTCCCAGTCGCCGTCCCGGCCGCGGGGGCCGTCTCCGTCGTCCTCTTCTGCGCCGACGGTTTCGCCGACGGCCTTACGGGCGGGGCGAGTCGGGCCGCGAGCTGTTCCGCCAGGGCCGCGGCGCTGGTGATCGCCGCGTTCATGCCCTGCGCGGCCATGGGGTGTACGGCGAACGCCGACTCGCCGACGAGAGCGAGCCCCGGGGCTGTCAGCCGCTCGGCGAGGAACCGGCCGACGGGGAAGAGTTGACGGGTGTCCGCCGCCGTGGACACGGCATCGGCGAGCGGCTCCAGCGCGGGCACCTCACGGACCGCGTCCGCGCCCCAGCGTGCGAACCCGGCACGGTCCAGACCGCGCAGCTCACCCGGCCGTGCCTGGACATAGAGGCGTATGCGCCCGCCGGGCAGCGGATAGACCAGCCGCAGCCCGCGGTCGGTGAGATACGCGGAGAAGTCCTCCGGCCGCATGGGCGGATCGGCCAGCTCGAACGAGACCAGCCGGTGCGGATAGTCGCGGCGGGTACCGCCGATGTCCGCGGCGCGGCGCAGACGGGAGCCGATGCCGTCGGCGGCGACGACGAGCGGGGCATGTACGTCCCAAGTGCCGCTGCGGGTACGGCCGTCGGCCCGGTGGGCGTCGTCACCGTCGTCGCCGTCCGTGTGGGCGCGGCCCCGCCCGTCGTCGAGGCGTACCCCGACGACCCGTCCGGTGTCGTCGCGCAGTGCCTCGACGACCCGTACCCCTCGGCGTATCTCGACGTCCGGACCCAGCCCGGCGGTCAGCGCCTCCAGGACGGCGAGATGGTCGTGTGCGAGCAACGAGCTGTCGGCGGGCGGTAGTCGTCCGTAGTCGAGCGTCATCACGGGCCCGCCCTCCGGGTCGCGCACCACCAGCCGCCCGAGTCGCAGCGCGCCGTTGCGAGTCAGCAGCCGGTCGGTGCCCCAGCGGCGCAGCGCACGGAGCGCTCCGGGTTGCAGCACCTCGCCCTTCGCGACGGGCCGCGGGCTGCGCTGCTTGTCGACGACCAGAACGCGCAGCCCGATCGCGTTCAGCGCGCGGGCGGACGCGAGACCGCCCACTCCGGCGCCGCACACCACCACGTCGTAGTCGCCGCGGTGGCCCGCGTCCCGTTCGTTGTCCTGTCCGTTGTCCCGTCCGCCGTTCGATCCCTGGACGCCTCGGCCGTCGTTCGTCGCGTGCCCGCCGTTCATGCCTTGTCCGCCGTTCACGCCCTGGCCGCCGTTCGTGCCCTGGCCTTGGTTCATGCCGTACCGGCCTCCTTCGTACGGTCCGGCGCGTGTTCATGCCCGGGGTCGCCGTCCAGGGCGGCGCGGAGACGGGCCAGGGAGCGCAGCGCCAGGCCCGAGGCGATGCCGTCGTCTGCGTAGCGTGAGCAGTGGCGGACGTACTCGTTGACGGGCGCTCCCTGCCAACTCCCGTCCGTGCGCTGCCAGTCGGTCAGCCGGCGTGCGGCTGCGGCAACCGGCTCGCCGTGTGGATCGGCGCCCGCGGCGAGGAGCGCGTGCAGCGCCCAGGCGGTCTCCTCGACGGTGCCGGAACCGGTGCCCGCGGCGTCTCGTGAATCCGCTCCGGCGGCCGTCGCCGGGTCCTCCTCGTCCGGCGTCGCCCAAGAGCCGTCCTCCGACTGCGTGTTCAGCAGCCGTTCCCTCGCCCGCCGCCCCGTCGGCCCGTCGCCGAGTCCCGCGCGGCTGAAGGTCTCCAGCACCACGGAGGTGCCCGCCGTCCGCCCGCGATACCACATCGCCTCGTACGATCCGTCCGGGAGCTGCACACGGCTCAGCCACCGCAACGCCCTTACCACCCGGCGGTCTTGGGGACTCGCCCCCTGGTCGAGCAGCGTCCGTACGGCCTTCGCCGTCATGTGCGGGCAGGGCCCGAAACCGCCCGGCTTACTGCCTCGTACGGCCAGGCTCCAGGACCCCGACGGATCCTGCATCGCCGTCAGCCACTCGACGCCACGCCGTGCGTGTACGTCGCCGGCGCCGCCAGGCATGCGCATCAGCGCCGAGCCGACCTCCGCGGTCTCCAGCGCCATCGGCCAACTGTGCGCGCTGGAGAAGCCCCAGTAGCCGGGAGGGCAGCCGAGCGCCGCGAACGGCTCGTTCTGCTGCCGTTCGCGGAACATGGCACGGGTCGCCTCCAGCCGAGGGTCCTCGGCGTGACCGGCCTCCAGCAGCGCCGACGTGGCGAACGTGGACCACGTCACGTCGAGCGGCATCAGATCCCAGCCGCCCTCGCAGGGCTGCGCCATCGCACGCAGCCTTCGCGCCGACGCACGGGAGATGTCGGGTGCCAGACCCGAGCGGGCGATGCCGAGCGAGATCAGGCTCGTCAGCCAGGGGTCGGTGCTGAACTCCCCTGTCGTGCCCTCGCGTTCGTACGCGTCACGCACCACCCGCAGCGCCTCGCGCCGGGCCCGGCCGTGGAAGGGGGCGAGCAACGGCGGCGGCGGTCGGTGTGCGGACTGGGCCAGCGCCATGCTCGCGAAGATCGGGAGCCGGAGGCTGAGCATCCTGCGCGCCGGGCCGCGCAGCAGGATCAGCTCCAGCGGCAGTCTCGGCAGCGACGCCACGTCCCCGGCGCCCGACAGCGCGTCGAACTGCCGTACAAGACCGGTCATCGTCGGTTCGGGAAGCGCCTGCGCACCGCCGAGCCGCTTGACGAGGCCCTCGCCCGCCCGGATCGCGGACTGCGCACGCCCGAGGGCGGTCAGCCGCAGCGCGGCCGTCGCGGCGGCCGTGGCCAGCAGCTCGGTGGGGACACCGGCCATCGCCCAACCGCCGTCGGGGCGCTGGGACTTCAGCAGCCGGGCCACGGCGGCGCCGACGACGCCGTCGTGAGCGGTGCCCTTCTCCCGGCCCCGTTCCTGCGCGTCGTCCGCGTGGTGCAGGGCTATGAGGGCGGCGGCCGTGTTGGCGGGGGAGAAGCGGCTGCCGCCGGGGTCGAACACGCCGTCCGCGCGCTGCCGGGCGAACAGCGCCTCGCAGCCCGCGTCGACCGACTCCCGTATCCGCCCGGCGAGTCGAGGGCTCAGCATGATGTGACATCACCTCGCAGATCCCGTACAGGGCTCGAATGCGCCACGGTGCCGTCCGGGCCGGGGAACTCATGGCGCGAGCGCATCCGCGACTGCGCGACCAGGCTGAGGCCCAGCAGCGGAACGACGATCAGCAGCGCGGGCAGCGGCCCCCAGCCGCAGGCCAGCAACGCGCCCGCCAGCAGCATCCGTTCGGCCACCAGCACCTCGTGCGCCCGCAGGGCACGCCGGGGATCGAGTGCCTCCGGGGCGCCGCTCTCGCCTTCGCGTAGCAACGGTAAGAACGCCACCGCACCGCAGGCCACGGCACCGAGCAGCAGCGCCAGCGACAGCGCCATGGACGACGAAGACGCTCCGAAGCCCTCCCCGGCTGGGGTTTCCACCTCACCGACCGACAGCGCCGCTACGGCAGTTGCGAGCGCCGCCGCATGGAGCGCGGCAGCCGTACGGACCGCGGCACGCACCCCTCGCCGTACCGGCAGGGTCAAGCAGCCGCCCCGGCGGTCCCCCTCCACGTCGCGCAGGGCGCCCACCAGGTTCGAGGCGGTGTCCTGAGCGAAGAACGCCCCCGCGAACAGCAGGACTTGCCACGACGGCAGGTCAGTCACGGTCATGGCGCCGAAGACGACCGTGGTCGCGGTCAGCGCTCCCCGTACGGCGTTGCCGGTCAGCCCGCGCCCCTTGAGCAGCCTGCTGTAGGCCACGATGCCGAGCATGGCCACGCCGAAGAGCACCACCGTCCGCCAGTTGACGGATGCGGCGGCGACGGCGGCTGCCACGGCACAGCCGACGCCGCAGACCAACGCCGTGCGGGGGCTCAACCGCCCTGACGGCAGCGGGCGTTGGGGCTTGCTGATCGCATCGAGTGCACGGTCGAACCAGTCGCCGAGGTAGTGACCGCTCACCCAGCCCAGGGTCGGCGCCGCCCATGCCACCAGCAGCCGTCCCATGGTGGCGGGGCCTTCGGTCCCGGCGTCGCCGCTGCTCAGCGCCGCTCCCGTGAGGCCGACGAGTCCCGGATAGGCGAGGGTGTACGGCCGCCAGGTCTCGATGTGCGCCTTGCAGGCCCGGACCGTCCGCCCGCCTGTGCTTCCCGAACTGTCCGAGCTGTCCGAGCTGTCCGAGCTGTTCGTGCTGTTCGTGCTTTCCGTCGTGCTTCCTGCCGTGGTGGCCGTGCTCCCCGTCGCGTCGTCCCGGGTCCCGGGGCCTGCCACCGGCGTGGATATGTGTTCCAACTCGTGCGCTGTCATCGCTTCCTGTCCATGGACAGCCGCGCGTTCACGGAACGCCACCGCCCTCGCCCTGGTCGTCCGTGAAGCTCTGGTCGTCCGTGAAGCCCTGGCCGCGCGTGACGCCGTGGCCGTCTGCGCCGCCGTGGCCGCGCGAACCGCCGCCGCCGTCGACGCCGTTCGTCCGGTCGCCGCCGAACTTGCCCGCCAGGTCGGCGAACGCGTCGTTCGCCTCCCGCTCCGCGACGGTGACCCGTACGCCCTCGCCGGGCTTGCCGCAGACCAGCACGCCGTGGTCCGCGCAGAACTGCGTGAAGGTCTCGACGCCCTCGGTCATCGGCAGCCACAGGAAGTTGGCCTGGCTGGGGCTCACCCGCCACCCCAGCTCCAGCAGCCTCCCGTACAGCCGCTCCCGCTCCTCGACGGTCGCCTCACAGCGGCGCCGGAACTCCGCCTCCTCGGCGAGGGCCGCCTGCGCCGCGGCCTGTGCGGTGTTGCTCACCCTGATGAAGGGCTGAAGTCCGCGCAGCGGGGCGAGAGTTCCCGCCCGCCCCACGACGTAGCCGACGCGCAGGCCCAGCAGCCCGTACGACTTGGAGAACGTACGGACCACACAGACCCGTTCATCCTCCCGGTAGAGCGTGACGCCGTCGGCGGCGCACTCGTCGCGTACGAAGTCCCGGTACGCCTCGTCGACCACGACCGTCACGCCGGACGGCAGCCTGTTCAGGAAGTCCTCCACGTCCGAGTGCCGCAGCGCCGTGCCCGTCGGGTTGTTGGGGTGGCACAGCACCACCACACGGGTCCGGTCGGTGACGGCGTCGGCCATCGCGTGCAGGTCGTGGGAGTCGTCGTCGCGCAGCGGCACCCGGACCGTGGAGGTGCCCGCGTTGGACGCGAGCATCGGGTACGCCTCCCAAGAGGGCCAGGCGTGCACGATCTCCGCGTCCGGTCCGCCGCCCGCGCCGGGCCCCGTCAGTCCGCTGAAGAGCTGCTGCAACAGGGCGGCGGAGCCGGGGCCCACGAGGACGTCGGGGGCGGGCACGCCGAGCCGCTCGGCGATCCGGCCCGTCAGGCCCGTGGCGAGCGCGTCGTTCGTGCGGTGCGAGTCGGCCGCCGCCTCCTGAACGGCCCGCAGCACGCGCTGCGTCGGCGGGAAGAACGTCTCGTTCAGCGACATCTGGTGCAGGACGGGCGCAGATCCGATAACCGGCTGCATTCTGTTCCAGCCGTCTTCTTCGTCCATTTTCCGTCCAATCCGAAGAGAGTCGGCAGAGAGCCGTCGGAGTAATTCCGCCGGCCCGCGCATGAGACGCCGCGAAGGGGCGGATGCCGATTCTGACCTCTGAACGCGCCACCGTCCAACGGCAGTTGACGCCCCGCCGGACCAGGCATGGGACTTCCTTCGCGCAATTCCCTTATCGGGTCCCGAGGTCTCCGCGCGTTGCGCCCGTATTTGTTTGCGCCGGGCCTGCGGACCGGACGGATCGAATTTCCCGTTGAGCAGCGGGGCGGGTGGCCGCGAGCCGAATACGAGGGGGACCGGCGTGCCCGCGGGCGGGCATCGCATGACCGTATCTGCCCGTACGGGCGGGCAGTCGAGCTGCGGCGCTGCGCCGCTGCCCGGCCGCTGCCCGGTAGTTCAGTCCGTGGCCGAGTCGTCCTCCGCGGCGGCGTGATCGCCTGTGGTCCCGTCGGTCGCCTCGGCCCCGTCGCCGTTCGTGGCCGCCCTCGTGCCGGACGCGCACTGGGACATCCAGTGCTCGACCTCCGCCTGTACGCGCCGGTCCAGAGCCAGCCCCAACTCGGCCTCCACGACCTGCTTCGCGAGCGGACGAAGCTGTGTCAGCAGATCGTCCAGCCGCTCCGCGTCGAGCCCTTCGGGCGCCTCGGCCTGTTCCCTGGGCAGCAGATGCGTACGGAAGAGGTGAACGAATACGTCCGCGATCCCCTCGCTCTGCTTGCGCAGTTCACGTCCCGCCGAGAGGACGGCGGCGAGCGGAATGCCCTTCTTCACCAACTCCGACGAAGCGTCCAGCAGCCGGCGGCTGACATGTACGAACTTCTCCCCGTCCACGGCGATATAGCCGATGTCGAGCGAGGCGGCGAGATTCTCGACGGTGACCTCGCCCTGGTAATAGTCCGCGAGCTCCTCCGGCGTCAGCCGGATCGGCGTCTCCTCCGCGAACTTCGAAGTCAGGATGGACTTTTCAAGGCCGAGCAGTTCTGCGGTCCCGTGACTGTCGCGCCCGCTTTCGAACGCCGTGAGCAGGTCCGCGATGCCGCCGAGGGTGTGCCCGCGCTCCAGCAGCCCGGCGATGGTGCGCAGCCGCGCCAGATGGTGCTCGTTGTAGTACGCGACGCGCCCCTCGCGGCGCGGCGGCGGCAGCAGCTTGCGCTCGCGGTAGAAGCGCAGGGTGCGGGTGGTGATCCCGGCCGACTCGGCCAGTTCGGCGGCCCGGTACTCCCGCCCGCCTCCGGCACCCGCTCCCGACGCCGCCGGACCGGCCGCCGGTTGCGCCTCTGGCTCGGCGTGACCGGCCCCGCCCGGACCCTCCTGGCCCGCACTCCGCGCTCGCTCTCTGTCCTCGGTCACCGTGGCAGCTTAACCAGGGGCATCGGGCGCCCGTACGCCTGTGTGCAGTGCTCTGCCCTGAGCCGCCCGTCGGCTCCTGCCCCCGCACCCCACCCTGCAACCGGCGGTAACTTCCCTTGCGCACCCCCTACCCATCGGTATCTCTCTGCCCTACGCTCCAACCGTGCCAGTAATCACTGGCGTGGTAACTGGCAAGGCACTGGCGGAAGCACGGACCCCGGGAGGCGGCGGCATGGCGGCCGAGCGCGAGCACGAGCACGTAAGGGTGGCGGTGATCGGATCCGGATTCGGCGGCCTGGGGGCCGCCGTACGGCTGCGCCGCGCCGGAGTCACCGACTTCGTCGTCCTCGAACGCCGCAAGGCGGTCGGAGGCACCTGGCACGACAACACCTATCCGGGATGCGCCTGCGACGTCCCGTCGCATCTGTACTCCTTCTCCTTCGCGCCCAACCCCGAGTGGCCGCGCACCTTTTCGGGCCAGGAGCACATCCGCGCCTACCTGGAGGACGTAGCGGACAACTTCGGGCTGCGGCAGCACATCCGCTTCGACTCCGAGGTCGAGCTGATGAGCTGGGACCCGGAGGAGCTGCACTGGACCATCGCAACCACCGGAGGCGACCGGCTGACCGCCGACTTCGTCGTCAACGCGACCGGACCGCTCTCCGACGCCAAGATCCCCGACATCCCCGGTCTTGAGGGCTTCGGGGGCAAGGTCTTCCACACCTCCCGCTGGGACCACGACTACGACCTGCGCGGCAAGCGCGTGGCCGTCATCGGCACGGGCGCCTCCGCGATCCAGGTCGTACCCGCGATCCAGCCGAAGGTCGGACGGCTCACCCTCTTCCAGCGCACCCCGGCATGGGTGATGCCCAGGGCCGACCGCGAGATCAGCGCCCTGGAGCGCAAGCTGCACGCCAGGGTGCCCGCCACGCGCTATCTGAGGCGTCAGATCCTCTGGGGCATAAGGGAGTTGCAGGTCTCGGCTTTCGCCAAGCACCCGAAGATGCTGGGCCTCATCGAAGGGCTCGCCACGAGCCATATGAAGCGCGCCGTGAAGGACCCCGTGATGCGGCGCAAGCTCACCCCCGACTACCGCATCGGGTGCAAGCGGATACTGCTCTCCAACGACTACTATCCGGCGCTCGCCAAGCCCAACACCGAGCTTGTGGCGTCCGGTCTGAAGGAGATCCGCGGCAACACCCTCGTGGCGTCGGACGGCACCGAGGCAGAGGTGGACGCGATCATCTTCGGCACGGGCTTCCATGTGACGGACATGCCGATCGCACAGCGCGTCAAGGGCGCGAACGGCATGACGCTCGCCGAGTCCTGGGCGGAGGGGATGGAGGCGCTGCGCGGCTGTTCCGCCAGCGGCTTCCCCAACTTCATGACCGTCATCGGCCCCAACACCGGCCTGGGCAACAGCTCGATGATCCTCATCATCGAAGCGCAGCTCAACTACATGGTCGACTACGTCAAGAAGCTGGAGACGCTCGGTGGCGAGGCGGGCAAGGTCGCCTTCGACGCCCGCCCCGAGGCCGTCACCGCCTGGAACCGCCACATCCAGGACCGGATGCGGCGCAGCGTGTGGAACACCGGCTGCGACAGCTGGTACCTCGACGCCAACGGCCGTAACACCACGGTCTGGCCGGGCACCACCTCCGAGTTCCGCAAGGTCACCAGGGAGGTGCGGCTTGAGGAGTACGAGGTGCGACGGCAGCCGGCGCCCCCAGGCCCTGCCGCCGGAGGCGACGGCTCCCGTGCCGCGAATGCCGGGAGCGCCGACTCCCGTAACGGGGCCGGTCGTTCGAAGGGCGCACGCACCGCGACGGCCCGCAGCACCGGGGCCGTGCCGGGCAAGTCCGGACGCAGCGCGGCCACGGCCGCCTTCCACGCGGCGGAGGAGGGCTGATGGCACGTCTGACCGCGTCCATGGGCAGGACACCGGGACCCTACGATCCGCCGCCCGCCGCAAGGGAGTTGACGGCCACCTCCGCCGACGGCGCGAGGCTCCACGTCGAGGTCCACGGGCACGACACGGACCCGGCGGTGGTCTTGATACACGGCTGGACATGCTCCACGGCCTTCTGGGCCGCCGTCATCAGGGAGCTGACCGCGAGCGGCCACCGGGTGATCGCCTACGACCAGCGCGGCCACGGCCGTTCACCGGGCACCGCCGCGCACACCTACCGCCCTGACGCCCTCGCCGACGATCTGTGCGCCGTACTGGACACCGCCCTCAAGCCGGGCGAACGAGCGGTGCTGGGCGGCCACTCCATGGGTGCGATGACGCTCATAGCCGCGTCCGGGAGGCCCGAACTGCGTGAGCGGGCGGCGGCCGTGCTGCTGTGCAACACCGGTGCGCACCGGCTGACGGCCTCGGCACGCGTCATACCGCTGCGTTCGGAGCGGGGACGCGAGCGTGCGCACCGCTTCCTGCTGCTGTCGAAGCTGCCGCTCGGGCCCGTGACACCGCTGACCAGGAAGGCGCTGAAGTACGGCACGATGGGCCCGGATTCGCCGCCCGAGCAGGTCGAGGCCGTCGCCCGCGTCGTGCACGCCTGCCGGCCGCGAGAGCGCGGGGCCTGGGGCGCGATGCTCGCGAAGCTGGACATCGCGGAGAGGGTGTCCGCGATCAGCGCTCCCACCGAGGTGATCACGGGCACCGCCGACCGGCTGACTCCGCCCGCCCTCGCTCATGAGCTGGCCGACGCGCTGCCCCGCTGCACCGGCTTCCACGAGCTGCCGCGCCGTGGGCACATGACACCCGTGGAGACTCCGTCGGAGGTGACCGGGGTGCTGCGCAGGCTCGTACGGGAACACCTCGCGGCTAGCGCGCAACCGGCAGCGGGGACGGACACGGACACCGCCACGAGCCCAGCCGGCCCGGCGGCGGCCCAACGAGCCCTACGAGCACCAAGAACGAAGCCGACACCCGTACCCGGGAGAAGGAGGAGACCCCGTGAGCCGTCGTCGGAGCCTGCAGGGCCAGGTCGCGGTCGTCACCGGAGCGGCCCGCGGGGTGGGCGAGCTGCTGGCGCGGAAGCTCTCCGCGCAGGGCGCCAAGGTCGCCCTGATCGGCCTGGAACCGGAAGAGTTGAGGAAGGTGAGTGACTCTCTGCGCACGGAGTCCGCTCACTGGCACGGCGACGTCACCGACCACGAGGCGATGACGCGCATCGCGGACGAGGTCGGGGAGCGCTTCGGCAAGGTCGACATCGTGGTGGCCAACGCGGGCGTCGCCAGCGGCGGTCCGTTCACCAACTCCGATCCCGTCTCGTGGCGCCGCGTCATCGAGGTCAACCTCCTCGGCAGCGCCGCCACCGCACGTGCCTTCCTTCCCCGGCTCATCGCCTCCCGCGGCTACTTCCTCCAGATCGCCTCCCTCGCCGCGATCACACCGGCGCCGATGATGAGCGCGTACTGCGCGTCCAAGTCGGGCGTCGAGGCGTTCGCGCACTGCCTCAGTGCGGAGGTCGCCCACAAGGGCGTGAGGGTCGGCGTCGGCTATCTCTCCTGGACCGACACCGACATGGTGCGCGGCGCCGACGAGGACGACGTCATGCGCGACCTGCGCAAGCGGCTCCCCTGGCCCGCGAACCGCACCTATCCGCTGGGCCCGTCCGTGGACCGCATCGTGGCCGGGATCGAGCGCCGCTCCCGTCATGTGTACGGGCAGTGGTGGCTGCGCGGCATGCAGGGCGTCCGCGGCTATCTGCCGCCCGTCATCGGCACCGTGGGGCAGCGCGAGATGCGCCGCTTCGAGCCCCGCCTCGCCGAGGGCGACTCCCGTACCGGGCTGGTGGGCGCGGGGGGCGCGGCCGACGAGGAGGAGCGCGCGGCCAGGAGGTAGGCCCCGCCCCGAGGAGGGCTCAGGCGCCGAAGCCGAGGGGCCGAAGCCGAGGGGCACGTCCGACGGGCGCGCCCCTCGCTCTCGTTCGCCGCCCCCGGCTCAACTGCCCGAGGGCAGCGCCCCGTTCACCTTCGCGGCGGCAGCGTCCGAATCAGCCTCGCGGCGGCAGCCACCGATTCAGCCTCGCGGCGGCAGCGAAGGGCGGCTCAGATCCGGCACCCGCGCATAGTCCGGCGGGACGGCCGCCGGGTGGCGTTCCAGCAGTTCGAGGGCGGTCCGTACGGCCTTCTCCAGCACCGACGGACGGCCCTCCGCCCAGTCCACCGGCGAACGCACCGCCTCGATGTCCGGTGCGATGCCGTGGTTCTCCACCGACCATCCGTACGCGTCGAACCAGGCGGCGTGCATCGGCACCGTGATGGTCGTCCCGTCCACGAGCCGGTGTCGTCCCGTCACACCGACCACGCCGCCCCAGGTGCGGGCGCCGACCACCGGTCCCAGGCCGAGCAGCCGGAACGCCGCGGTGATCATGTCCCCGTCGGAGGAGGTCATCTCGTCGGCGAGCGCGACGATCGGGCCGCGTGGCGCGTTGCCCGCGTAGCTGACGGGCTGTGCGTCGCGTGTGAGGTCCCAGCCGAGGATGGTGCGGGTCAGCGTCTCGACCACCAGCTCGCTGATGTGCCCTCCCGCGTTGCCCCGTACGTCGATGAGCAGGGCGGGACGGGACACCTCCATCCGCAGATCCCGGTTGAACTGGGCCCAGCCCGAGCCGCCCATGTCCGGGATGTGCAGATAGCCGCACCGCCCGTCGCTCAGCTCCCTTACGACCTCCCGCCGTCGCGCGACCCAGTCCTGGTAGCGAAGGGCACGGTCGTCCACGAGCGGGAGCACGGCCACCCGGCGCGTGGGCCGCCCGTCTCGGTACAGCTCCGGCTCGGGCCCCGGCTCTGACTCCGGCTGGGCGATGCCGAGTTCGACGGTCGTGCCGCCCGCGGCGGCCAGCAGCGGCCACGGCCCGGCCACCGGGTCGACCTTCCGGCCGTCGACGTGGGTGAGCACCGCGCCTTCCCGTACGCCCGTGCCCGCGAGCGGCGAACGCGCCTTGGAGTCGGAGGAGTCGCCCGGCAGGATGCGCTGGAGGTGCCATTCCCCGGACGGCGTGCGCGCGAGGTCGGCGCCGAGCAGCCCGATGGGCCGCTGGTAGTGGGACGGGCCTTCGTCGCGCCGCGCGGGCACGACGTCGGCGTGCGAGGTGCCCAGTTCGCCGAGGATCTCGCGCAGCAGGTCGGCGAACTCGTCAGGCGACGCCACCCGGCGCACCAGCGGACGGTACTGGTCGAGTACGGCCGCCCAGTCGATGCCGCACATCCGCGGCTCCCAGAAGTACGCCCGCACGATGCGGCCCGCTTCCTCGTACGCCTGCCGCCACTCGGCGGCCGGATCGACGTCGTGCAGCACGCGCCGCAGGTCGATCCACGTCGTCGTCTCCTCCTCGGCGACTTCGGCGGCGGGCACCGCCCGCAGTTCGCCGTCGTCGTTGACGACGAGCCTCGTACCGTCGCCGCTGAGCGAGAACCAGTCGACGTCCTCGCTGAGTTCGGTGAGCTTCGCCGTCGCCGGGTCGAAGTGCTCCAGAGTCGGGCGGCCCGAGGTGTCGGCCGGATTGGCGAACGTCTCGCCGAGCGCTCCCGAGATCGGATAGCGCAGCCAGATCAGCCCGCCACCGCTCACCGGCGCCAGCGCCGAGTACTTGGAGGCCGTGACCGGGAAGGGCGTCACCCTGCTGGCCAGCCCCTCCGCCTCCACCAGAACGGGGCCTTCCTCGCCACCGGGGTACGGGGTCTCCTCGCCGCCGGCGGGCACGGGGTCGAGACCGCCCGCTGCCGGACGTCCCTCGGGGGAGAGCGCGAAGGGGGAGGGGGTCGCGCTCGACAGCGGTACGAGATACGGGCGGCAGCCCAGCGGGAACGACAGATCGCCGGTGTGCACGTCGTAGACGGGGTCGAAGCCGCGCCAGGAGAGGAACGCCAGATAGCGGCCGTCCCGGGTGAAGACCGGCTGCTCGTCCTCGAAGCGGCCGTCGGTGACGTCGATTCGGGTACGGGGCTCGCCGGCGCCTCGGGACTCGTCGAGCCTGGCGATCTTGATGTGGCTGAGGGAACGGCCGACGCCCGGGTGCGCCCAGGTCAGCCAGCGGGAGTCCGGGGAGAAGGACAGATCGTGCACGGGCCCGTTGCCGGAACGGACCAGCTCCTCGACGACCGGGTCCGCGGCTCCTGTCCCGGACCCGGCCCCCGTCTCGGCGGTTCCTTCCCCCGCGTCCGGTCCGGACTCCTCGCCGCCCTCTTCCACATCGAGCAGCAGCAGCCGCCCGTCGTGCGACGCGACCGCCAGCGTCCGCCCGTCGGGCGACGCGGCCAACTCGCGGACGCGCCCCAGCAGTCCCGTCGCGATCCGCCGCGGCGGGTACGTACGCGTCGCCCGAGGCAGGTCCTGGATCTCGACGGCGTCCTCGCCTTCCGCATCCGTCACGTATGCGACCTTCCCGGTGCCGCCGAGCATGACCGGCATCCGTACACGCACACCCGGGGTGTCGGCGACCGCACGTGCCGGGCCGTCCCGGTGCGTGAGCCAGTAGAGGCTGCCGCGTACGCACACCGCGCTGGCGCGTCCGGTCGTGTCCACGGCGAGCGCGTCGAGATTCGCCGCGGCCGGGATCTGGTAGGGGCGGCGCCCGGTGCGCGGGCCGCCCAGCGTGACGTTCAGACGCCGCGGACTCCCGGACGGTGAGAAGTCGTCGACGAGCCACAGATCGCCTCCGCACTGGTAGACGACGCGGTGGCCGTCGGTCGAGGCGTTGCGGGCGTAGAAGTCCTCGTGATCGGTGTGACGCCGCAGATCGGTGCCGTCGGGGCGGCAGGAGTAGAGATTGCCGACGCCCTCGTGGTCGGAGAGGAAGGCGATGCGCGCGTCGTGCCCCACGAACATCACCGAGTCGAGGTGGCCCTCCAACTCCGGCAGCAGCCGCTCGCCGTGCAGCCACAGCCGCCCGGTGGCGCCGCCCCGGTAGCGCTTCCAGGACGCGGGATCGTGCGGGGGCTTGCCCGTCAGCAGCAGCGTGCGGCGTGCGCCGTCGAGTTCGGCGACCGCGATGTCCGCCACGGGTCCCCAGGGGAGGCGGCTGCCGGGGCTGCCGTCGGTGGGAAGGCGGTACGACCAGGTCCGGTAATGGAACGGCTGCTCGTGCGAGGAGACGGCCAGCACGTCTCCCTCCGGCGTCCAGCCGCACACTCGCGCCTGCGGGGCGCCCCAGTACGTCATACGGCGGGCGGTGCCGCCGTCCACGGGAACGAGATGGACCTCAGGGTCCAGGCTCCGCCACGAGGTGAAGGCGATCCGTCCACCGTCAGGCGAGAACCGTGGACAGCTCACACGGGTGCGATCGGCGGTCAGCCGCCAGGCACGGCCCCGGTCCCCTCCGTCGTGGCCTTGGCTCCGGTGCCCTCCGTCGTGGCCTTGGCTCCGGTCCCCTCCGCTGTTGTCTCTGCTCCGGTCCCCTCCGCCACCCGGACCGGTGCCGCCGTCCCCCGGAGCCAGCGGTGCGACCCATACGTCGTCCTCCGCGACGAAGCACACCAGGTCGCCGCTGAGATGGGGAAAGCGCAGATAGGGGCGGTGAGCGGCGTCCTCAGTCACGGCGGCCCCCTGCCGGTAGCCGTCTCCGGCCCCCAGTCCGGTTCCAGGCCCTGCACTCGCCGCCCGGTGGCGAGGTGTCCGCACCCGCCGACATGGGCCGTGCCCGTGGTACGGCTGCCGTACGGGACGGCGGCAGCGACGGCGGCGGATCGTGACGTATGGCCATGACTGCCATGGTTCGAGCAGGTTCGCGGGGCGGCAACTCGTGGACCTCGGTGGCACACGCGAGCAGTGGAAGCCGAGCAGGGAACAGCCGAGACGAGCCGGGACCGGACGCGCCGCGCACCCGCCCCGTAAACGCAGCCCCGTCACCTCAGCCCGGTAGACACAGCCCTCCCAGGCCGTCGACGCGACTCGCGGTCGCGCTCCCGACCGCGCTCCCGACCGCGCTCCTTCGACCGCGCTCTTCGGCCGGGCCCTTCGGCCGGACCCCTCAGACCCCGCGCAGCAGCGCGGCCAGACCCGTCTCCACGTCCGCGTCCCCGTGCTCCTGTCCCGCCGCGACCACGTCGTACGTACGGAGCAGGAAGTAGCGCAGATCCGCGCTGTCGAACTCGACGACGGCGACGCCCTCCTCGGAGAGAAGTTCGATCACGGTGCGGGACCCGTCCCGCGGCCATACGTGGACGTCTCCCTCTCCCGCCGGGCCGTGAAGCCCCGCGTCGAGCAGCTCGCGGGCGAAGGCCCAGGCGACCTCCGCTCCGTCGAGGGAGGCGTCGGCGGGGAAGACGAGGCGGACGGCGAGCGGGTCCGCGTCGTCGTAGCGAAGTGCGGCGCTCAGTTCCCTGGTCGTGTGCGGATCGGCGATGAGGCGGGCCTGCACGGTGTGATCGAAGACTGCGGACATCCTCTGCTCCTATGTCGTCGGGGCGGCCCCGGCCGCTCAACTCCGTGTTGCCCTTTCCACCTGACAGACGCACGGGGATGGGCCGGAGTCACCGGAAAAACAGGGTGAGGTGTGCCACAGGCTGCCCCGTTCCGGCCTCTCGTGAACACCGTGAGGCTCTCGGGCATTTCCAGCGAGACGGGCGCTCTTGCAATCGGTTTGCAGTAAGGCCCTATCATCGAACGGTTGTCTATCGGCCGCAACCAGCCGGCCGTCCCGAGAAGCGGAGTGGCGTCATGCATGTGCCCGACGGATTCATCAACGCCCCCGTGTCCGTCGCCGCCGGTGTCGTCGCGGCGGGCGCGGTCGCGGTCTCGTTGCGCGGTGCGCGCCGTGAACTCGGCGGCGCGACGGCCGAGTTCACGGCAGGTACGGCCGACGGTCCGGGCCGCGCGGGTGCGGCGGACAGGCCACGCAGAGGCGGACCCCCGGCCGTGGCAGCGCCCATGGGCGGCGAGCGCACGGCGCCGCTCGCGGGGCTCGTCGCGGCGTTCATCTTCGCGGTGCAGATGCTCAACTTCCCCGTCGCGGCGGGCACCAGCGGCCATCTGCTGGGCGGAGCGCTGGCCGCGATACTCGTCGGCCCGTACACGGGTCTGCTGTGCGTCTCCGTCGTACTTCTCATGCAGGGCGTGCTGTTCGCGGACGGGGGCCTGACCGCGCTCGGCGTGAACATCGTCGACATGGGCGTCGTGACGGTGCCCGTCGCGTATCTGGTCTTCCGGCTGCTGCTGCGCGTACTGCCGCGCGGCCGTGGGGCGATCACCGGCGCCTCGTTCGCCGCGGCGCTGGTCTCGGTGCCTGCCGCCGCCGTCGCCTTCACCGGGCTCTACGCGCTCGGCGGCACCGCCGACGTCGAACTGGCCAGGGTCTTCGCCGCGATGACGGGCGTACATGTGCTGATCGGCATCGGCGAGGCGGCGATCACGGCTGCCACGGTCGGTGCGGTCGTCGCCGTGCGTCCCGATCTCGTGTACGGGGCAAGGGACTTCGCGGTACGGCCGCTTCAGTTCCGTACGGCGGCGGTGGCGACTCCGGGCGGAGGGACGGTCCGCCACGGGGCGGAGCAGACGGACGAGCCGGAAGCGGAGGCGTCCGCGTCCGGAAAGGAGCCCGCGGGCGAGTCCGAGGCGGCCCATCCGGCGCGGTCCGAATCGGAGCGCGAAAACACGTTCACGCCGGGGCATGGATCTGCTGCCGCGCCTGCTTCTGCTTCGGTGCGCCCGTCCGAGCATCGACCCGTCGGCGCCTCGTCTGCCCCCGCCTCGTCTGTCTCCGCGCCGCGCCGTCCCAACAGGGGTCTGTGGATCGGTGGCATGGCCGCCACCGTGATCTGCGCGGGCGTCGTCAGCTTCTACGCATCCGGCAGCCCTGACGGCCTGGAGAAGGTGGCCGCCGACCACGGCATCGACAAGAAGGCCGAGGACCACGCCGCCAAGGACTCGCCGCTGGCCGACTACGGAGTGGAGAGCATCGCCGACCCCCGCCTCTCGGGCGGTCTCGCGGGCGTCATCGGCGCCGGTGCGACCCTCGCGGTCGGCAGCAGCGTCTTCGTGGCCGTGCGCCGCCGCCGGGAGGCCGCCGGGCCCCGCGCCGGCTCCGGTCGAGAGCCGGTCTGACATGGGCGCGGGCCACGCACACAAGCTCTATCTGCACGGCGCCTCACCGGTGCACGCGCTTCCGGCGCACTGCAAACTCGCCGCCGTCGTCTGCTTCGTACTCGCCGTCGTCTCCACTCCGCGCGAGGCGGTGTGGGCATTCGGGCTGTACGCGGTGCTGCTCGCGGCGGTCGCCGGCGCCGCCCGCGTCCCTTACGGGCATCTGCTCAAACGGATGCTGATCGAGGTGCCGTTCGTGGCGTTCGCGGTGCTGATGCCGTTCGTGGCGCGCGGCCCGTACACCGAGATGGCGGGAGTGACCCTGTCCTCGCAGGGGCTGTGGGCCGCCTGGAACATCCTCGCCAAGGGGACCCTGGGCGTCGCCGCCTCCGTGCTGCTCGCCTCGACCACGGAGCTTCGCGAACTCCTGCTGGGAATGCAGCGGTTGAGACTGCCGCCGCTGCTCGTGCAGATCGCGTCGTTCATGATCCGCTACGGCGACGTCATCGCCGACGAGATGCGCAGAATGCGGATCGCGCGCCTGTCCCGGGGCTTCAGCGCACGCGGCATACGGCAGTGGGGCGTGCTGGCGAAGTCCGCCGGAGCGCTCTTCATCCGCTCCTACGAACGCGGCGAGCGCGTCCATCTCGCCATGGTGAGCCGTGGTTACACGGGAACGATGCCCGTCGTCGACGAGGTGGCCGCGACGCGCGCCCAGTGGACGGGGGCCGCGCTGCTCCCGTTCGCGGCGCTGGTGGTCTGCCTGATGGGATGGGCACTGTGAACGGCGACAGTACGAGCACGAGTACGGGCACGGGCGCCGATACGGCCGCGGGCGCGGGCACGAGGACGGGCGGGGGCATGGACGTGGACACGAGCGCGGAAGCGGGCGGCGGCCCCTCCGCGGTCCCGCCCTCCCTGCATGTCTCCGGGCTCGCCTACGCGTACCCCGACGGCCACCAGGCCCTGTACGGCGTCGACTTGACCGTGGAACGGGGCGAACGCGTCGCCCTGCTCGGTCCCAACGGCGCGGGCAAGACCACGCTCGTGCTCCACCTCAACGGCATCCTCACCGCGGGCGCGGGCTCCGTGACCGTCGCCGGACTGCCCGTGGCGCCGAAGCATCTCGCGGAGATACGCCGCCGGGTCGGCATCGTCTTCCAGGACCCCGACGACCAGCTCTTCATGCCGACCGTGCGCGAGGACGTCGCCTTCGGGCCCGCCAACGAGGGTCTGCGCGGCGGCGAGTTGGCGGCACGCGTGGACGACGCGCTCGCCATGGTCGGGATGGAGGCGTACGCCGACCGTCCGCCGCACCACCTCTCCTTCGGGCAGCGCCGCAGGGTCGCCGTCGCCACGGTGCTGGCCATGCGGCCGGAGATACTCGTACTCGACGAGCCGTCCTCGAATCTGGACCCGGCCTCGCGCCGCGAACTGGCGGATATCCTCCGTCGGCTCGATGTGACGGTGCTGATGGTCACGCACGACCTTCCGTACGCACTCCAGCTCTGCCCGCGTTCGGTCGTGCTGAGCGACGGCGTCCTGGTCGCCGACGGGAGCACACAGCAACTCCTGTGCGACGAGGAGCTGTTGGCCGCGCACCGGCTGGAGCTGCCGTTCGGCTTCGACCCCGGCTCGGTGAGCGTCCCACAGCGATAGCACCATGGGCGGTGCACGTACGACGGCACGAGGGGGACGGGCAGAGGCGTGAAGGCTCCGGACGCTGAGAACGCGGTGGACGTCAACGGCACCGTGGCGGACGGCTATGAGGCCGTGAGGGACGCCTTCGCGTCGAACTTCGCCGAGCGTGGCGACACCGGCGCCGCCCTCGCCGTGCACCGCGACGGGCGCCCCGTCGTGGATCTCTGGGCGGGCACGCGGAACTCCCCGAACCCCCGGAACTCCCCTGCGGACGACCAGGAGACGGGCGCGGAGGACCCCCAGGACGACCACGAGACCGGGGACCTCTGGCGGGAGGGGACGGCCGCGGTCGTGCGTTCCGTCTCCAAGGGGCCCGCGGCTGCCGTTCTCCATCTGCTGCACCAGCGCGGGCAGTTGGACCTCGACGCCCCCGTGGCCACGTACTGGCCGGAGTTCAAGTCCAACGGCAAGGAGCGCCTGCTGGTGCGGCATGTGCTGGCCCATCGCGCGGGCCTTCCGGCGCTCGACGCCCCGCTCACCGTCGCACAGGCCACCGACGGGGTCAGCGGGCCCTCCGCGCTCGTGGCACAGGCCCCGCTGTGGGAGCCGGGCACCGACCACGGCTATCACCCGCACACCTTCGGCTGGCTCGTCGCCGAGCTGGTGCGGCGTGCCACGGGGCGGCCGTTCGGGCGCTGGTTCGCGGAGGAGATCGCACGGCCGCTGGGCCTGAGCATGTGGTTCGGAATCCCCGCCACACCCGAAGTGCCGGACGGAGGCGTCGACTTGGCGCGTCTGACGGAGGTGCCCACGCCCGAGCCCTCTCCGGCCGCCGGTCTGCGGCTGCGGCCCAAGGCGGCCGTGACGGAGGCGTATCGCGATCCCGCGTCCCTCACCCGGCGGGCCTTCGACTGCGCCGGTCCGCGCCCTTACGAGAACGATCCGAGCTGGCTCGCGGCCGGACTGCCCAGCGCGGGCTGTGTGGCGACCGCCCGTTCCCTCTCACGCTTCTACGCCGCGCTGATCGGCCGGGTCGATCCGCCTGCGGGAACGGGCACACCGGCCGCCGGCGCTCCCGCAGGACGCCGGCACGCTCGCGGACTCACGGGCGGCGGACGGCTGTTCACACCCGCAACGCTGACTCAGGCGCGCTCCCAGGAGTCGAGCGGTCCCGACCGGGTGCTGGTCGTCAACTCCCGCTTCGGGCTGGGATTCATGCTCCACGGGCCGGGTGCGCCGATGCTCGCCCCCGGCTCCTTCGGCCATCCGGGACGCGGCGGTTCGCTGGCGTTCGCCGATCCGGAGTCCGGCACGGCCTTCGCGTACGTCACCGCGGCCATGCAGCGCTCCGTCACCTCGGACCCACGTGCCCACGCGCTCGTACGGGCGCTGCGCGCCTGTCTGTGAGCGACGGCCGCGCAGGTCCGGCAGGTCGGCACGAACGTCCGACAGGTCAGGCAACAGGCCCTGGAAGCCCGGGACTTGGGGCCGGGCGACCCTGGCGGGAAGCCTGGACGGCCCGGCGGATGGCCCGGCCGTGACATGCTTCCGCGGCGGCCCGCTCGGCCCTTGAGCACTTCGGCTAGTCGGTCAGATGCGCCCACACCGCGCTGCCCCGCGTGACGGGCGAGACCGCCACGCCCCAGCGCACCGACAGCGTCTCGACGATGTACAGCCCCCGGCCGCACTCCTTCTCGGCCGTGGGCGCACGCCGCTGCGGCGCGCGGCTGCTGGTGTCGTCGTCGTGGACCTCGATCCGTACGCCGTCGTACGGGCAGTAGGACGCGGCGCACACGATCCAGTCGCTGTCGGTGTGGGTGACGGCGTTGGTCACCAACTCCGAGAGCACGAGGGCAGCTTGCTCGCGTAAATCGGACGAGGCACCCCGGCGGCCGAGCCAACGGTCCATCGCGTGCCGGACCCGGGGGACGCTGACGTCCTCGGCCGGGAGCCGGAGCGCGTGTGAATCCGTTCGCGCGGCGGACGGAGGGCGCTGAGGGCGGTGATGCGTGGGGGGCACGCTCATGGGGAGCACGGCCTCACTATGAGTGCTGCGGTCTTCAACTCGCAAGCTTCCTTCTGATAATTTCAGAGTGAAGGCGCAATGAGGCGGCTGGAGTTGACGCATCGGCAGAGGCTCTGGCATGCCCACGGCGGCTGCCGTGAAGCCGGCCCGGCCGGCGGCGGTTCGCTGCCCGCAACGACCGGCGACGGTGCCGGTACCCGGGGAGGTGAGGGCGTGACCGATGCACTTCCGAGCGGTTCCAGTGCTCCGACGGTGCTGCGCATCATCCTCGGCAAGCGCCTGAAGGAGCTGCGTGAGCGTTCCGGTCTGCGCCTGGACGGCGCCGCGAAGGCGCTGCGCGTCAACCATCTGACGATCAGGCGGATGGAGAACGCCCAGGTCGGCCTCAAAGTCCCTTACGTCAAGGAGCTGTTGAGGCTCTACGGCGTGAGCGACGCCGAGGTCGCCGAGTTCATAGGCATGGCGGAGCGCGCCAACCGGCCGGGCTGGTGGTATCCCTTCCGCGACGCCCTGCCCGACTGGTTCCGCGCATACGTGAGCCTGGAGACCGACGCGGAGGTCATCCGCGTCTACGAACCCCACTATGTGACCGGGCTGTTGCAGACCCGGGACTACGCCCGCGCCGTCATCGGCGCCGGATTCCCCAACGACGACGAGGAGTCGCTGGAGCACCGCGTCGATCTGCGAGTGCGTAGGCAGGAGTTGCTGGAGCGCGAGGACGCGCCCACGCTCTGGGTCGTGCTGGAGGAGACCGCGCTGCGCCGCGAGGTGGGCTCGCCCGCGGTGATGAGCGCACAGCTCGACAGGCTCCTCGAAGTCTCCGAACTGCCCAACGTCACCTTGCGCATCGTGCCGCTGTCCGCCGGGCCGCATCCCGGCACGGGCGGCCATGTGACCTACTTCCGGTTCGCCGAACGGGAGTTGCAGGACATCGTCTACACCGAGGTCGGGCTGACCAGCGCGGTCTATCTGGACCAGAGGCCCGATGTGGTCACGCATCTGGAGGCGCTCACGCGCGTCTCGCTGCTGGCCGCGGAACACGTGCCGGATCCCCGGACGTATATGAGCAATCTGCGTAAGGAGTTCGACAAATGACCCTTGAAGCTCGCGGCGGTCACCACGTCCGCAACGGCATGCCCGCGCGTGAACTGGGCACCGAGGGCTGGCACAAGCCGTGGAGCGGCCAGAACGGGGGCGCCTGCGTCGAGGCGAAGCGTCTTCCCGACGGCTGTGTCGCGCTCCGTCAGTCGACCGACCCGGACAGCCCCGCCCTGCTGTACTCGGCGCACGGAATGAGCGCGTTCATCGAGGCGGCCAAGACCGGCGGAGCCGACTTCCTCACAAGCTGACCTCCCGGCGGCCCGACGGCCGTCGTGAGCCGCGGATTTCGGGTGCCCGCCCTTATGCCAGCAGCCGGCGGGCACCCGGCCAGGCCCTCGCCCGGCAGGGCGTGGGCGCACCACACGCACCACACGCACCACCGACCGTCCCCTCGACCACCGACCAACCGGCCGGCCGGCGGGGAAGCACTTTCGCCGTGTGCTCTCCCCGCCGGCCTCATACGGCAGAAATGGGATGACCGATGACCATGCCCGGCAGGCCAGAAATCGACACGAGCAGGCCGCACTCGGCCCGGATGTACGACTACTACCTGGGCGGCAAGGACTGGTATCCCGTCGACGAGGAGGCCGCGGAGAAGGTCCTTCAGGTCTGCCCCCAGATCCGCCGCACCGCGGAGACCAACCGCTCGTTCATGCACCGTGCGACGCGCACGCTGGCCGCCGAGTACGGCGTACGCCAGTTCGTCGACATCGGGACGGGCATCCCCACACCGCCCAACCTCCACCAGGTCGCGCAGGAGGTCGCTCCCGACGCCCGCGTCGTCTACGCCGACCACGACGCGACGGTGCTGGAGTACGCACACGTCCTGATGCGCAGCACCTCCGAGGGCCGCACCGCATACATAAGCGCCGACGTGCGCGAGGACCCCATACTCGACTCCCCTCAGCTCCGTGAGGTCATCGACCTGGACCAGCCGGTGGCCCTTTCCCTTGTGGCGCTGCTCCACTTCGTCCCGGACGACTACGGGCCGTACGAGATCGTGGGCGGCCTGCTGGAGAAGCTGGCACCGGGAAGCTTCCTGGTGCTCAGCCACTGCACCAACGACTTCGACCCGGTGGCCTGGCAGGGCGTGAAGAAGGTGTACGACGCGGGCGGCACCACCGTCCAGTTCCGCACCAGGCAGGAGGTCGAGCGCTTCTTCGACGGTCTCGAACTGATCGATCCGCAGGTGACGGCGGCTCACGACTGGCGACCCGACGAACCCGTCGAAGTCACCGGCGAGGAGGCCGAGTTGCTCCGCAGCGCCGCCCTGTACGCGGGGGTGGGAAGGAAGCCGTGAACCTTCCACTCCGGCAGGGGGCCGAGCCCGGACAGGGCGGACCGAGACCGACCGCGCATCAGCTCCGGATGGCGCAGGTCCGCGCGGACGCGACGGGGGAGCCCCTCTCCCGTGTGCTGTCGGTGTTCATGGGCGCGGGCCGCTACGGCGAGCAGCCCGCGGCCTTCGCCGCGGGGCCCGAAGCGGTGCTCGCCGCCGGCCCGGTTGATACGTCCGGCCCGCCGGGTCCGGCAGCCCCGGCGGGCCAGGACACCGGCCGGACCGAGCAACACGGGGAGACCGGGGAGACTGGGGAGGCCGGGGAGGCGGGAACTGGCCCCCGTGATTTCCCTCCTCGGAGTCCGCGGCCGGCGCGGGGCCGTCGGCGAGGACGGCCACTGACGGGGCACGGCGCGGCAGTCGCCGCCGGGCGCCGTCGACTGCGACCGAGCGGGCACCGAGCACTGCCCGTCCCGTGCCCGTCCCCGTGCCTGGGTCCCTCCCGTGCCCGGGTCTGTCCCCGTGCCTGCACCGTTCCGTAGCCGCAACGTCGACGTATCCGCGGCGGTAGCCTCGCCCGATGAGGCGATTCGAGGGCTACGCGGCGTTCGTCACGGGCGCGGGACAGGGGATCGGGGCCGCCGTCTCCCGGCGGCTGGCGGACGAGGGCGCCCGAGTGACGGTGACCGACCTCGATCCCGCGCGGGCCGAACGCACGGCTGACGCGATCCGCGACGCAGGCGGCACGGCGCTCCCGCTCGCCTGCGACGTAGGCGACCGGCGAGCGGTGGAGGACGCGGTGGCGGAGGCCGTACGGAACTTCGGCGGCCTGGACGTGCTCGTCAACAACGCCTACTCCTGCAACCCGGACGCCGAACTGCTGGAGGACGAGCCGGACGAACTCTGGGCACGCGACCTGGACATCACACTCACCGGCGCCTTCCGCTGCGCACGTGCCGCGATGCCGTGTCTGGCGGCGGCCGGCGGACGCGGCGCGATCGTCAACATCGGTTCCGTGAACGGCATTCAGGACTTCGGCAACCACGCGTACAGCGCCGCCAAGGCCGGTCTCGCGAGTCTCACCCGCACGCTCGCGGGAGACGGCGGAGCACGAGGCGTACGCGTCAACCTCGTCGCCCCGGGGACCGTGCACACCGGTGCCTGGGCAGGGCGGGAAGAGGCGCTGGAACGGGCCGCCGGGCTCTATCCGCTGGGCCGGGTCGGACGACCCGAGGACATCGCGGCGGCGGTGGCCTTCCTGGCGTCCGCGGACGCGGAGTGGATCACCGGTGTCACGCTTCCCGTCGACGGTGGCGTCACCGCCGTCAACTCCGGCTTCCAGCAGGCGATGAGCGCCCCGGAGGGGGCACGGGGGCGCGAGAGCCACTGACGCCGGTCTGGGATCGTTGCTCCGCTGGTGGAGGCGTCGGGAGTTGGCGGGACTCCTCGGGCCACCCGGATACTTGCAGGCTCGCCCCAACTGGCTCCGCTGTTCCGCAGGGTTCGGGCAGTGCGCAGGCACGGGTGGCACTCAGGGCCGTCCCATAGACGTGCCGGGACTCAGATGCAGTGAGTCCAGCGCCAGTCGCCACGGGAAACCGGCGCTCTCCCCCTGCTTGGGCGGGTGGGGCTCGCCCGGCCCGAACAGCACGTGGACACCCTGCTCGCGAAGCGTGTTGACGGCTCGCGCGACAGCGGGCTGTGCGCCGAGCGCTGTCGACCAGAACGGCATCACCACCACCGGCACCCCGAGATGCACTGCCTCGGCGGGGATTCCCAACGCGACGGTGTCGGTGATCCCTGCGGCCCACTTGCACGCCGACGTGGTGGTCAGCGGTGCCACCACCATCGCGTCCGCTTTCGGCAGACCGCCCGACTCGCCGGGCCCGGTGTACCGGGACCGGACCGGATGCCCGGTCAACTCCTCCAACTCGGCACGGCGGTCCGCCCACCAGGTCGCGGCGGTCGGCGACAGGATGAGGCACACATCCCACCCGGCAGCCTGCGCCTGCCGTACGCCGTCATCAATGTGCTGCGCCGGACCTGCGGCGGTCGCGATGAGGTAGAGCACGCGCGTCATCACACTGGGAGTCCACAACGCCGCGCGAGTCCGGTCAACTCCGGTCCCGGCGACGGAATGAGCTCGACGAGTTCTCCTACGAGCTTGGTCACGGCGGGGCGCCTGACCTCTTCCGGCGCAAGGCGTTCCGCCTCCAGCAGATCCCTGACCGCATTGTCGCGGCTGCGTGTCATGGCTCGGGCGCGTGCAGTGGTGACGAGATGTCGCGCTCGCCGTTCCCTGCCCAACGCACCGACGGCCTGCGGCGTGATGCGCTGGGCCGCCTCGACAGCGGACCAGGCGTCGTCGAGGCGCAGCAGCACGTCGACCTCATGCAGAGCAACGTTCGTGGGGCCGAAACTCGTGAAGTCCGCGCCTTTCTCGCCCTGTTGATCGGCTACCTCCGCCGCTTCCGCGAGTCTTTCCTCCGCTACTGCGACGCACCGAGGTGACCGGTCCTCGTTGCTGGTCCCCACAGCGGCGACGAGATACAGCATGCCGAGCGTGGACAGACCTGCGACACCGGATCGTTCGAGGTCATCGCGGAGCTCTGTCGCAGTCGATGTCGCGTACTCCGCGGCAGCCGTGTGCCGCTGCTGATGCATCAGGCCGCGGGCGACTCGACGTGCAGCAGCGCCGATGGCGACCGGATCGCCGGATGCGTTGGCTGCGGTGAGCGCACGGTCCGCGGCGAGAACTGCGGGTACACGGGCGAGAGTCCCGTACTTGAACAGCAGGCTTGCCGCGAGCTGATAGGCCCGGGACAGCAGCAGACCACCTTCGGGGCTGTCCGCAGCCGTGGCGTGGGCGTCTGCAATGACGCCGGGGAGGTCTCGTGCGGCGGCGGCGTAATGGGTGCTTGCCCATGCCTGACAGCAGTATTCGACACGACGCCGGAGATGGCGCACGGGGACGGTGTTGCCGGCTCCCGGGCGCGTGGAGTGAGTCAGCGAGATCCGCGACAGCAGGCGGGAGTGCGGCGGCTGCCGGGGCGGTGGGGGTGTCGGCCACGAGTCGTTCCAGGGGGAGGCGGAGTACGTCGGCAGCCCGAGCGAGGACGGACAGCCGTGGGTCAGATTGCCGCTGCCCGCCTTCGAGGTCTTGGACCCACCTGCGTGACTGTCCCATGAGGCGTCCGAAGTCGGACTGTGTCAGCCCGCGTCGGTCGCGCCAGTAGGCGATGCGGCGGCCGACGCCAGTGTCCATCTCAACTCCCGCACCGGTGCACGCACTTTGCGTGCTCATTTCGGTTGTACCCCGCTCTACGGTGCTTCGCAAATACGGCACGTGACCAAGCAGTGTTCCCCGCGCAGCTCAAGAATGTCGGCCTGGTTTGTGACGAAGAGAAGGAAGTTCGCATGTCTGTCGAGTCCGCCCGCGCCCGTTTGCGTACGTGGGGGCCGCGTCGGATGCCGGTGCCGTATGTGGCGGCCTGGAGCGGTGAAGTGGGCGGCACCGGCCGTAACTTGACCGTCCGAGCCGACGGAAGCGGACTGTGCTATCGGGATGAGACGCCCGCGGACCGGGACCAGCACGGCGTGCTGTGGGCACGGACGCGACGGGCCGCCGGGGTAGGACGCCCCAACTACGGTCATCAGCACCCCATTCGGCAGCGGCAGGCGATGCGTGCGCTGCTGTGCCAGGTCTGCGGAGGGCCCGCAAGCCGAACGTCCCGCGGCTGGCTGTTCCTGATGCCGAACCAGGAAGCATCCGAAGGCGGCGGCACCGTCTTCGACGGGCGCGACATCTGGTGCACCAAGCCGCCCGTCTGCCAACCCTGCGTCCCGCAGGCGATCGCCCACTGCCCGCACCTGAAGAATCCCGTCACCCTGCGATCCCGCCGCCCCCGCATCTGGGGCGTCTACGGCGACCAGTACGCACCCGGCGACGGCGGCCGGGGTCTCACCTGTCTCGAAACCGACGCGTACCTGCCGTACGGCCAACTCCCCAACGCCGCACGCTGGTTCCTCGCCACGCAACTCGTCCTCGAACTCACCCGCTGCACCGCCGAACCACTCCCCGGCACCACCAGCAACACTCCCGGCACCGTCGGCACCTACTCATGAGCGCAATGCAGTTGCTCAGGCCGGGAGCAGCCGGGCGCCCGGCGCCGGTGCGGTGGTGGTCCGTGCCGAGCGGCAGTGGCCGGACTCCTCCAGCGCGGCGGCGATCCTCGCCGCCGACCCCGCGTCCCCGGCGAGGAACGCGCACGTCGGCCCCGAGCCGGAGACCAGAGCCGCGAGCGCGCCTGCGGCCGTGCCCGTCTTGAGGGTGTCGCTCAGCGACGGACGTAGCGAAACGGCCGCCGCCTGAAGGTCGTTGGACACCGCGGCGGCCAGGGCCTCCGCGTCGCCCGAGCGCAGCGCGTCCAGCAGCAGCGCCGACGGACGCGGCTCCGGCACGGAGTCGACGTCCGCGCCCGTGCCCGCGGCCTCGCGGAGCCTGTCGCACTCCCGGTAGACCGCCGGGGTGGAGAGGCCTCCGTCCGCGAGGGCGAACACCCAGTGGAAGGTCCCCCCGGTCTCCAGCGGCGTCAGCAGCTCGCCACGGCCCTGGCCCAGCGCCGCCCCGCCGACCAGCGAGAACGGCACGTCGGAACCCAACTCCGCGCACATCGCGCGCAGTTCGTCCTGCGGCGTGTGCGTGCCCCACAGCGCGTCGCACGCCAGCAGCGCGCCCGCGGCGTCGGCGCTGCCGCCCGCCATGCCGCCCGCCACCGGGATGTCCTTCGTAATGTGCAGCCGTACGCGCGGCTCGCGCCCGTGCCGTTCGGCGAGCAGCCGGGCCGCACGCACTGCGAGATTGCTCTCGTCCAGCGGCACGTGCGCGGCGTCCCGGCCGGAGACCGTCAACCGGACGCCGTGGCCGCAGTCCTGGCGCCCGGTGCCGTCGCCTTCGGCGCTGCCGTCGTCCCGGCCGTCGCCGTGACTGGCCGTGACCTCGTCGTAGAGACCCACGGCGAGGAAGACGTTGGCGAGTCCGTGGAAGCCGTCGGGGCGCAGACCGCCCACCGCGAGCTGGACGTTGACCTTCGCGGGCACCCGTGCGGTGGCGCTGTCCCCGGCCACGCGCCCCCGGGAGGCGTTCGCCGGGTACGGGCCGCCGGCCCCGGTCACCTTCGCGCTCTCACTCACGCGGCGTTCTCCTTGTGCTTCATGCCCTGCTCCGCGATCGCGGCGAACTCGTCGACCGTCAGCTCCTCCCCGCGCGCACGCGGCGATACCCCGGCCCCCGTCAGCGCCTCCTCGGCCGCCGCCGCCGAGCCCGCCCACCGCGAGAGCGCCGAACGCAGCGTCTTGCGGCGTTGCGCGAACGCCGCGTCCACCACGGCGAACACAGCCTCCCGCGTGGCACTGGTGTGTGGCGGATCACGCCGTACGAACGACACCAGACCGGAGTCGACGTTGGGCGCGGGCCAGAAGACGTTGCGGCCGATCGCGCCCGCCCGCCGCACCTCGCAGTACCAGGACGCCTTGACCGAAGGCACACCGTAGACCCTCGAACCGGGCGCCGCCGCAAGCCTGTCGGCGACCTCGGACTGCACCATCACCAGGCCGTGCCGCAGCGTCGGGAACGACGCGAGCATGTGCAGCAGCACCGGAACGGCCACGTTGTAGGGGAGATTGGCGACCAGCGCGGTCGGCGGCGGCCCGGGAAGGTCCGTCACGTCCATCGCGTCCGCGTGTACGAGCGCGAACTGCCGTGCCCGGTGGGGCAGTCGGGCCTCGACGGTGGCCGTGAGACCCCCTGCGAGGGCGTCGTCGACCTCCACGGCCACGACGCGGTCCGCGCTCTGGAGCAGCGCGAGCGTCAGCGAGCCGAGACCGGGGCCGACTTCCAGTACGACGTCGTCGGCGTCGACGCCGGCCGTACGCACGATCCTGCGCACGGTGTTCGCGTCGATGACGAAGTTCTGACCGCGCTGCTTGGTCGGCCGTACGCCCAGCGTCGCGGCGAGGTCGCGGATGTCGGCGGCGCCAAGCAGGAGATCGGCGGCGTCCGGCCCGGCAGGTCCGCCCTCGCGCTCGCGGTCGCCCTCGTGCCCGCTCTCGCGTCCGGCGTCGCCTTCGGCGTCGCGCTCACGCTCTCGGTCGGGCTCGTCGGCTGCGGTCACCGCGACAGTTTACGGCCGCAGTACGGCCAGGGACTCGCCCCCTTGGAGACGTAAAGCTTCTTCGCCCGGTATGTCTGCTCCTGCGCCGTGGCCTCCTGGGGACGGCCGCCGCCGCCCAGGCTCCGCCATGTCGGGGCGTCGAGCTGGTAGAGCCCGCCGTGACGGCCGGAGGAGTCCACCGCGCGGGGCCGCCCGCCCGACTCGCACCGCGCCAGCGCCGTCCAGTCGAGATGGTCGGCCCCGGGAACGGAGCGCGACAGCGGAAGCGTCCCCACCCGCACGATCTGCTTACGGGGGCGCCGCAGCACCTCGACGGCGATGCGGCGGGGCTTCTCCCGTACGCCGTTGACCGTGCGCAGCCGGTAGGTGACCCGGCGCAGACCCGTGCGGCCGGCACGCGCCACGACCTCGGTGCCCTCCGGCAGCCCCGGGTCCGCGTGCCGCACCGTCTTGAACGGGATGCGTTCCTCCTTGACCTTCTCGCTGCCGGTGATCCTCATGACCGTGACGGTCTGCCCGTCCCGGGGGAAGCTGTCCATCGGCGCGGACGTGGTGTCCAGACCGTCCAGTTCGATGCCGGCCTCCGTGAGCGCTTCGAGGACCGAACCGGCGTTGGTGCGTACGGACTTCTCATGGCCGTCCGCGAGGAAGGTCACGGTGCGCTGGGTGCGGACCTCCAGAGTGAGCCCCGTTCTGGGGATGTCCGCGCTCGGCGCGAGCGACAGTGCGGCACCCCGGGTCCGTACTCCCATGCGCCGCAGCGCGTCGTGCACGGTGCGCTCCGTGGTCCATACGCGGCGGCGCGTGCCGTCGAGGGTGAGGTCGAGCGGACGACCGTGACTGAAGGAGATCTCGTCGCCGTCGGCCAACTGGCGCCTCGGAGACGGGCCGACGCTGTCGTGTGCGCCGAGGTCGAGGTCTTCCTCGGCGAGCAGTTCACCGACGTCGTCCGCGAAGGTGTGAAGCGTGCGGGGAGTGCCGTCGACGGTCAGCTCGACCTCCTTGTCGTATGCGACGAAGGCGGAGGTCCCGCCCGCCAGGAACGCCACGACGAGCGCCTGCGGCACCAACCGCCGCAGCACCTCGGGCCGTTGGGCGGCCCTGCGGGCACGGCTGCGGTCGCGGGCAGCACGGCGTACGGCCGCGCGGCCACCCTCAGGGGGCCTGTCCTGGGCGAGTTGCTCGGGGGAGAGCGAAGTCCGCGGTGTGTGCGGATCGTGGGGGTCATGCGGACCGTGCGGGGCGTACGGACCGTGCGGGGTGTACGGAGGCGGCGAAGCCGGCGCGGGCGCAGGCGAGGAGGACCAGTGCGGTGGGGGAGCCGGTGCCGGTGGGGCGGGCCGTGCGTGGCGCGGCGGCGGCACACGCGGGGGGATCGGGGCGCGCACCGGCACGGGGCCCATCACCGGCTGCCGGAACGGCGGCTGCATGGACTGCGGCCCCACGGGCCGCGGTCGGGACGGCGGTTGCGACGGCGGCTGCGTGCGGCCTCGCGTATCCGGCGTCGCAGGCGACGTCTGCGGGAACGATGTCTGTGGAAACGGTCTCTGCGGGGACGCCGCCTGCGGAAACG
This sequence comes from Streptomyces marispadix, assembly GCF_022524345.1. Taxonomy (NCBI): domain Bacteria; kingdom Bacillati; phylum Actinomycetota; class Actinomycetes; order Kitasatosporales; family Streptomycetaceae; genus Streptomyces; species Streptomyces marispadix. The sequence continues at coordinate 2,387,135 of NZ_JAKWJU010000002.1, read as the reverse complement.
GCGTCTGCGGCGGCCCGTAGGCACGATGACGCCCGTGCCCCGGCGCGGCCCCGTACCCCGGCGGTACGTAGGGGACGTACGAACTCCCGGGCGCAGTACGGAGGTTGAGGCCCCGGCGGTCGTCGTACCCCCGCTCGGGCGGGCGCGGTGACGACTGCGGCGTCCGCGACGGCTCGGTCCGTCCCCCGTGCGCACCGCGTCCCCCACGGTGCACCGTGCGACGACTCCCCTGCGTCTGGCTCAACAAGCGCTCCAAGGTCCGGCGGGATGTCGCGCGGACTGTAACCGGAGGGCTGCTCACTCTCCAAAGTCGATTGACCACTAAGAGTGTTCAAGGATGGATTCCTGGACGGCCGGGGGGACTCACGAGGGGCTGCTGTCAATAACCGAAGGCGCGGGCGGTGTTGGCGGCCACGTGCTCTGCCAGCGAGTCTTCCGTCATCCCCTTCGTCTCGGCCATGGCCCGCAGCGTGACCGGAACGAGGTAGGGGGCGTTAGGCCGTCCGCGGTACGGGGCGGGCGTCAGGAACGGTGCGTCCGTCTCCACGAGGACGAGTTCGGGAGGCGCGACGGCGAGCGCGTCGCGCAGCGGCCGGGCGTTCTTGAAGGTCACGTTCCCCGCGAAGGACATGAACCAGCCCCTCGACGCGCACAGTTGAGCCATCTCCGCGTCGCCGGAGAAGCAGTGGAAGACGGTACGCTCCGGTGCGCCCTCCTCGTCCAGGACGCGCAGCACGTCGGCGTGTGCCTCGCGGTCGTGGATGACGAGTGCGCGGTCCTGCCGCTTGGCGATGGCGATGTGCGAGCGGAACGAGTACTGCTGCGAGGCGATCCCGTCCTCTCCCGTACGGAAGTAGTCGAGCCCCGTCTCGCCTACGGCGAGCACCTGCGGCAGTGCGGCGAGCTTCTCGATCTCAGCGAGGGACGAGTCCAGTTCGCCGCGTTCGGCGGCACGCGGGGCCTCGTTGGGGTGCAGGGCCACCGCTGCGTGCACGGCCTGATGAGCGGCGGCGGTCTCGGCCGCCCAACGGGAACGCTCCAGATCGCAGCCGACCTGTACGAGCGTGCCGACGCCCACCGATGCCGCCGCCGACAGCGCCTCCTCGACGGACGGCTCCTGCATGTCGAGGTGCGTGTGCGAGTCGGCGACGGGGATGCGAAGCGGCTCGGGCAGCGGTGGCGCGGGCTGCGGCTTCTGCTGCCGCTGCGTGGAGGTCGGCATGCCGCCGATCCTAGGCGGCGGGCACTGCCGGTCCGGGCCCCGGCCCTCGGCTTAGAAGTCCGGGCCCCGGCCCTCGGCCCCGAAGCCCGCGCTCCGGCCCTCGGGCGCCGCTTCTCGCGCCCGTCGCGGCCACGCGGCCCCAACTCGGCGTCCGGCGGCCCCGGTTCGGCGCACCTCCGACGCCCGCGGCGGCCCCGGCACACCCGCGGCGTCCCCGGGACCGGCTACCCGCCGCCCGCGTTCTTCGCCGCCACCACCGCGTCGAAGACCTCCCGCTTCGGCAGGCCCGCCTGCTGCGCCACCGCCGCGATGGCCTCCTTGCGGCGCTCCCCGGCCTCCTCGCGTACCGCGACCCGGCGAACCAGCTCGTCCCGGTCCACCTGCTCGCCGTCACCGTCGGCCGCGCCCCGGACCACGACCGTGATCTCGCCTCGTACGCCGTCGGCCGCCCACCCGGCCAGGTCCGCCAGCGGCCCGCGCCTGACCTCCTCGTACGTCTTGGTCAGTTCGCGGCACACCGCCGCGGGCCGCTCTCCGCCGAAGGTCTCCGCCATCTCCCGCAGCGTCTCCGCGAGGCGCCGCGGCGACTCGAAGTACACCAGCGTGCGCCGCTCGTCCGCCGCCTCGCGCAGGCGCGCACGGCGTTCGCCGCCCTTGCGGGGGAGGAAGCCCTCGAAGCAGAACCTGTCCACGGGCAGACCCGACACCGCCAGCGCCGTCAGCACCGCCGACGGGCCGGGTACGGCCGTGACCCCGGCGCCCCGCTCGACGGCCGCCGCCACGAGCCGGTAGCCGGGGTCGGAGACCGACGGCATGCCCGCGTCCGTCACCAGCAGCACACGCGAGCCCGACTCGAGCGCATCGGCCAACTCGGCCGTACGCGCTGCCTCGTTGCCCTCGAAGTACGACACCACCCGGCCCCGCGGACGCACGCCGAGCGACTGCGTCAGCCGCCTCAGCCGCCGGGTGTCCTCGGCGGCGACGATGTCCGCGCCCTCCAGTTCGCGGGCGAGGCGCGGCGGCGCGTCCGCGACGTCCCCGATGGGTGTTCCGGCCAGTACGAGCGTCCCTGTCACGGGCCCATCCTCGCAGGGGGCGTGATGCTCGCTACGCCTCCGCCCACCGGGGACCGCCCCCGGCCGGGGCCCAGCCCGAAGTCATGGGGGAGGCGGCACGCAGCCTGGCCGGTCGCCGTATCGAAGCCTCCCCCGGGCCGCCCCCGCGATCTCCGCGCATGATTGCGCGGACTTCGCGTGCTCGCACTCACGCACCGGACCGTTCCCTACCATGGGCCCGGTGACGACCAGCGACACCGCGGCGGAGAGCCCCAGCCGACCCGCGCAGCCCCAGGAACCCCTGCCCGACTGGCAGGTCCGCCTGCGCCGCTTCGGTTATGCGGGACGTCGCCGCGTCGGCACCCGCGAGCGTCTGGTCCCGCCGTTCCCCGGCCCGGATCTGCGGGTCGGCGCCGCCTTCGGACTCTCACCGCTGGCCGCTGCCCGGCTCTCCCGCTGGTCCGCGTGGGGCGCTCCGCTGCTGGTCGCACTCGTCGCGGGCGTGCTCCGCTTCTGGAAGCTGGGCTCGCCGCACGCCGTGATATTCGACGAGACGTACTACGCGAAGGACGCCTGGTCCCTCTATCAGTACGGCTACGAGGGAAGCTGGCCCGACAAGGCCAACGACCAGATCCTGGCCCCGCATCCGAAGATCCCGCTCTCCCCTGACGGTGCCTACGTCGTCCACCCGCCCGCCGGGAAATGGATCATCGGTCTGGGGGAGTCGCTCTTCGGCCTCGATCCCTTCGGCTGGCGCTTCATGACGGCCCTGCTCGGCACCCTGTCGGTGCTGATGCTCTGCCGCATCGGCCGACGGCTTTTCCGCTCGACGGCGCTCGGCTGCCTCGCCGGGGCGCTGATGGCGGTGGACGGGCTTCACTTCGTGATGAGCCGCACGGCACTGCTCGACCTGGTGCTGATGTTCTGGGTGCTGGCGGCCTTCGGCTGTCTGCTGCTGGACCGAGACCGCACCAGAGCGAAGCTGGCGGACGCGCTGCCCCCTGACGGTTCCGCGCCCTCTCCGGAAGATCCGCCTCCGGACGGTTCGGCCGTGGACCCTGCCGCCGTGAGGGCGGGCACGCTCTCGTGGGCAAGCGGCAGCGGCAGCGGCAGCGGCAACGGCAGCGGCCCGCCGGGCGCCACCGCGGCCGCGCCGCTCACAACCCACGCGCCTGCGACGCCCTCCGCGTCCGCCGCCCCTCCCGCTTCCACTCCCGTACGCCCCGACCCGGGAATCGGCGCCCGCATCCGCTTCGGACTCCGCCCCTGGCGGCTGGCCGCCGGACTCTGCCTCGGCATCGGCTGCGCCACCAAGTGGAACGGCCTCTACATCCTCGCCGCCTTCGGCCTGCTGACCGTCCTGTGGGACATGGGCGCCCGCCGCACCGCCGGAGCCCCCCGCCCCTTCGCGGCGATGCTCCGCCGCGACTCACTCCCGGCGTTCGCCTCCACGGTGGCCGTCGCCGTCGGTACGTATCTCGTGTCCTGGACCGGCTGGTTCGCCACCTCCGGCGGCTACTTCCGCGACTGGGCCGAGAAGGACGGCGCGGGCGGCCCGTGGGGCTGGCTGCCCGGACCGCTGCGCAGCCTGTGGCACTACGAGTCGGAGGTGTACGACTTCCATGTCGGCCTGACCTCCGGCCACACCTACGAGTCCAACCCGTGGAGCTGGCTGATCCTGGGCCGCCCCGTCTCGTACTTCTACGAGTCGCCCAAGGCGGGCCACGACGGCTGCACCGCACAGGGCGAGGGCTGCGCGCGTGAAGTGCTCGCGCTGGGCACGCCGTTGCTGTGGTGGGCGGCCTGCTTCGCGGTGGTGTACGCGCTCTACCGCTGGCTGCTGCGCCGCGACTGGCGCGCGGGCGCCGTGCTGTGCGGCGTGGCCGCGGGCTATCTGCCGTGGTTCATGTACCAGGAGCGCACGATCTTCCTCTTCTACGCGGTTGTCTTCGTCCCGTTCCTCTGCCTCGCGCTCGCCATGATGATCGGCGCGCTGGCGGGGCCGCCGGGCGTGGGCGAGCGCAGACGCACCGCCGGAATCGTCGCCTCGGGCGTGCTGGTGCTGCTCATCGTGTGGAACTTCGTCTATTTCTGGCCGATCTACACGGGGCAGACGCTCCCCATGGACGCATGGCGCAATCGCATGTGGTTCGAGACGTGGATCTGAATCCCCGTTTTCAATCCGTGCGGGATGTCAGCGACCGCCGTGACCCCGGTGAATCCTGAACGAAACCAGAGTGACGTCCCAGTGAAGCCGCGCGGCGTGCCGTCAGCGGCCGCATCGCGGGCCGGGGGCCCAATTGCCGCCCGAACCGGGGGATTTGAGCCGTCACGGACTGGACACAAAAGGGGTTCGCGTAAGGTTCCGCTACGCGTTACTCCCCCTGAACCGGTGATTATTCGAATCGGCATCCCGTCCATATGCTCCCTAACGGGGATACCGGGGGCACGTGATGTTGCGCGCGTGCTCTAGGGTGCCTCGCACAGGTCCTCGGCCGCGTGGCCGAGTCGGGGTGGAGGGGCAGATTCTCAGATGCGTGACACACAGAAGATGGCGCTGATCGGTGGCGCCGCGGCAGTCGTCGTCGGCGCGACCGGCTTCGGCGTGTACGCACTCGTCGGAGGTGACGGCAGCGAAGGCAGCAACAACAGCGTGACCTCGGCCGACGGCAAGGGCGGTAAGAAGGCCGACCCGGGCCCGCCCAGCGCCGCCGAGGTTCGTACGACCGCGAAGCGCTTTCTGACCGCCTGGTCGTCCGGCGACGCGAGGAAGGCCGCGGCACTCACCGACGACAAGGCTCAGGCGGCCGAAGCCCTGAAGGGTTTCCAGGACGAGGCGCACATCGCCAAGGTGAAGATTTCGCAGGATTCCGCTTCCGGCGCCACGGTGCCGTTCGGCGTGAACGCGCAGATCTCCTACGCACAGCAGACTTCCGCCTGGTCCTACCCCTCTTCGCTGAAGGTCGTACGGGAGAAGAAGACGGGCGACCCGGTCGTCGACTGGAAGCCGTCGGTGCTGTACCCGAAGCTCAAGGAAGGCCAGTCCGTCAAGACGGGCAAGGCGGGCACCCCGCCCATCAAGGCCGTCGACCGCAACGGCGCCGCGCTGACCAAGGAAGAGCACCCGGCGCTCGGGTCGATCCTCGACGACCTCCGCAAGCGTTACGGCGACAAGACCGACGGCACCCCGGGCGTCGAGACCCGCATCGTCGACGCCAAGGGCGAGGACACCGGCACCACGCTGCGCACCCTGTCGAAGGGCAAGCCCGGCACGCTGAAGACCACCCTCGACAAGGACATGCAGATCGCCGCCGAGCAGTCCGTGAAGGGCAAGCCGAAGGCGTCCGCCGTGGCGCTCCAGCCGAGCACCGGCGAGGTGCGCGCCGTCGCCAACTCGCCCGCCGACAGCGCCTACAACAGCGCCATCCGCGGCTCCTTCGCGCCGGGTTCCACGATGAAGGTCATCAGCGCCGAGATGCTGCTCGACAAGGGCCTCGCGTCGCCGGACAAGCCCCACCCGTGCCCCAAGTTCGTGGAGTACGGCGGCTGGAAGTTCCAGAACGACGACAAGTTCGAGATCAAGAACGGGACGTTCGCGCAGAGCTTCGCCCGTTCCTGCAACACCGCCTTCATCAGCCAGGCCAAGGAACTCCAGGACGGCGACCTCAGCAAGGAGGCCTCCGACGTCTTCGGCATCGGCAAGAACTGGCAGGTGGGCACCGGCACCTTCGACGGCAGCGTGCCCGTCCAGTCGGACGCGCAGATGGCCGCGTCCCTCATCGGGCAGGGCAGCGTGCGGATGAACCCGCTGAACATGGCGTCGGTCGCCGCGACGGTGCAGAGCGGCACCTTCAAGCAGCCGGTCATCGTCTCGCCGAAGCTGGACGACCGTCCGATCGCGAAGGCCGCCCGCAGCATGAAGCCCGAGGTCAACACCCAGCTCAAGGGCCTGATGAAGCTGACGGCCAACAGCGGTACGGCCGCTGAGCCGATGGCCGGGCTCGGCGGAGACGTCGGCGCCAAGACCGGCTCGGCGGAGGTCGACGGGCAGAAGAAGCCCAACGCCTGGTTCACCGCGTACAACGGCGACGTGGCCGCGGCGGCCGTCGTACCCGCTTCCGGGCACGGCAACGAGAACGCCGGCCCGGTCGTACGGAAGATCCTCGACGCGGCCGCAGGCTGACCGGCAACCGGCAACCGGCAACCGGCAACCGGCAACCGGCAAGCAGCGCAAGCGCATTGCGAACGGTGCCTCCCGGCGCCTTCCGGAACACTCCGGACGGGCGCGGGAGGCACCGCTCGTTTTCCGTGCGTGAGGCGCGTGTTCCGGTATCTGCGGTCCAGGGACTGCGGACGCGGGAGTCCCGGCGACGGGAAAAACACCGTCGCGTGCCCCGCGCCACGGCAGGTAGCGTCCGCCCCATGAGCAAGGCGCCAACAGCCCACCCCCGTTTCGCCGAAGCCCTCTCCGCCCTCGGCCTCGACCCCGTCGTACGCGGTTTCCCGGACGCCACCCGCACCGCCGCGCAGGCCGCCGAGGCCATCGGCTGCGAGCTGAGCCAGATCGTGAAGTCCCTGGTCTTCGAGGCCGACGGCGAGCCCGTACTCGTGCTGATGGACGGGGCTTCGCGTGTCGATGTCGCCCTCGTACGGGCCGAGTTGGGCGCGAAGACCGTGCGACGGGCGAGCGCCGGACTCGTACGCTCGGCGACGGGCTATGCGATCGGCGGCGTGCCGCCCTTCGGGCACGTCGAGGAGATGCGCGTGCTGGCCGACCGGGGACTCCTCGCACACGACGAGGTCTGGGCAGCCGCCGGCACCCCGCACACGGTCTTCCCCCTCGCTCCCGCCGAGTTGATCGAGCACGCCCGCGGCACGCTGGCCGACGTACGCGAACAGAACGCGGGCACGCCGTCCGACGCGGGCGGACAGGACGCGGGCGGACAGGTCGCAGGCGGACAAGGCGCGGGCGGGCAAGAGGCACGCGCGCGGGACGGGCGCGGCGAGACCGCCGGCGTTCCGTGACGCCGCTGGTCGTCGCGGCGGTACTGGTCGCCGCAGTCACCCACGCCTCCTGGAACGCCCTCGCCCACCACATCAAGGACCAGCTCCTCGCCTTCACACTCGTCGGCGTCGGCGGCGCGCTGTGCGGGCTGGTGCTGGCGTGCTTCGTACCGCTGCCCGCCTCAGGGGCATGGCCCGCGCTGCTGGTGTCGGCGCTGCTGCACGTCGTCTACCAGGTGCTGCTGATGCGGTCGTTCGGGCTCGGCGACTTCGGCCAGATGTACCCCATAGCGCGTGGCACGGCACCGCTCGTGGTGACGGTCCTCGCAGCGCTCTTCCTCCAAGAGCTGCCGGACGCCTGGCAGTTGACGGGAGTGGCCGTCGCCTCGGCGGGGCTGCTCGGCGTCGCGCTGTGGGGGATACGGCGCCGGGGCCACGGGACGGGCGACGGCCCGGCCGGGCCCATCGAGCACCCCGTGCCCACCGGGCAGGACGCGTCCGGCCCGGCACCCGCCCCTTCCTCCCGCCGCCCCGCGCTGATCGCCGCCGTCGCCACGGGGCTCGCCATCGCCTCGTACACCGTCGTCGACGGGGCGGGCGTGCGCGCCGCGGGCTCCGCGCCCGGATATGTGGCCTGGCTGATGATGCTCCAGAGCTTCGTCATCCCCGCCTACGCGATCGCCACCCGCCGCGGCGCGCTGCTCGCCCAGCTCCGGCCGCTCGCCGTACGCGGCGTGATCGCGGGCGCGCTGTCCATCGCGGCCTACGGGCTCGTCCTGTGGGCCCAGACCCGTGCGCCCCTCGCCCCGGTCGCGGCCCTGCGTGAATCCTCGATCATCGCGGGCGCGGCCATAGGCGCCCTGTTCTTCAAGGAACGCTTCGGTGCTCCCCGTGTGGCCGCCTCCGCGCTGATGGTCGGCGGGATCGCCCTGATGCTGCACGGCGGCTGACGTAGCCGGGCGTCCCGCGGGCGGCAGGCCGGACCGGGCAGGACGGCATATCGGGCGGACGAACCCGGCCGCCGGCGGCTCAGTACCCTGGAGGGCTGATGCCGGGCCCCATGCCGGAGGCCAAGGGAGCCGTGTGCGACAGGAGTGAGATGGCCGTCAACCTCGTCAATCTGGAAGCCGTGAGCAAGGTCTACGGCACCCGGGCGCTGCTGGACGGCGTCTCGCTCGGCGTGAGCGAGGGCGACCGCATCGGCGTCGTGGGGAGGAACGGGGACGGCAAGACCACCCTGATCCGGCTGCTGTCCAAGCTGGAGCCCGCCGACGACGGCCGCGTCACCCACTCCGGCGGGCTGCGACTGGGAGTGCTCGCCCAGCACGACTCGCTCGACCCGTCCGCGACCGTACGGCACGAGGTCGTCGGCGACATGGCCGACCACGAGTGGGCGGGCGACGCCCGCATCCGCGACGTGCTGACGGGACTCTTCGGCGGCCTCGACCTGCCCGGCTTCCCACAGGGCCTCGACACCGTGATCGGCCCGCTCTCCGGCGGCGAGCGGCGCCGTATCGCGCTCGCTCAACTCCTCATCGCCGAGCAGGACTTGATCATCCTCGACGAGCCCACCAACCACCTCGACGTCGAGGGCATCGCCTGGCTCGCCGCTCATCTGCGCGCACGCCGCTCGGCGCTGGTCTGCGTGACGCACGACCGCTGGTTCCTGGACCAGGTGTGCACACGTATGTGGGACGTGCAGCGAGGCTCGGTGCACGAGTACGAGGGCGGCTACTCCGACTACGTCTTCGCGCGGGCCGAGAGGGAACGCATCGCCGCTCAGGAGGAGGCCAAGCGCAAGAACCTGATGCGCAAGGAGCTGGCCTGGCTGCGCCGCGGCGCCCCGGCCCGTACGAGCAAGCCACGCTTCCGCATCGAGGCGGCGAACGCGCTGATCGCCGACGAGCCGCCGCCGCGGAACGACGCGGAGCTGATGCGCTTCGCCGACTCGCGCCTCGGCAAGACCGTCTTCGACCTGGAGGACGTCACTTTGCAGGCCGGGTCCAAGTCGCTGGTGCGGCACCTGACCTGGCAGCTCGGGCCGGGCGACCGCGTGGGGCTGGTCGGAGTGAACGGCTCCGGCAAGACGTCGCTGCTGAAGTCGCTCGCCGCGACCGCCCGAAGCGGCGGCGAGGAGCAGTCGGAGCTGGTCACGGGCGGAAGGGTGAAGGTCGGCAGGACGGTGAAGCTGGCGTATCTCTCGCAGGAGGTCGCCGAGTTGGACCCGAAGCTGCGCGTGCTGGAGGCCGTCGAACAGGTACGCTCCCGCGTCGACCTCGGCAAGGGCCGTGAGCTGACCGCGTCGCAGCTCTGCGAGCGCTTCGGCTTCGTGAAGGACAAGCAGTGGACGCACGTGGGCGACCTCTCCGGCGGTGAGCGTCGCAGGCTTCAGATCCTGCGGCTGCTGATGGACGAGCCCAATGTGCTCTTCCTCGACGAGCCGACCAACGACCTCGACATCGAGACCCTCACCCAACTCGAAGACCTGCTGGACAGTTGGGCCGGTTCGCTCGTGGTCGTCTCCCACGACCGCTTCTTCATCGAACGTACGACGGACCAGGTGTACGCGCTGCTCGGCGACGGCACGCTGCGGATGCTGCCGCGAGGCATCGACGAGTATCTGGAACGGCGTGCGCGGCAGCGGGAGTCGGCGCAGCCGAGCGCCGACGCCCGTACGGGCTCCGTAGGTTCGGGGAAGCGGGCTCAGGCACTGGCGGCCTCGTCGTCCACGTCCACGGCCTCGTCCTCCGCGGCCGCCTCCTCCGAGGCTCAGTCCGCGAGGAAGCCCGCGGCGATCGCGCGTGCCGGGCAGAAGGAGATGCAGCGCATCGAGCGCAGGCTCGACCGGATCGGGGAGAAGCAGTCCGAGCTGCACGAGGCCATGGCCGAGCACGCCACGGACTTCGAGCGGGTGGCCGGGCTCGACGCCGAGCTGCGCGAACTGGACAGCGAGCGGGAGAATCTGGAGACGCGCTGGCTGGAACTCGCCGAAGGCGCCTGAGGCGCTTGCGAGTTCGCCCGCCACAGGGGGCACATCCGTACCGGGCCGATACGCTCCAGGGCCCGGTCCGGTGCACACACCCGTGAGTTCTCCTCGGCGGAGGGCTACTCGCGCGTCGCTAACGGCCGGACAACGGCTGCGTCTCGGCCACGTCTCTTACGTCATCCACCGACGGGAACCGGACCGCCGGTCGGTGGTGTCCGGTGATAGAAAGACATCCGCGTACAAGCCAGCCGAAGGCGGGCCTGATGTCCGATTCGCTCCGCCCTACGGGGGTTTGAGGGGCGGGTGTCCGGTCTGAACGTCAACGAGGGAATCGCTCATGTCGCAGCCGCCTCCGCCGCCCAGTCAGCCCCCGGCAGGGGACACACCTGACCCGGACAAGTCCGCCGAGGACACAGGCAGCCCTGAACCGGCCCCCGGGCTGGACAAGGAGTCCGGAGCGTCCGGGGCGCCGGGGGCTCAGCAGCCGCCGTCCGGCTCCCCCGGCGAGACCCCTCAGCAGCCCGCGCAGCCACCGCAGCAGCCGGGCGGCTTCGGCGCGCCGCCGCAGCCTCCGGCCGGTGGCTACGGCTATCCGCAGCAGCCGCCAGCGGGCGGTTTCGGGGCTCCGCCGCAGCCTCCGGCAGGCGGTTACGGCTATCCGCAGCAGCCACCGCAGGGCGCCGGTTACGGCTTCCCCCAACAGCCGCCCCAGGGCGGCGGATACGGCTACGGCTACGCGCAGCAGCCCGGCCAGCCTGGTCAACCGGGCCAGCCGTACGGCCAGAACCCGGGCATGTACCCGACGGCCCCTCCCGGCGGCCCCTATGGACCCGGCGCACCGGGCCAAGGCGGCGGCAACGGCAAGGTGATCGCGATCGTCGCGGCCGCGGTCGCCGCCGTGCTGGCGGTCGTGACGGTCGGCTTCTTCCTGGTGCACGAGAACGGCAAGACGGAGGCCGAGGGCGAGAAGAAGACGGGCACGACCGGCGGCGGAGGCGGCAAGCCGGCGAGCACCGAGGGCAGGGAACTGTTCAAGATCCCGTCGCCGAAGCTCACGGACGAGGAGACGGCGAGCGTCACGGGCGCCTGGGCCACCGACAAGATCTTCGCGAAGAGCACCCTCGACGGCATCATCGGCATGGACGCCGCCAGCGGGAAGCAGGCGTGGAAGATCTCCCTCGACGGCCAGATCTGCGCCGCGTCCAGGCACGCCACGGACGACGGCAAGACGGCCGTGATCGTCGCCGAGACCAGGTCCTCTCGCGCGAGGTGCAATCAGATGGCCGTCGTCGACCTGGACAAGGGCAAGAAGCTCTGGCAGGAGACGATGCCCAACAGCGACAGCGCCACCACGCTGGGCATGAACATGAGCATCAGCCAGAACGTCGTCGCCGCCAAGTGGATCGGCGGCTCCGTGGCGTACAAGCTCTCCGGCGGCGGGCCGCTGTGGAAGTCCGAGGGCAGCAGCGGTACGGGCGGCTGCGAGGACGAGGGCTTCGCGGGCGGCAAGGAGCTGATGGCGGTCGTGCAGTGCGGCAGCTACAGCGAGCCGAAGCTGAAGGTGCAGAAGCTCAACCCCAAGACGGGCGAGGCGAATTGGGAGTTCGACGTGCCGAAGGGCGTGCAGAGCGCCCGGGTGGTCTCCTCCGACCCGGTGGTGATCGCCGTCAGCGCCGGCACCAGCACCACCACGGACGTGATGACGGTCGGTGAGGACGAGAAGCTCAAGTCCAAGATCTCCCTCGGCGACCGCAAGTACGACCCGGGATGCAGCACCGGCGTCGAGTCGTGCTCCAGCGTCGTGGTCGACGACGACTACGTCTATCTGCCCTCGGCGCGGCACCAGGGCGACTCCGCGTCGACCAACGAGATCATCGCCTTCGACATCGACTCCGGGCGCCCCAAGTGGAAGTCGGACGCGGGCGAGCGGCGCACCATCGTGCCCGTACGCATGGAGGGCGACAAGCTCATCGCGTACAAGAAGCCGACGTACGACGCGGGCGGGCAGGTCGTCGCCGTCGATCCGGCCGCGCAGGGGAAGCAGGAGCTGTACATGCGCAACCCCGACGACAGCGCCGAGATCGAGAACAACCTCGCGGGCATCACCCTGCGCGAGCCGCCCCTGTACCAGAACGGGCGTCTCTTCCTCCACCAGACGATCCTGTCGAAGCGGAGCACGAGCAGCTACGGCAAGTACCTCGGCATCGGCTTCGGCGCGAAGTGACCGCCGACTGTGCGGTGGCGTACGGGCGTTGAGGACTGCGAGGTGTCAACTGGACGCTGACGGCAGCGGGTTGACGCCCGCGTCGAGGCGACCGAGTCGAGGCGCCCGCGGAGCCCGGCCGTGCGGGGCCGATCGTGCGGCGAAGGCGGCAGAGCGAACGCTCTGCCGCCTCTGCCGTTACAACTGCCGGGCGACGGCGGCGCGTTGACGTGAGCATCCTGGCCGCCGTGCCGACGGGCGCGTCGCAATGACCGTGTGAGGCACGCCTGATCACCGTTCGTCCGCCGTTCCTCCCACTTCTCCCCCCGAAGTGGCCCGGAACGGCGGGGGAACGTGTAGCTTCCGTGGGCACAGGAGGGGCCGCTCCCCGCGGGCCCGGGCCACCCGGGCCGCAGGGGCCTTCAGGGGGCGCCCCACATGGAGCGGCGGTGGGGGTTGTTGCGCATGAGCGTCCGGCTCATGGTGGTGGACGATCACAGACTGCTCGCCGAGGCGCTGGCTTCGGCGTTGAAACTGCGCGGCCACCGGGTGCTGGCTGCCGCCGCCCCGAGCGCGGGTGCGGCGGATCTGGTGCTGAGCAGGGCGCCCGAAGTGTGTCTGCTGGGCACGGCGGTTCCCGCCGAGGCGGGCGTCTTCGATCCGGTGGTGCGGATAAAGCACGAGAAGCCGCAGATAGCCGTCGTGGTGCTGGGCCCCGTGCCGAGTCCTCGCGGTGTGGCCTCCGCCTTCGCCGCGGGCGCGTCCGGCTACGTGCGGCACGACGAGCGCATAGAGGGCGTCGAGCGCGCCATGATGAAGGCACGGGCAGGCGACGTCGCGGTGGCGCCGCAGCTCCTTCAGGAGTCCTTCGCCGACCTCCTCAATCCGGCCCCCGAGCCCGACGACGAGGGCGCACGTCTCCTCCAACTCCTCACGCCCCGTGAGGTGGAGGTGCTGACGCGGGTCGCGGAGGGGGAGGACACCCGTCTTATCGCCACGGGGATGAACATCGCGCCGAGCACCGCCCGTACCCATGTGCAGCGGGTGCTGATGAAGCTGGGCGTCGGCTCCCGGCTGGAGGCGGCGGCACTGGCGGCCCGCACGGGGCTGCTCGATCGGGCATACGAGCCGGGCGCGTCGCAGGGCTGACCGCCGAGAGGCCCCGAGAGCGAGGAGCCGTGCCGTGCGCGGGCCCGGCCGCCGGCAGTGAGGCGCGACGCGCACGAGCAGCCGACTGCCCGCCGACGCCGCGCAGTTGAGCCCCGCTCACGCCGGCACGCCACGCCGGCACGCCCAAGTCGGCACCACTCACCTTGGATCGCCCCACGTCGACGGCGCCACTGTTCGCTGCCGAATGTCGCAAACGCGTAGGCCCCCAGCCGTGTGCGCACTATGTACCGTATTGCGGCCTGTGGAAACGGTCGCGGCTGTTGTCAGTGCCATGTGTGAGGCTGTTCAACGGCCTTGGAGCCCGATGTTGGTCTCTGATTATTTCTGTGTGATTATGTTTGAGAGGCTTCGCGGGGGCAGAGACCGCACACGAGATCCGGACGAGAGACAAGAACGCTGAGACGCACCGAGTCGGCTGCTGGTGAGGAGTGAACACCGTTGAAGAAGACGTCGAACCGGCTGGCCGACGGCCGCGAGATCATCTATTTCGATCTGCGTGACGACAAGGTGCGCGACCGCGACGACCGGCGTCCGCTCGGGCGCACCACCACGGCCTCCGAGATCCGCTACGACCCGCTGCTCGCGGAGTGGACCGCTGTCACCGCGCACCGGCAGGAGCGTACGTACCACCCGCCCGCCGACGCCTGCCCGCTCTGCCCGACCCGCGACGACGGGAATCCGAGCGAGATCCCCGAACCGGACTACGACGTCGCGGTGTTCGAGAACCGCTTCCCCTCATTCGCGGGCGGGCCCGGCCCGGAGACCGCGGACGGCGCTGTGCCTTCCGTGCGCGACGGACTGCTGACGCACCGACCCGGCGCTGGCCGCTGCGAGGTCGTGTGCTTCACCTCCGACCACCACGCCTCGTTCGCGTCCCTCACCGGCGAGCATGCCGGGCTCGTGCTCGAAGCATGGACCGACCGCACCGCCGAGCTGTCCCAACTCCCGGGCGTGGAGCAGATCTTCTGCTTCGAGAACCGTGGCGCGGAGATCGGCGTGACCCTCGCGCACCCGCACGGGCAGATCTACGCCTATCCGTTCGTCACGCCGCGCACCGCGCGCATGCTCGACTCCGTGGCCCGGCACGCGGCCCGTACGGACGGACGGAACCTCTTCGACGACGTACTCGCGGCTGAACTGTCCGACGGCCGCCGCGTGGTGTGCCGGAACGAGCACTGGGTGGCCTTCGTCCCGCACGCCGCGCACTGGCCGTACGAGGTGCACCTCTATCCCACCGGCCGGGTGCCGGACCTGATGGCGCTCAGCGAGGAGGCGAGGGCGGCGTTCCCGGGGATCTATCTGGAGGTGCTGCGCCGCTTCGATCGCATCTTCGGCCCGGACGAGCCGCCGACCCCTTATATATCCGCCTGGCACCAGGCGCCGTTCTCGCTGCCCGCACGCGGGCGGCAGACGGACGGCGTACGGGACGGTGCCGCGATGTCCGTCGCCCGCGAGGACTTCGCACTGCACCTTGAGCTTTTCACCATCCGACGGACTTCCGGCAAACTGAAGTTCCTCGCGGGTTCCGAATCCGGGATGAGCGTGTTCATCAACGATGTGCCGCCGGAGCGGGCGGCCGAGCGACTGCGAGAGGTAGCGAGTGACTGCCAGCCCACGGGGGAGGACCCCCGCAGCACACAGCGGTAAGTACCTGGTCACGGGCGGCGCGGGTTACGTCGGGAGCGTCGTGGCCGCCCATCTGCTGGAGGCCGGGCACTCCGTGGTCGTGCTCGACGACCTCTCCACCGGCTTCCGCGACGCGGTCCCCGAAGGCGCCGAGTTCGTCGAGGGGCGCGTGCAGGACGCCGCACGGGTGCTGGACTCCTCGTACGACGGCGTGCTGCACTTCGCGGCCCACTCCCAGGTCGGCGAGTCCGTCCAGGACCCCGGCAAGTACTGGAACAACAACGTAGGCGGCAGCATCGAACTGCTCAGCGCCATGCGGGAGTCGGGCGTGCGCAGGCTCGTCTTCTCCTCGACCGCCGCCACCTACGGCGAGCCGGAGAGCACCCCCATCCACGAGGACGCGTCCGAGGCGCCCACGAACCCCTATGGCGCCTCCAAGCTCGCCGTGGACCACATGATCAGCGGGGAGTGCCGTGCGCACGGCCTGGCCGCCGTGTCCCTGCGCTACTTCAACGTCGCGGGCGCCTACGGGCGTTACGGCGAGCGGCACGACCCCGAGTCGCATCTGATCCCCATCGTGCTCCAGGTCGCGCAGGGCCGCCGCGAGGCGGTCTCCGTCTTCGGCGACGACTATCCGACACCCGACGGCACCTGTGTACGCGACTACATCCATGTCGCCGACCTCGCGGAGGCCCATCTGCTCGCCATGGCCGCGATGCACGGCGAGCGCGGGGACCCCGGCGCGGGCGAAGTCCCCGCAGGCACGCATCTGATCTGCAACCTGGGCAACGGCAACGGCTTCTCCGTACGCGAGGTCGTCGAGACCGTCCGCAAGGTCACGGGGCACCCGGTGCCCGAGACCGCCGCGCCCCGGCGGGAGGGCGACCCGGCGCAGCTCGTCGCCTCGGCGGAGCGTGCCGTGAGCCGTCTCGGCTGGCGGCCCACGCGTACGGACCTGGCCGAAATCGTCCAGACCGCCTGGGACTTCGCCCGGTCGCGGACTTCCCGTGAAGAGCAGGCCGCAGCCGCCGAAGGCGCGCTCTCCGGCGGCGAGCGCGGTTCCGGCGGCAGGGAACGAGGGGGAGCATGACGGGCTTCCACTCGGTGTACGGGTCGTCGCCGGAGGGTGTATGGGAGGCGCCGGGCCGCGTCAATCTGATCGGCGAACACACCGACTACAACGACGGTTTCGTCATGCCGCTCGCTCTGCCGCAGACGTGCCGCGTGGAGGCGGCCCGCCGGGACGACGGCGTGCTGCGGCTGCACTCGGCCGACACCTCCGGCGGCGTCACCGAGCTGCGTGTGGACACCCTCGGCCCGCAGTCGCCCGGTACGGCAGGCGACCGCGGCGGCTGGGCCGCGTACCCGGCGGGAGTGGCATGGGCGCTGCGTGCCGCGGGCCACCAAGTGGGCGGCGCCGACCTGCACTTCGAAAGCAGCGTGCCCACCGGCGCCGGGCTCTCCTCGTCCGCCGCGCTGGAGGTCGCCACGGCCGTGGCGCTCGACGGGCTGTACGGGCTGGGCCTGCCGCCGCACCGCATCGCGGAGCTGTGCCGCCGCGCGGAGAACGAGTTCGCGGGCGTGCCCTGCGGAGTGATGGACCAGATGGCGTCCGCGTGCTGCACCGAGGGCCACGCCCTGTATCTCGACACCCGCGACCTCACACGCAGACAGGTCCCCCTCGACCTCGCGGCGAAGGGCCTGCGGCTGCTCGTCGTCGACACCCGCGTCAAGCACGCGCTGGGCGACGGCGCCTACGCCGAGCGCCGAGCGGGCTGCGAGGCCGCCGCCGCCGAGCTGGGCGTGCCCAGCCTGCGCGGCGTCACCCCCGGTGAACTCCCGTCGGCGCTGGGCCGGTTGACGGACGCGTCGCTGCGCCCGCTGGTGCGGCACGTCGTCACTGAGAACGAACGCGTCGCACGCACCATCCGCCTCCTCGACGCGGGCGAGACGCACGCCGTCGGGCCCGTACTGACCGAAGGACACGCCTCGCTGCGTGACGACTTCCGCGTCTCCTGCCCCGAACTCGATCTCGTCGTCGAGGCGTCGAACACCGCAGGTGCCCTCGGGGCACGTATGACGGGCGGCGGGTTCGGAGGCTCGGCGATCGTGCTCGTAAGGGAGGACGCCGCGGAATCCGTGGCGAAGGCGGTCGCCGAGGCGTTCGCGGAGGCCGGTCACCGCGCTCCGAGCGTCTTCGAGGCGGTGCCCGGCCCCGGTGCGCGAAGGGTTACAGACGCTTGACGAAGAGATGCTCGGTGCATCCGGGCGGATAGTCCTCGATCTTTCCCACATGGTTGTAGCCGAGCTTCCGGTAGAAGCCGGGGGCCTGGAAATCGAAGGTCTCCACCCGCGAGTTGACGCATCCGAGCCGGTCACGGGCGTGTTCCTCGGCTGCGGCCATCAGCCGTGAGCCGAGGCCGGACCCTCTTGCCGACTCCTCCACCCACAGCAGCCGGATGTGCAGCCAGAACCCCCAAGCTTCGCCGACGAGGCCCCCGTTGAGCCTGTCGCCGTCGAACGCGTAGACCTCCACGGGCACTTCGGAATCCGAAGGTGTGCCGCGCAGCTCCGCCATCACCGGTGAGCTGCGGGAGTTGGATTCACGGAGCCGCTGACGCACGAGGCGGCGTCTTTCCTCGTCGGCCTGAGTCTCTATGCGGAACATGTCCCTCAGTTCACGTCACGCGCAAGCAGTTTCGCCAATCGGTTTCCGTTGTCATCCCCCGGCCTTACCCTGAGTCGTACGCATCGCACCGGTGGGGGCCGGTGCCAGTCAGGGGGCGGGCGGCCGGGCAGGCCACGCAGGCAGTGATGCCGGGCGGGGCAGGCAAGGGCGCGGCGGTGTCTCCCCCACGACCTTCGGTGTGGGAGGTACCCCCACCACGACCTTCGGTGTGGGAAGGGGGACCCGGCCGGGCGAGGGGATTCCCCCAGTACGCGCATCTCTTCCCTTCGCCGGGGGTGACGTACCCGCACTGCCAGGGGGCGACATGCAACGTATCCGTGTGCTGGTGGTCGACGACCACCGCATCTTCGCCGAGTCCCTGGCCGCTGCGCTCGCGGCCGAGCAGGACGTCGAGGTCGCCGCGGCGGGCAGTGCGCAGGCCGCGCTGCGCTGCCTGGAGCGGGGCGCCGCGGACGGGCGCCGCTTCGACGTGCTGCTGGTGGACGCGGACTTGTCGCCGCCGCCAGGGGGCGCGGGCGCGGCTACGGGCGGAGGGCCAGGCGCACACGGCCATGCCGGACCTGCGAACGGGGCCAACTGGCCGCCGTCTTCGGTGGCTTCACGTGACGGCTCGCCCAACGGGCCGCCGTCGGCGATCACTTCGGCCCCCGGCTCGACGGGTCAGGGCCCGCCGGGAGCCGCGCGTCCGCCCGGCGCCCCGGCCTCCGGAGTTCAGGCCGCCTCCGGTGTCCCGACTCCCGTAGGCGGGCAGCAAGTCGGCCCTCGTTCCGCCTCATCCGGTGGCAGGTCCCAGGCGCCGTCGGACGCCGACCCCGGCGGCATCCCCCTCGTAGGGCGGGTACGCAGCGACCACCCGGCGGTGCGCACGGTCGTACTGGCCGAACGGGACGATCCGCGTCAGGCCGCGTCAGCCCTACAGGCCGGTGCCGGAGGCTGGGTCGCCAAGGACTGCTCGCTCTCCCGGCTGCTCCAGGTCATCCGCGGTGTGCTGAAGGACGAGACGCATCTGCCGCCGGCGCTTCTGACGGGCGTGCTGAAGGAGTTGACCGCGTCCCGCAAGCATCGTACGGAGAGCGAACGGCTCGTGGAGTCGCTGACGCCGCGCGAGCGGGAGGTGCTGCGCTGCATGGTCGCGGGTCTCGGCCGCAAGGCCGTCGCCGAGCGGCTCTATCTCTCGCCGCACACCGTCCGTACGCATATGCAGAACGTCCTGGGCAAGCTGGGGGTCCACTCCACGCTGGCCGCGGTCGCGCTGGCACGCAGGGCGGGAGTTGGCCCGGTCGACCTGGAGCCGAGCGGCGCGGCGCGCTGAACCTGGGCCGCACAGCGCGAAGTCGGAGGGCCTGGCGCGGACCGCCGGACGACCGGCGGCCTCACAGCGAGGTCTTGTACACGCTCCAGCCGCCGTCCACGACGAGGCTTGTGCCCGTCACATACGAGGCGTCGTCGGAGAGCAGGAACGCGATGGCGGCGGCCACTTCGTCGGGATGGCCGTAGCGGCCCGCGACGGTCTGCTCGGCGGTCCGCCGTGCGTCCTCCTCGCTCGTGCCCTCCCAGGCGCCGGTGACGATCGGCCCCGGCAGCACGCTGTTGACGCGGATTCCGGGGCCGTAGTCGACTGCGAGCTGACGGCCGAGCCCCGTTAGACCCGCCTTCGCCGCCGCGTACGCGGGCCGCTCCCGCAGACCCACCAGAGCCTGCACCGACGAGGTCAGCACCACCGAACCGCCTCGTGCGCGCAGATCGTCCAGGCACGCACGCAGACCGAGGAACGCGCCCGTCAGATTCACATGGAGCTGCCACTGCCAGTCGGAGAGGGAGAGCTGTCCGGCCTCGCCCGGCAGCATCAGCCCGGCGTTGCTCACCAGCCCGTCGAGCGGCCCGAAACCGTCGTGTGCGGTGCGTACCGCCCTGTTCCATGCGGGCTCGTCGGTGACGTCGCCCAGCACGAAGGCGGCACGGCCCCCGGAGGCCGTGATCTCGCGTGCGGTGCGATGGCCGTCGCCCTCGTCGCTGTCGAGTACGACCACGGCCGCGCCCTCATCGGCCAGCCTGTGAGCCGTAGCGGCCCCGATGCCCGCGCCACCGCCTGTGATGAGGACGGTGCGTCCCGCGAATCGATCCGAATGACGTCCGCCCATGCACGGATGTTACGGGCTGTGCCTCACCTCCCGCAGCGGGGCACCCCGGGCACGGCCGCGCGGCTGCCCCGGCGGACTTCCGGCAGGCACTCGGCAGGATTGCGACGGGTCCTCAACCCGCCCGTGCCCGCCGGGACTTCGGCGCTGCGACGACGGGCGGTCCGGGTCGCGGGCCGCCCGCACGGCGACGCACACAACGCCGCGCATCATGACCGCTCGCGCCCCGCCCACGCCCCCATCGGCCGTCTCAGCCTGGGATGTTGTCGAACGGCGCCGTCAACTGACGTAGCAGCGAAGCGAGTTCGGCCCGCTGCGCCGAGGACAGCTCCACGAGGATCGCGCGCTCCTGCGCGAGGAGCCCGGCCAGTGCGCTGTCCGTGCGGTCGCGGCCCTCGGCGGTCAGCCGCACCAGCACACCTCGCCGGTCGCTGGGGTCGGGCAGGCGCTCGACGAGGCCCTTCTTGGCGAGCCGGTCGATGCGGTTCGTCATGGTCCCCGAGGTGACCAGAGTCTGAGTGAGGAGCTGCCCGGGGGAGAGCTGATACGGCGTGCCCGCGCGGCGCAGCGCGGTGAGAACGTCGAACTCCCAGGGCTCCAGGTTGTGTTCGGAGAACGCGAGACGGCGTGCGCGGTCCAGGTGCCGTGCGAGTCTGCTCACGCGGCTGAGGACCTCCAACGGTTCCACGTCGAGGTCCGGGCGCTCGCGGCGCCAGGCTGCCACCAGTCGGTCGACCTCGTCCTCCATGTGATCAGTGTAGTAGTTGTGTCGACATGAAGTCTCTTGACATCGAGATAACTTCGGCGGGAAGCTGCCCCCATGACGTCACCTGTCTGGGACCCAGAGCTGTACGAACGCCACTCGGCGCACCGCAACCGCCCCTCACAGGACCTCCTCGCCCGGGTGCCCTCGCTGCCCGACGAGGCGACCCCGCACATCGCCGACCTCGGCTGCGGGCCCGGCGGCCCCTCCCTGCTGCTCGCCGAACGCTGGCCCCGCGCCCGTATCACCGGCTACGACAACTCCCCGGCCATGCTGCGGGAGGCCCGCGCCTACGCCGGGAAGACCTCCGCCGGGGGCAGCCTCGAATTCGTGGACGCCGATCTCTCCACATGGCGCCCCGGCCCGGGTGAGCACTTCGACCTGCTCTTCTCCAACGCGGCCCTGCACTGGGTGCTCCCCGTCGAGGGCAACGGAGGGGCGGGCTCCGCCGGTGGCGAGGCAGGCCTACCCGGGCATGCGGCGCTCTTCCCGTCATGGCTCGGAGCCCTGCCGCCCGGCGGCGTCCTCTGCTTCCAGGTCCCGGGCAACTTCGACGCCCCGAGCCACGCGCTGCTGCTGGAACTGCGCAACTCCCCGCGCTGGCGCGGCCGTCTGGGCACCGCTTCCCGCTCCGGTTCCGTACTGGACCCGGCCGGCTATCTCGACGTGCTGGACGCGATGGGCTGCGACGTGGACGCCTGGGAGACCACGTACGCCCATGTGCTGCACGGCGAGGACGCCGTACTGGACTGGGTCAAGGGCACCGGGCTGCGGCCGGTACTCACGCTCCTCGCGGACGAACCGGCCGCGCAGGCGGAGTTCCTCGACGAGTACGGGCGGCTGCTGCGCGAGGCGTATCCCCCGCTGGGCGGCGACCCCTCGCGGGGCACGGTCTTCCCCTTCCGGCGCATCTTCGTAGTGGCGGTGAAGCGATGACGGACCACGAACCCCTGCCCGAGACCCGCACCGGCCCCGAGGGAGCCGCCCGCGCGAGCGGGACCGTCGACTCCCTCGACCACGTGCAACTCGCGGCGCCGCCAGGCTCAGAGGACGCCCTCCGCGCGTTCTACTCGGGCGTCCTCGGCATGGAGCAGATCCCCAAGCCGCCGGTGCTCGCCGCACGCGGCGGCTGCTGGTTCGCGGCGGGAACGGCCGTGCTGCACCTCGGAGTCGAGAAGGACTTCCGTCCCGCCGAGAAGGCGCACCCCGGCATCCGCGTCCGTGGGATCGACGAGTTCGCGGAACGCCTCCGCGCGGGAGGCGCCGACGTGGTCTGGGACGACGACTTCCCGGGGCACAGGCGCTTCTACTCCTTCGACCCGGTCGGAAACCGCCTGGAGTTCCTGGAGCCCTCCATCCCGGAGCCCTCGGACTGAGCCTGGAGCCGCCGGGCCCTGGGCTTCCGAGCCTCCGAACCCTTGGGCTTCCGAGCCTCCGAGCCCCGGCGGTTTCCGCCGCCCGCCCGCCGCCTCCCGACCGTGCGCACGCCGCCCAACTGGACTGCGGCGTCCGTACGTTGCGCTTTCATCCCGGCTTGGGCCGCATCTCGATCAGCCACTGGATCGCCGCGCCCTGACACACCATCATGCTTACGGTCGTTCCCAACCCTGCAAGCCGGAAGGGCTGCCGCAAAGTGAACTCGCTCCACCCGCCCATCGAGCCGTACGACCACGGGATGCTCGACGTCGGTGACGGCAACCGCATCTACTGGGAAGTCTGCGGCAACCCCGACGGCAAGCCCGCCCTCGTCGTGCACGGTGGCCCCGGCTCGGGCTGCGGCACGGTCGCACGCAGGCGCTTCGACCCCGACCGCTACAAGGTGGTCCTCTTCGACCAGCGCCAGTGCGGACGCAGCACCCCGCACGCCGCCGACCCCTCCACGGACCTGACCTCCAACACCACCGGCCATCTGGTCGCCGACATGGAACTCCTGCGCCGCCACCTGGACATCGAGCGCTGGCTGCTCTTCGGCGGCTCATGGGGCTCCACGCTGATACTCGCCTACGCCCAGCGGCACCCGGACCGCGTCTCGGAGATCGTGATTCCCGCCGTCACCACCACCCGGCGCTCCGAGATCGACTGGCTCTACCGGGGCGCCAGGCTGTTCTTCCCCGAGGAGTGGCGGCGTTTCCGTGACGCCGTGCCCGAGGCGGGCCGCGACGCGACCCTCCCCGACGTCCTCGCGGCGTACGCGGAGCGCATGGCCGACCTGGACCCGGCGGTGAGGGCCGAGGCCGCCCACGAGTGGTGCCGGTGGGAGGACACCGTGCTGTCCATGGAGACGCCGAGCGACGCCGAGAAGCCCTTCTCGGACCGGCCGGACGCCGCCCGGCACGCCCTCGTCCGTATCGCCGCGCACTACTTCTCCAACGGAGCGTGGCTGGAGGAGGGCGCGCTCATCAGGGAGGCAGGGCGCCTCGCGAACATCCCCGCGGTGCTCATCCACGGGCGCTTCGACATGGGCGGACCGCTCGCCACCGCCTGGGAACTGGCACGCGCCTGGCCCGGTGCCCGCCTCGTCGTCGTGGAGGACGCCGGCCATCTCGGCAGCGACGCCATGAGCGCCGAAATCCGCACGGCGCTCGACGAGTTCGCCTCCCGCTGACCTGGTACGCCGCTGACCTGATACGAACGTGCCGGCCCCGCGGAACCGTCAGGGGAGCAGTGTGAATCCCGGGACATGCCGGGGCCGGACAGCGCTGAAGTGGTTGCGGTCGACGGTGGCCACTTCGGCGGCTCCGAGGCGTTCGGCGCATGCGATCACGGATGCGTCGACTATGCCGAGGGGGAAGCCGACGTACTGCGCGGTCAGTTCGGCTATGCGCAGCCAGTCCTCGGGCCGCACCGGTTCGGCACTGAAGGCTCCCTCGGCGAAGTCCTGAGCGAGCAGCAACTCCGTCCGCGGGCCGAGGCGTCGCTCCACGAGATGAGCCACCTCGGCGATTGCCAGGGCCGGCACGACGAGCGGCCCCGGGTGCGTCTCCAGCAGATCGGTACAGGGTCCGTGCCAGGCGTCGCGCCGTTGCGGCCTGTGTCCAGGCGTGCACTCGATGGAATGAGAGGGTCAGCTTCGCCGGTGGCCTATCAGCCTCGGCCTCGCCTCCAGCCCGTCCAGGCCGTGCCACGCCAAGTTGACGAGATGCGCGGCGACTTCGGCCTTCTTCGGCTTGCGTACGTTCAGCCACCACTGGCCGGTGAGGGCCACCATGCCGACCAGCGCCTGCGCGTAGAGCGGCGACAGCTTCGGATCGAAGCCGCGGGACTTGAACTCCCGGCCCAGGATGTCCTCGACCTGTGTGGCGATGTCGCTGATCAGGGACGCGAAGTTGCCCGTCGACTGTGCGACGGGCGAATCGCGTACGAGGATGCGGAAACCGTCCGTGTAGACGTCGATGTAGTCGAGCAGTGCGAACGCCGCCTGCTCCAGCAGCTCCCGTGGGTGCCCCCCGGTGAGGGCACCCGTCACCATGTCCAGGAGCTGTCGCATCTCACGGTCGATGACGACCGCGTAGAGACCTTCCTTGCCGCCGAAATGCTCGTACACCACCGGCTTGGAGACGCCCGCCTTCGCCGCGATCTCCTCGACGGACGTGCCCTCGAAGCCCCGTTCGGCGAACAGGGCACGTCCGATGTCGAGAAGCTGCTCGCGGCGCTCCTTGCCGCTCATCCGGCGACGTGCGGCGCGCTTCTCCTTCTTGGCGGCCCTTGCCGCCCCTCTTGCGGGTTTGGCGGTGCTGTCATCGGTCGGCACAGACTCCATCATGCCGCTTGGCGAGACGGCTCCTTGCGGCGGGAGTCGATACGCGAACGGGCCGGCCAGCGCACGTCGTACGCCCAGCCCGCGAGCTCCATCCAGCGGATGATCCGGGCGCTGGAGTCGAGTTGGCCGCGCTCCACACCGTGGCGGGCGCTCGTCGGGTCCGCGTGGTGCAGGTTGTGCCAGGACTCGCCGCAGGACAGGATCGCCAGCCACCACACGTTGCCCGACTTGTCACGGGACTTGAACGGCCGCTTGCCCACGGCGTGGCAGATGGAGTTGATGGACCAGGTGACGTGGTGCAGCAGCGCCACACGCACGAGCGAACCCCAGAAGAAGGCCGTCAGCGCGCCCTGCCAGGACATCGTCGCCAGAGCGCCGATCACGGCGGGCAGCAGCAGCGACACCGTCGTCCACAGCACGAACTGCTTCGAGACGGCGCGGATCGCGGGGTCCTTGATCAGGTCGGGTGCGTACTTGTGCTGCGGGGTCTGCTCCTCGTCGAACATCCAGCCGACGTGCGCCCACCACAGGCCCTTCATCAGGGCGGGGACGGTCTCGCCATAGCGCCACGGCGAGTGGGGGTCGCCCTCGGCGTCGGAGAACTTGTGGTGCTTGCGGTGGTCGGCGACCCAGCGCACCACCGGGCCCTCCACGGCCAGTGAGCCGAGGACGGCGAGTGCGATCCGCAGCGGCCTCTTCGCCTTGAAGGAGCCGTGGGTGAAGTAGCGGTGGAAGCCGACCGTGATGCCGTGGCAGCCGATGAAGTACATGGCCGTGAGCAGGCCGAGGTCCAGCCAGCTCACCCCCCATCCCCACATCAGCGGCACCGCGGCGAGCAGTGCCACGAAGGGGACCACGATGAAGGCCAGCAGCGCGATCTGCTCCACCGAGCGGCGCTTCTCGCCGCCCAGCGTCGCGGAGACCACGACGGGGGAGTCCGGGGCGTCGGAGCCGGGTTTCCTACGGGTGTCGGGGGAGCTGTCGAGTACGTCCGGGGGGCTGGTGGTCATAGATGTCCCTTGTCAGAGCGGTAAGGGGCTGCGCGTCGTGCACTTTTCGCGTCTCGTGCCCACGCAAGTCCTACGGAACCGTAACCTACGGCATCGTAAGTATGGCAGCCCTCACAGGCCTAGCAAGGGGGGCGTGGGGCAGACGGGTGCGTGCTCACCCATCGGACGTCGCGCCGGTCCGGCAGCCGCCCGCGCATATCCTGGGGAGCGTCGGACAGCGCGGTCCGTGACCTGCCCGAAGCAAATGCCGCAAGGAGCCTCACCTGTGAGCAGCGCCGAAGTGAGCCGTGCCGAGATCCGCCGCCGGCAGGGCGGAGACGGGTCCGGACCCGGCCACGGGACCGATGCCGCGACCGCTTCCGACTCCGCCTCGGAGAACCCTGTGGACAAGCCCTCGCAGACCCCCGCCGGAAGGAACACCGGCCCCGCCGACAGCGCCGAGACCGCCTCGGGCCGCGCCGCCGACACCGCCGCGGCAGCCCCCGAGACCTCTCCCGAGACCGCTGCCGAAGCAGAGTCCGCCAGCGCGCTGCGCGCCGACATCCGCCGCCTCGGCGATCTGCTGGGCGAGACCCTCGTACGCCAGGAGGGCAGGGAACTGCTCGATCTGGTCGAGCGGGTGAGGGCCCTCACGCGCAGCGACGGGGAGGCCGCCGCCGCCCTGCTGGGCCAGACCGACCTGGAGACGGCGACGAAGCTCGTACGGGCCTTCTCCACGTACTTCCATCTCGCGAACGTCACCGAGCAGGTGCACCGCGGCCGGGAGCTGCGTGCCCGGCGTGCCGCCGAAGGCGGGAACCTCTCCCGCACCGCCGACATGCTCAAGGACGCCGACCCCGCGCACCTCGCCGAGACGGTGCGGCACCTGGGCGTGCGGCCCGTCTTCACCGCGCATCCCACGGAGGCCGCGCGGCGCTCCGTACTCACCAAGCTCCGCAAGATCGCCGAACTGCTGGAGCACACCGACCCGCTGGAGCGCAGCCGTACGGATCTGCGTCTCGCCGAGAACGTCGACCTGGTGTGGCAGACCGACGAGTTGCGCGTCGCACGGCCCGAACCGGCCGACGAGGCGCGTAACGCCGTCTACTACCTGGACGAGCTGCACCGCGGCGCCGTCGGCGACGTGCTGGAGGACCTCGCCGCGGAGCTGGAGCGTGCAGGGGCGCCCCTTCCCACCGGCACCCGGCCGCTGACGTTCGGCACCTGGATCGGCGGCGACCGGGACGGCAACCCCAACGTCACCCCCGAGGTGACGTGGGAGGTGCTGCTGCTCCAGCACGAGCACGGCATCACCGACGCCCTGGAGCACATCGACGAGCTGCGCGGCGCCCTGTCCAACTCCATCCGCAACAGCGGCGCCACCAGCGAACTGCTCGACTCCCTCAGCCGCGACCTGGAGCGGCTTCCCGAGATCAGCCCGCGCTACAAGCGGCTCAACGCAGAGGAGCCGTACCGCCTCAAGGCCACCTGCGTACGGCAGAAGCTGCTCAACACCCGCGACCGCCTCGCCTCGGGGGCTCCGCACGTGGACGGGCGGGACTATCTCGGCACCGCCGAACTCGTCGACGACCTGATGCTGTTGCAGACGTCGCTGCGCGCTCATCGCGGTGAACTCGTCGCGGACGGGCGGCTGGAGCGTGTGCTGCGCACTCTCGCGGCGTTCGGGCTCCAGCTCGCCACCATGGACGTGCGCGAGCACGCGGACGCCCATCACCACGCCCTCGGCCAGCTCTTCGACCGTCTCGGCGAGGAGTCCTGGCGCTACATCGACATGCCCCGCGACTACCGGCAGCGCCTGCTCGCCAAGGAGCTGCGCTCCCGGCGTCCGCTGTCGCCGTCGCCGGCGCCGCTGGACGCCGCGGGGGCGAAGACCCTCGGTGTGTTCACCACCGTCCGCAAGGCGCTGGAGACCTTCGGTCCGGAGGTCGTGGAGTCGTACATCATCTCCATGTGCCAGGGCGCGGACGACGTGTTCGCCGCCGCGGTGCTGGCCCGTGAGGCGGGCCTGGTCGACCTGCACGCGGGCTGGGCGAACATCGGCATCGTCCCGCTGCTGGAGACCACGGACGAGCTGAAGATCGCCGACGAACTCCTCGACGCGATGCTCTCCGACCCCTCCTACCGCAAGCTCGTCTCGCTGCGCGGCGACCTCCAGGAGGTCATGCTCGGCTACTCCGACTCCTCCAAGTTCGGCGGGATCACCACCTCGCAGTGGGAGATCCACCGTGCACAGCGGCGGCTGCGCGACGTGGCGCACCGGCACGGCGTACGGCTGCGGCTCTTCCACGGACGCGGCGGCACCGTGGGACGCGGCGGCGGCCCCACCCACGACGCGATCCTCGCCCAGCCCTGGGGCACCCTCGAAGGCGAGATCAAGGTCACCGAGCAGGGCGAGGTCATCTCGGACAAGTACCTCGTGCCGTCGCTGGCGAGGGAGAACCTGGAGCTGACCGTCGCGGCCACGCTCCAGGCGTCCGCGCTGCACACCGCGCCCCGCCAGTCCGACGAGGCGCTCGCGCGCTGGGACGCGGCCATGGACACCGTCTCCGACGCGGCGCACGGCGCGTACCGGCGGCTCGTGGAGGACCCGGATCTGCCCGCGTACTTCTTCGCCTCCACGCCCGTGGACCAGCTCGCCGAACTCCATCTGGGCTCCCGGCCCTCGCGGCGGCCCGACAGCGGCGCCGGACTCGACGGACTGCGCGCCATCCCCTGGGTGTTCGGCTGGACGCAGTCACGGCAGATCGTGCCCGGCTGGTACGGCGTCGGGACCGGGCTGAAGGCGGCACGGGAGGCCGGGCTCGACGGGGTGCTCCAAGAGGCCCACGAGCACTGGCACTTCTTCCGCAACTTCCTCGCCAACGTCGAGATGACCCTGGCCAAGACGGATCTGCGCATCGCACAGCACTACGTCGACACCCTGGTGCCCGGCGAACTCAAGCACGTCTTCGAGACCATCCGCGCCGAGCACGACCTGACCGTGCGGGAGGTGCTGGGCATCACCGGGGAGCGTGAACTGCTGGACGCCAGCCCGGTATTGAAGCAGACGTTCGCCATCCGCGACGCCTACCTCGACCCGCTGTCGTACCTCCAGGTGACGCTGCTGCACCGGCAGCGTGCCGCGGCGGAACGCGGCGAGGAGCCCGATCAGATGCTCAGCCGGGCGCTGCTGCTGACGGTCAACGGCGTCGCGGCGGGGCTGCGCAACACCGGCTGACGCGGAGGAGGAGCCGCCGGCCTCAGAGCGCCGCCGCTGGTGGGGAAGTCCCCGCCGCGGCGGCGCCGCGCGTTCGACGGCCGCCGCTGTCATGGCACTTCAGGCGCCTCGTCAGAACGTGAGAACCGCCCAGGAGGCGCCCATCAGCGCCACGCCCAGCAGTCCCAGCACCAGCGCCGTACGTTTCATGCGCATACCGCCGACGAAGACGAGCGCCGCCAGCACCAGCGAACCTCCCAGCGGCACCGCGCCGTAGAGGGCGCCCGACGGTCCCGTCCGTACGGCCTCCCCGGTGCCCGGGCGCAGCGCCACCTGGAGCCGTTCGCCGACCGTGCCGGACGCGGACTCGGCGATCGTCACCTTCCGCACCCGCGAACCGCTCGAACCGGCGGAACCGTTCGCACCGGCCGAACTGCCGCCGCCCGCCTCGGGGATGAACGTTCCGGCGCACTCCTCCTCGCCGCACTTCGCGATGCGTACCGTGCCCCGCACATCTCCCGTGAGCGCCGGTCCGGCCGTCTGCCAGGACGTCCAGCCGCCCGCTACGAGAAGCAGCACCGCCACGAGGGTCAGCACGATGTTCCGCGTCAGCAGCAGCACGCCGAACATGCTCTCCCCTGCCCGGCGAGTGCGGCTGCGCCTTCTGGCTCTGCCGGTACCCGTGGAAGAGGACGTCGAGGAGGACATGGCCGGATCCTTGGGCAGATCGCCCAGAGGGTCAACCTCCGCGCCCTGCTTGGGCGTCGAATGCCGATCCGCCCGGGTCCTCCCGTAAAGCACCGATCGGGAAGCGGTGCCGCATGGGTGGGTGTGACCCCGGAGTCGCCGACTCCATTGCAGGGGAGGCGAGTTGAATGTGCGCGCTCAGCAGGGCGTGCGTGCTCTGCGAGGCGTGCGTGCTCTGCGAGGCGTGCGTGCCCTGCGAGTCGTGCGTGCCCTACGAGTTATAGGTGCTCTGTGCCCGCTCCAGGCCGTCCAGCACCAGCGACTCCACGGCGTCAGCCGCCCGGTCGGCGAAGTAGTCCAACTCCTTGCGTTCCGCCGTGGAGAAGTCCTTCAGCACATAGTCGGCGACCGGCATCCGTCCGGGCGGGCGGCCCACGCCGAACCGCACCCGGTAGTACCCCGGACCCAGCGACTTCGTAAGGGACTTGAGCCCGTTGTGCCCGTTGTCGCCGCCGCCCAGCTTGAGACGCAGCACGCCGTAGTCGATGTCCAGCTCGTCGTGGACGACCACGATCCGGTCCACCGGCACCTTGTAGAAGTCCCGCAGCGCCGTCACGGGGCCGCCGGAGAGATTCATGTACGACATCGGCTGTGCGAGCACCACTCGGCGGCCCGACGGCGATCCCGGCGGCCCGAACCGGCCCTCCAGCACTCGCGCACGCGACTTGTGGGTCTTGAACTTCCCCCCGATACGGGACGCGAGGAGATCGGTGACCATGAAACCGATGTTGTGCCGGTTGCCGGCGTACCCGGGGCCGGGGTTGCCCAGGCCCACGATCAGCCAGGGACCCGACGGGCCGTCCGCGGCACCGGCGGCACCCGTACCGGCAACAGTCGTCATCTCAGCGGCCCTTCGGAATCAGGCGTCCAGCCTTCGGCGTACAACGGCAGTGGGAACGAGCGCCGCCGCGCCCCGCACGGCCCGTGCGGCCGGGGAACGCGGCGGCAGTCGGAGAACAGATCCGGAACGTCACCGCCCCTGGCCGGGACCAGGGACGCGACCGCCAGGGTCAGCACCGGGCCGGGGCGGACCGGGCCAAGTCCCGGACGGGAGAGCCCCGTTCGGGACCGCTCCCCGTTCGGGACTGTCTCGTCCGCGACCGCCCTGTTCCGGGAACGTCCTGTTCGGGACCGTCGCGGAACGAACGCTCCGGGAGGCGACCCCGGAACCGGCTTCCGGGCGAGTGCCCGGGAACGGGGCCGCCGCCGGACGTCACTCGGAGGCGGCCTCGCCCGCGGCCTCCGTCTCGCCCGCGGCCTCCTCCTCGGCGGAGGGCTCCTCCGCCTGGGCCGCCAGCACCTGGATCACCACGTCGTCCTCCTCGACGGCCAGCGACGTGCCCTTCGGCAGCTTGATCTGGTAGGCGGTGACGGAGTCGCCCGCGTCGAGACCCTCGACGGACACCGTGACCGACTCCGGGATGTGAGTGGCCTCGGCCTCGACCGGCAGCGCGTTCAGCACGTGCTCCAGCAGGTTCTGCCCGGGAGCCAGCTCACCCTCGACGTGAATCGGGATCTCCACGTTGACCTTCTCGCCGCGGCGCACCACCAGCAGGTCGGCGTGGACGAGGAAGCCGCGGATCGCCTCGCGCTGCACGGCCTTGGGGATGACGAGCTGCTTCTTGCCCTCGACGTCCAGGTGGATCAGGACGTTCGGCGTCTTGAGCGCCATCATCATGTCGTAGCTGGGCAGGGCCACGTGGACCGGGTCCTCGCCGTGGCCGTAGATCACCGCGGGGATCTTCTCCTCGCGGCGCAGCCGGCGGGCAGCGCCCTTGCCGAACTCGGAACGGACGCTCGCGGAAAGATTGACGTCAGCCATGCTGCGCTCCTCGCACTCGAAAACGGATCTGGCATCTGTGGTGTCACTCGGTCCGTCCACGACAGACCGGCCACGCCGCAGAGCCGGCCGCGGACGTAAGCCGCGGGGACCCTGGCGAAGAGCGCGCGTCGATAACGGATGAGCCGGGAGCATGCGGCCGACGCGTCGAACGCCTGCGCCGGAGCACGAACACGGCCTCCCTCGCCGAGCGACATCGCGAGTCTACGGGGCGAGGAAGGCCGTGCGGAAATCGATCACGAGCAGGCAGCCGCCGGTGGGCGGCCGGTGGCCGGTCGCCGAGCCACAGGGCAGGAGGAGCGGCGAGTGCGCCGCCGCGTCCTACGCCTGCTCGTCGAAGAGGCTGGTCACCGACCCGTCCTCGAAGACCTCGCGCACCGCGCGGGCGATCGTCGGCGCCATCGACAGCACAGTGATCTTGTCCAGGTCCTGTTCGCCGGGCGTCGGCAGGGTGTTGGTGAAGACGAACTCGCTCACCTTCGAGTTCTTCAGACGGTCCGCCGCGGGGCCCGACAGCACACCGTGCGTGGCGGTGACGATCACGTCCTCGGCGCCGTTCGCGAACAGCGCGTCCGCCGCGGCGCAGATCGTGCCGCCGGTGTCGATCATGTCGTCGACCAGCACGCACACCCGGCCCTCGACGTCACCGACGACCTCGTGCACCGTCACCTGGTTCGCGACCTCCGGGTCGCGGCGCTTGTGGACGATCGCCAGCGGCGCGCCGAGACGGTCCGCCCAGCGGTCGGCGACCCGTACCCGGCCCGCGTCCGGCGAGACCACCGTCAGCTTGTCCCTCGCCACCTGCTCGCCCACGTAGTCGGCGAGCACCGGCAGCGCGAAAAGGTGGTCCACCGGGCCGTCGAAGAATCCCTGAATCTGATCCGTGTGCAGATCCACGGTGAGAATGCGGTCCGCGCCCGCCGTTTGAAGCAGATCCGCCATCAACCGCGCCGAAATGGGCTCCCGTCCACGGTGCTTCTTGTCCTGACGCGCATAGCCGTAGAACGGCACGATCACCGTGATACTGCGCGCCGAAGCACGCTTCAAAGCGTCGATCATGATCAGTTGCTCCATGATCGACTTGTTGATCGGAGCCGTGTGGCTCTGCATCAGAAAACAGTCGGCGCCACGGGCGGACTCCTGGAAGCGGACGTAGATCTCGCCGTTCGCGAAGTCGAAAGTCTTGGTCGGGACCACGCCGATACCGAGCTGTTCCGCGACCTCCTCCGCAAGCTCGGGGTGGGCGCGGCCGGAGAAGAGCATCAATTTCTTCTCGCCGGTCGTCTTGATCCCGGTCACTGCACCGTCTCCTTGAGTTCCGCGGGGCGTGCGTGCGTCTTAACCGTACGCCCCGGCCATCGGCCACGCGCACCCGGCAGGAGCCGTCGCCGCTCGTCAGCCACCGGACGGGCTCTCGGTGCCCTCCCCGCCCGGCGTTCCCGACGCGCTCTCGGCCGCCTGTGCCGATGCGCTGCCCGGCCTCTTACGCGCCACCCACCCCGCGATATTGCGCTGTTGGCCGCGCGCCACGGCGAGCGAACCTGGCGGCACATCCTTCGTGATCACCGAACCCGCGGCCGTATAGGCACCGTCCCCGACGGTGACCGGCGCCACGAACATGTTGTCCGCGCCCGTCTTGCAGTGTGAACCGATCGCCGTGCGGTGCTTGTTCTCACCGTCGTAATTCACGAACACCGTCGCGGCACCGATGTTGGTGTGCTCACCGACCGAGGCGTCACCCACATACGAAAGGTGCGGCACCTTCGAACCCTCGCCGATCTCGGCGTTCTTGATCTCGACGAAGCTGCCCGCCTTCACCTTCACGCCCAGTCGCGTGCCCGGCCGCAAATATGTGAACGGGCCCACCTTCGCGCCGTCTCCGATCTCCGCGCCCTGCGCCACCGTGTTGCTCACCGAGGCCCCCGCGCCCACGGCCGTATCGGCCAATTGCGAATTGGGGCCCACCTCGCAGCCCTCCGCGAGATGCGTCGAACCCGTCAACTGCGTGCCGGGAAGCACCGTCACGTCCTGCTCGTAGGTCACCGAGACGTCCAGCAGCGTCGACGCCGGGTCCACCACGGTCACGCCCGCGAGCATCGCCCGCTCCAGCAGGCGGCCGTTGAGCAGCCCGCGTGCCTCGGCAAGCTGCACACGGTTGTTGATCCCCAGGATCTCCCGGTGGTCGCCCGCCACCGAGGCGCCCACCCGGTGACCCGCGCTGCGCAGGATGCCTAGCACGTCGGTCAGATACTCCTCGCCCTGGCTGTTGTCCGTACGGACCTTGCCGAGGGCGTCAATGAGGAGCTGCGCGTCGAACGCGAAGACCCCCGAGTTGATCTCCGTGACGGCGAGTTGGGCGGGTGTGGCGTCCTTGTGCTCGACGATCGCCGTGACCGCGCCGCTGTCCGGGTCGCGCACGATACGGCCGTAGCCCGTGGAGTCAGGGACCTCGGCGGTGAGCACCGTGACGGCGTTGCCGTCCGCGGCGTGGGTGTCGGCGAGCGACTGGAGCGTCTCGCCCGTCAGCAGGGGGGTGTCCCCGCATGTGACGACCACCGTGCCGTCGAGCGCCACGCCGCTGCCCGACAGCTCCTCAAGGGCCATGCGGACCGCGTGCCCGGTGCCGTTCTGCTCGTGCTGCACCGCCGTGCGCACCTCCGCGTCGACCTCGGCGAGATGCGCCGTCACCTGCTCACGGGCGTGACCGACGACCACGACGAGATGCTCGGGGGAGAGGCTGCGGGACGCGGCGACGACATGGCCGAGAAGGGAACGGCCGCAGATCTCGTGCAGAACCTTGGGCGTCGCCGATTTCATACGGGTGCCCTCACCCGCTGCGAGTACGACGACGGCTGCCGGGCGGTTGACGCTCACGGGGGTGCCCTTCGGCTACGGGGTCAGGGGGAACACCCGCAGGATACCGGTGGGTTACACAGGGGTCCGGATCCGGACACGGGAGGGGCCCCGGCCTGCGTGGGCGGGGCCGTGAGTCGAAGTCGGCGGCCGGTGTTCGCGATCGGTGTTCGCGGTCGGAGCCCGCGGTCGCCGTCCGCGCTCAGGACCGGCGGTCGGCGTCCGCGACGTGACCGGGACCGGTGATCAGCTCAGCGGCCGGAATCGGCGGACGGAAGGAGCGGGCGCCGGCCGCTGGCGGAACCTCAAGCTCCCGGGGGAGGATTCGAACCCCCATCATTGGCACCAAAAACCAAGGACTTGCCCTTAGTCGACCCGGGATCGCACTATGTCCGATTCTCCCTCGCCGGGGTCCCTCGGACCCCACATACTATGCCCGACCTTGGCCCGTCGACGCGACGGCAGGGGTCCGCGTGACGCAGGACGCGGGCCGCGAGCCCGCGTTGAGGCCCATATATGCGCGGTCATCTACGCGGTCATGTGCGCCGTCATGTGCGCCGTCACGTGCGCGGTCGGTCCTGGGTGCGGGCGGCTTCGCCGGGCGCCGCTCCAGGGCTCGGCGCGGAGCGGAATGTTGGGGTCCGGCGACGGAGTGTTCGGTTCCTGTGCGAGCCGGAAAACTGGTTGGCCCCCGGTCGTACGCTGGTCGGTATGACCGAGACGGGGGAGAGGCCGACCGTCGGCGGGCCATGGTGGTGGGAGCGCCGGCGGAGCGCCGTGCTGGACATCGCCCTGGGCCTGGCCTCCGCCGTGGAGTGCGCCGTACAGGGCGTGGACTTCGCGGACGAGGCGGGCCTGCCGGATGTGGCGGGCGTGATCCTCGGGCTGCTGGCCGGGTCGACGCTGGTGCTGCGGCGGCGCTGGCCGATCGCGGTCGTGCTGGTGTCGATCGCGCTGACCCCCGCGGAGATGGGTTTCCTGCTCGGCTTCGTCGGGCTCTACAGCCTCGCCGTCGCCGCCAACGTGCCCCGCCGGATCACGGTGCTGCTGACGAGCATGCAGGCCGCCGCCGCGGTCATCATCACCGTCGTGCGGATGCATCAGAGCATCGGGCAGGACCCCGGGTTCAACCCTCCGCCGTGGTTCATCCCGCTGATGTCCCTCGTGGTGGCGATAGGGCTCACGGCGCCCCCTGTGCTGATGGGCCTCTACGTCGGTGCGCGGCGGCGCCTGGTGGAGTCGCTCAGGGAGCGGGCGGACGGTCTGGAACGGGAGTTGGCGCTGCTGGCCGACCGCGCGGAGGAACGCGCGGAGTGGGCGCGCAGCGAGGAGCGCACGCGGATCGCGCGGGAGATGCACGACGTGGTGGCGCACCGGGTGAGCCTGATGGTGGTGCACGCTGCGGCGTTGCAGGCGGTGGCGTTGAAGGACCCGGAGAAGGCGTCGAAGAACGCGGCACTGGTCGGCGACATGGGCAGGCAGGCGCTGACGGAGCTGCGGACGATGCTGGGCGTGCTGCGTGCCCCGGAGGGGAGCGTCGAGCGTACGGCCGGTTCGGGCGGCGCTTCGGTGCGCCTGGCGGAGTTCGCGGTGGCGGCGGCGGGGTCGGCGGGTTCGGCGGAGCCGGATGGTTCGGCGGGCGCGGTGGGCATGGTGGCCTCGGCGGAAGACGGCGGCGACGCGCGGCGGCGCGGGGACGCGTCGCGGGGGCCCGGCGGCGTGGACGCCGGTTCCGGCCGGGGTTCCGCTTCGGGCTCCGCTGCGTACACGGGCGGGGGAGCGGGCCCGGGTGCCGCGCTCGAAGGCGGTGCGCACGGTGCATCACGCGAGGGACGGGGGACGGACGACGGACCGTGCCTCGCGGAACTGGACGCGCTGGTGGGCCAGTCACGGGAGGCGGGGATGTCGGTCGACCTCTCGGTGGACGGCTCGTCGCGCGGCTACGGGGCGGGCGTGGAGCAGACCGCGTTCCGCGTGGTGCAGGAGGCGCTGACGAACGTCCACAAGCATGCGCCCGGTGCCCGTACGAGGGTGCGGCTCGCGCACCGCGAGGGAGAGGTCGCGGTCCAGGTGGAGAACGAGCGTCCGGTGGACGGCGAGGGCGTGGCCGGTGCGGGCCTGCCGAGCGGCGGCAACGGCCTGGTGGGCATGAAGGAGCGGGTCGCGGCGCTCGGCGGCGGCTTCGTCTCGGGCCCGACGGACGCGGGCGGATTCAAGGTCTCGGCGGTGATACCCGCGGGACGGCGGGAGGCGGCGGGACCCGGCGGCGCGGACGGACAGCGCGGGCGTCCCGGCTGAACAGGCCCCGCGAGTCCAACGGATTCACCGGGCCGAACAGGCCCAGCAGGCAAGGCAGTCCGGGCAACGCTGCCGGCGCTGCGAACCCCGGCTGCGCAGACCCTCTCTCGTAGAAGCGCCCCGTTCGCCCCTCGTGAGAACGCTCCCGTCATGCGGGCTCTGCCGTCATACGGGCTCTGCCCAACTGGGGATCTCACGTCATACGGAGTCCCCGGCGGCGGACGCGTCCAGCGGTCTTGTGAGCCGTTCCGGGCGGGTGCCCGTGAGCAGCGCGGCGAGCGCGGTGTCGAAGTCGCGGCCGAGATACCAGTCGCCGGTGTGGTCGAGGCTGTAGACGCGGGCCTCGGTGTCGATGGCGAGGATCGCCGCGTCGGAACCGTCGGTGCCGAGGGGGCAGATCTTCGTACGCAGGGCACGGCCGAGTTCGGCGAGGGTGCGGGCGGCGTGCAGCGCGTGCAGGGGGTCGATGCGTACGGCCGAGGGTGCGATGTTGCGTCCGGGCCCGGTGGGGACGATGGGCAGATTGCCGAACTCGGCCCAGACCTCCACGGCGGCGGGCAGCACGGCGTGTCTGTGCCCGCCGGGGGAGGCGTGCAGCCGGAGGGTGTCGGCCCACTCCTCGGCCTGGCGCATGTCGCGCCGTCCGGGCCGCCAGCCCGCGTTGCGCAGCGCGTCGTCGACGGCCACGGAGAAGCGGGTGGTGGAGTCGCGCAGGTTTCGGGGCGGGGTCACCGAGCGGCCTTGGTGCCGGCTGCCGGAGTCGACGGGGCGTACCCCGAAGTGCGCGAGGAGCGCGCCGCAGGAGCGGCAGGGCGGTGCGTAGCGGCCGTGGAGCGGGTCGCCCTGCTCACGGATGTGGCGGGCGGTGAGTTTGGCGTTCTTCAGGGCGCGCTTGGCCTCGGCGAGGGTGAGGGTCCTCTTCCCGCCTTTTCCGCCGCTCGTACGGCCCTTGGTGCGCTTCGAGGGGCGCGCGGCCTCGGTTTCGCCGAGGTAGCGGGAGATCAGGACGGTCTCCGGGCAGCGGCCCGTGTGGCGGGCGCGGTGCTCGGTGGTGAGGGTGTCGAGGAAGTCCTGCACGAGGGGGTGCGGTGCGGGGGCCTGGTCTCCCTTGTTGCCCGTCGA
Source organism: Streptomyces marispadix (assembly GCF_022524345.1). Taxonomy (NCBI): domain Bacteria; kingdom Bacillati; phylum Actinomycetota; class Actinomycetes; order Kitasatosporales; family Streptomycetaceae; genus Streptomyces; species Streptomyces marispadix. The sequence goes on along the minus strand of NZ_JAKWJU010000002.1, from coordinate 2,349,453 downwards.
GGTGAGGGTGCGGCCTCGTACGGAGAGGGCGGCGGCCACCGCGGGGAGGATGCCGTCGCGCCGCTCGTGCAGCGGTGGCGTGGGGTCCTCGGGGGCGGCGGTCCAGCGGACGCGGGGGTCGTCGGCGGTTCGGGGGCTCGCAGGGCTCGCCGTGCCGGTACGTGCCGGGCCGCCCGGCGCGGTCCGCGGCGCCGGAGGGGCGTGCGCCGCCGGTGCCGTCGCGGCTGTCGCGGCTCGTGCCGGTCCGGCGGTCGCCGACTCGGCGGTCCCTGCCGAACCGGCGGCGGACGCCGGGGAATTGAGCGATGCGGTGTTCATGAGCTGGTTCCTCCCCGCACGGCCCCTTCTGCCGTTTGTGTCTGGTGTGTGCGGTGTGCCGGGCCAAGTATGCAGCGTGGGGGGCGAGTCGATCATGCCAGTGGGCATGTCATCCGTATGTGACGGATTCCCGTACGGGGGTGATACAGGGATGGCGCGTGGGGACGGTTGAAGTCAGCATCGGGCGTACATCTCTACTCGAGGCAGGAGTTCCGTCATGGGCAGCAGCACCTCTGTTCGTTGTCGCAGTGATGGTGACCGACACGGTCGCACGTGTGGTCGCAGGGGTAGTCGCCTCGGTCCTCGTGTCCGTCGTGTGCTGGGTGTGGCGGTTGTTGTGCCGGTGCTGGCCGTGACGGCTGTTGCTTGCAGTGGCAGCGGTGACGGCAGTGGCGGGAAGAAGGAAGACGGCCGAAGCCAGAGTTCCGGTTCCGGTTCGGATTCCGGTTCTGCCGGTGAGGGCGGAGCCGAGGGCGGCGGTGTTCCCCCGCTGGACCAGAAGCAGTTGGACGGCGCGCTGCTGAAGTCCGGCGATGTGAAGGGCTACCGGGCGCAGCGCAACAAGGAGGACGCGCTGCCCGCGCAGAACACGATGAAGGCGGACGACCCCCGCTGCTCGCCGATCACCGACGTCGTGGACTCCAAGCCGGAGCACGAACGCAAGGCGTTCTCGAGCGGTGTGCTGATGAAAGGTTCACTCAGCACGGGCGGCGCGGTGCAGCAGGTGCTGCTCTCCTCCTACGCCGAGGGCGAGGCCGAGAAGTGGCTGGGAGAGCTGAAGAAGGCCGTGCGCGACTGCGGTTCGTTCACCGGGCAGATCAACACGGGTGAGAAGTCACGGCTGAGCGTCAAGCCCGGCAAGGGCGTCGGCGTCGGGGACGACTCGGTGCGCTTCACGATGGAGGACGCCCGCGGCAAGGAGTCCCCGACGGTCTTCACGATCGTCCGTACGGGCGCCAACACCGCGTCGTTCATGTCCGTTTCGCTGTCGGGCGAGCCGCAGGCCGTGGCCGCCGCGCTGGTGAAGAAGCAGCACGAGAAGCTGACGGAGGCCGGGGACGGCAAGTCCTGATTCCGGAGACGGCCCGGGGACGGCCGAGGGGGCCGTCGGACGGCAGGTCCTCGATCCGGTCGCCGCACCGGCCGCGCCCGCCGGCCGGGGGCCGACCGCCGCCGAGGTGCGGGCGGTGACCCCTCGTCGGCGTACCGCATAGGCTGTCCCATGTCAGGCCAGATGTGCAGCAGGGGGCTTCCGCGATGACGACAGGTCGGCTACAGCCGGGGGCAGACCCCGTCGCCGCTCCGGGGGGATCACCGTACGGCCCGCCGAACCGGGCGTACGCGGGCCAGGTCGTGAACTTCCCCGATCCGGTGCGGCTCTCCCGTCATCCGGCCGGTGTGCGCGTCGACGAGCACGGCATGCCGGACTTCTCCCCCTACGCACAGGCCGCCGCGGAGATCGCGGAACCGCCGGAGGGCTTCGGCGGCGACGAACTGCGCCTCACCGACTACGTATCGGCCAACGCCGCGCTGCACGCGTCCGGTCACCGGCTGTGGGCGGATCTGCCGCCGGTGGCGACGCCGCACGGCTGGACTTGGCACCACGTTCCATTCAGCCGCCGCATGGAGCTGGTCCCCGTAGAGGTGAAGGTGCTGCTGCGGCACCACGGCGGGCTGGCGACGGCGAACGTCGACCACGCCAGGGGCGGTACGCGGCCGTTGCAGGAGACCAGGCCCGTGCACTTCAAGGTGCCGCACTCGGTCGCGGTGACCGAGCCGCAGGTGCTGGAGGTCGAGGAGCGCCTCGGATACCGGCTGCCTCCCGCCTACCGGGCGTTCCTGAAGGCCGCGGGCGGCTGTGCGCCGCGCGGGGTGGCGCTGGACCCCGAGTTGGGGCTCCTGGTCGACCAGCCGTTCTTCACGGTGCGGGAGGACGCGGCGGTCAACGACCTCGTCTACATCAACAAGTGTCTGCGCGACCACTTCACCAAGGACTTCCTCGGGGTCGGCTTCGTACAGGGCGGCCTCATCGCCGTGAAGGTGAAGGGCGAGTCGTACGGGTCGGTGTGGTTCTGCGCCTTCGACGACGCACGTGACGAGGACGGGCTGGACGTGCAGACGCGAGTGGAGCGGCTGCTGCGGCCGTGCGGTTCCGACTTCGACGACTTCCTGCTGCGGCTCGCGGGCAGTCCGCCGGAGCTGGAGACCGTGGCGAACCTGATGGTGGACGGCGGCTTCGCTCGTGCGGTGCCGGTGTGAGGGCGCCGATGCGTGGGCGCCGGCGCGAGGACGGTGTGCGGGTCGTGGCGACGGTGGCGACGGTGGTTGAGGAGTGAGCGCGCGATGGTGACCTTCGCTCAGGCTCAGGAGCGCGCGGAGCGCTGGGTCAACGGCGATGTGCCGGGCGACCGGCAACTCGAGGTGTGCGTAAGGGAGTTCGACCTGGGCTTCGTGGCATGGGCGGAGCCTGCCGCCGGGGACGGCCCCGGCGCGGGAGCCGGTGCCGGGTCCGGCGACGCGGCCGGAGCCGGGAGCGCCGGAGCCGAGGCCCCGCGCATGCGGCTGGTGATAGCGCGGGACAGCGGTGACACGACGCTGTGGCCGGGGCTGCCGGTCGGTGAGGTCATCCGCCGCTACGAGGAGGAGTACGGGACCTCGGCCGTACCGGCGCCGCGCGTTGCGCCCACGGCGCAGCGGCTCGACCTGGAGGCCACGTCGTTCCTGCTGACGCCGCCCGAGTGGCTTCAGCAGGCCGCGGACCAGATGGGCATTCCGGACCGCAGAGGCACGGCCGGTTCGCCGAGTGGCGCCACCGGTACGGGAGTCGGGGCAGGCGAGGCGAGCAGCGCGGGCGCGGGGACCGGTGCGGGAGCGTCCGCGGGCACGTCTCCGGACGCCGGTGTCAGCCCCTGGGACGCGGCGGACACGAGCAGTTCGGGCGGCGGCGAGGCACAGGCGCCTCCGGCGACAGTCTTCGCTCCGCCGCTCTCCGGTGACGGAGCCGGCCAGGCTTCGGCCGACGCCAAGACGGAGTTGATGCGCGAGGGCCCCGCCCTTCCGAGGACGGCCGTCTCACCCGCGGTCGACGGTTCGCAGCAGCCTGGCCAGGCGCCGCAGGGTCCGGGACAGGGCACGGGCGTTCCCGGCGCCGTGCCGCCACCGCCTCCCATGCCGCCCGACGTGCCCCCGCCGCCGCCCGGTTCGCCGCCGGGCAGCGGCGACAGCGGCAACAGCGGCGGCGCGGGCGATGTGCACCATGCGGCGACGATGCTCGCGGGCCCCTCGACAGGCGGCGCCGGCGGCATCGGCGCTCCTCCTCCGCCGCCCGGGCCTCCCGGGGCGGTGGGCTCAGGCGGGGCCGACGCCGATACGGGCAGGGCACCGGCCGGAGGCCAGGCGGGGTCCGGTGGTTCGCGGGGCGGCGGACCGTCCGTACCGCCTCCGCCGGGAGCGCCCGGCACGCCCGGTGCGGCCCAGGGCGGTGGTTCCGGTGGCGCGTCGGGCCCGCCCGGCGGCGGATACGTACCCACGCAGATGGTCTCGGCCGACGAGGTGTCGCGGATGCGCGACGGCGGCGGCCCCTCGAACGGCCCCGGTTCCGGCCCGGATTCGGGTCCCGACTCCGGTCCGGGCGGTTCCGGTACCGGCGGCCGTGGTTCGGGCGGCGGCGACTCCTCGGGCGGCGCCGGTGATGTGCACCATGCGGCGACGATGCTCGCGGACCCCTCGCGAGGCGGCCCCAGCACGCCCGCGCCCCCCGGCCCGCCACCGGCCGCTCCCGGTGCGCCGCCCGGACCGCCGCCTCCCGCTCCGCCCGGCCCTCCGCAGGGCTATGGCTTCCCGCAGCAGGGTCCGCCGCCTGGAGTGCCGCCCGCCGCGGGCCCGCCGCCGGGGGCACCGGCAGGGCCCGTACCGGCCGGTGCCGGTGCACCACCCGCGTACGGCTATCCGCAGCAGCCACCGCAGCAACAGCAGCCGACGGGTCTGCCCACCGTCGGCCCCGGCTATATGGCGGTGCTGCGCTACCGCGCACCGGACGGCTCGGAGCAGCAGTTGATCCGCCGCTCCGCTCCCGGTACTCCGCATCCGGAGTGGCAGATCCTGCACGAGCTGCGGAACTTGAACGTGCCGCCGCAGCAAGTGGTCGAGCTGCACACCGAGTTGGAGTCCTGCGAGCTGCCCGGCGGCTACTGCGCCCGCATGATCCGCGAGACCTGGCCGCAGGTCCGCGTGACGCACACCGCTCCCTACGGACGCGACCACGCGACCCGGCAGCAGGGCATGCGTCATCTCATCGAGCACCAGGGCGAGTTGCACCAGGTCGCGGACGGGCCCGCGCGCCCGGCCCCGTGCCGGGTGCCGCTGCCGCCGCAGCATCAGATCCCGCCGGTTCCGCCGCTGCCGCCGGACGCGGTGGGGCAGGAACTCAACCAGGCGTTCGGGCCGCAGGCGGTCTTCCGCTTCGACCAGCACGCGGTCTCGCGGCAGGGAGTTCCCGACATCGTCGGGCAGACGCTGGTGTGGGCGGGACTTCCGGTGGACGTGGGCCCGTTCTTCTGGGGACAGACTCAGCCTGGCCGCCCGGTGCCGACGCTGGCCGAACTGGCTCAGGAGCGGGGTGTGCGGCCCGCCTCCGACGCCGGCTCGTATCTGGTGATGGGCAACGACTTCGGCAAGCAGCTCTGCGTGCAGTACGGCACGGCGCACATCGTCGCCGTACCGCTGGAGGCAGGTCCCGAAGGGCAGCCCGCACAGCCGCAGTTCGTCAGTACGGGGCTGCCGGAGTTCGTGCGTTCGCTGGCGCTGCTGGGCCGGATGTGGCCGCTGCGCTACGGGCTGACGCAGGAGCAGGCTGGCCGCTGGACGGTCGATTTCCAGGCGCAGTTGGCGGCCTTGGACCCGGCGGCGCTGTCCTCGCCGGAGAACTGGTGGGCGGTGCTGCTGGAACAGATGTGGGACGGCCTCTTCTAGTTCTAGCCCGGCTCCCTTCCAATCCCCTTCCAGTCCCCTTCCGGTCCGTTCCCCCGGCTGCCCGCTCCCGGCCCGTCTCCGGCCCGCACGTCCAGGACCCGAGTCCTCGTCGACTCCCGAGTCTTCGTCGACTCCCCGCGGCGGTACCAGGTCCCGTCGCCCTTCACCCTCACGGATGGTCCTCGCCGTCCCTGAGGTGACGGGCGGCGGGCCTTTCGCTGTGTGCGCATCGTCGCCGGTGCCGCGCGTTAGTGCCCGTCATGGGCGTGGTGCGGTCCCCGACTCCCCTGCTGTGACGCCTTGTTCGTAACACCCTCGTATGGAGTGTCGCGTTATGACCGCTTCGCTCGCATCAAGAAGGATGTGCGTCCGCCGTTGAGTGTGTTGCTGAGATAAGGGGCTCGAAATGGGTGCGTCGCCGCATGCGTTCACCGTCGTACGGGGTCGTGGCTACCGGCCCGAGCAGGTCGACAGGGCGATGGACGGGCTGATCGGCGAGCTTGAGGAGAGCCGTGGGCGCATCGCCGGCCTCGCCGCACGCGAGGAGGAACTCGCCGCGGAGGCCGAGCGGTTGAGGAGTCTGGCCGAGTCGCTGCCTCCGCAGACCTACGAGTCGCTGGGCGACCGTGCACGCCGTCTGCTGTCGCTGGCGGAGGCGGAGGCGGAGGCCGTACGCACCAGCGCCGGGGAGGAGGCCGCGGGCACCGTCGCCGAGGCCGAGGCGCACGCACGGGCGGTACGTGAGGCCGCCGATGAGGAGGCGGAGCTGCTGCGCACGGAGGCGGAGGCGGCGGCCTCCCGCAGGGTCGAGGCGGCGAGCTGCGAGGCCGAGGCGGTCAGGGCAGCGGCACGGGAGGCGGCGCAGCAGACGCGTGACGCGGCGGAGGAGGGCCTGCGCGAGGCGGAGTCGCAGTGCGCCGGGACACTCGCCGACCAGGAGCGGAAGCAGGCCGCCGAGTTGGAGGACGCCGAGCGCCGACTAGCCGAGCAGCGGCGCGCGTTGGAGGCGTACGTCAGCGAACTGGCCGACCGCGGCGAGCAGTTGCTGGAGGACGCACGGGCCGAACGTGCCGAGGCGGAGGAGGACGCCCGCCGCTGGCAGGAAGAGGCGCGGGCGCGCGGCGACAAGCTGCTGGCGGGGGCGCGGGTGCGGGAGGAGGCCGTCGAGCGGGAGACGGAGCGTGTGCTGTGGGAACACGCCGAGCGCGCGGCGGAGATGCGGGGGCACATGGCGCGGGTGCGCAGCACGCTGGCGTCGATCACGGGGCGTGCACCCGGGGCGGCCCTCGGGCAGCCGGAGGACCCGGGGCGACCGGACGGCGCGCACGGGCCGAACGGTGCGAACGGTGCGAACGACGGACACGGCCCCGGCGCCGCGCACGGCGGCAACGACGTGGACGACGGCCACGGGGACGCATGCGACGCGTCCCGCGCGGCCGAGGCGGTCACAGTCCCCGGCCAGCTCAGGGGCCGGGAGAGCTGACGCCCGCGCGGCGCCGCGTACGCGGGAGGCGACCGGCGGCCGTATGCCCCCGACCCGGAGCCCCGGGACGCGGAATCGTCCGCGACGCCCGGCTTGCCTCGGACGCCCGGTGGTTCAGCGCCGCCTGGCCCCCGCCAGCAGCCGGGGCTCGGCGGCGCGGTACTCCGTACGGCCGCGGTGCTGCGAGCGGCGGGTGCTGAGGAAGGTGCACGCCCAGCCCAGCAGGAAGCCCACGGGAATGCTGATCATGCCGCTGGTGGTGAGCGGGAAGACGTGGAAGTCCCGGTCGGGGATGAGGGATCGGGGCGTGCCGGAGACCGTCGTGGACAGGGCGGTCACCACGATCGCCGCGGTGCTGCCGCCGATGAGCGTCGCCAGCAGCCCGAAGCGGGTGAAGCGCCGCCAGAACAGGCCGTAGACGAGCGCGGGGGCGATCGCGGACGCGGCGATGCTGAAGGACAGGATGATCAGTGCCCGCAGCGCCTTGTCCTGCACGAGCACGGCCAGCGCGATGGCCGGTGCGCCCACGGCGAAGGCGGCGAGGCGGGCGATGAGCAACTCCCGCCGCGGTGAAGGCGAGTTGGTGCGGCTCAGTACACCCGCGTAGAGGTCGTGGGCGAGGGAGTTGCCGCAGGCGAGAATCATCCCGGCGACGGACGAGAGCAGCGTGAGGAAGACGGCCGTGGAGACGGTGGTGAAGACGAACGTCGACAGCGCGGTCGAGTCGGCGACGATCGCCCGTGCCAGCCGGAGGATCGCCGTGCTGCCCTCGGGGTCGCCGGCCGCGATGTTCTGCCTGCCGAGAAGAGCCGTGGCTCCGGCGCCGATGACGGCGATCAAGAGCACGAACACCGCCATGATCATCACGGCGTAGGACATGGCGCGGCGGATGTCCTGTGCGCTCCTCGCGGTGTACATGCGCATCGTGACGTGCGGCAGGCACGCGGCGCCGAAGACCACGGTCAGCGAGCTGGCGATCAGATCGGCCCTGCCGATGTCGGTGGGCTGGATCAGCAGTCCGGAGCGTGCGTAGGCCGCTCCGCGTCCGCTGCCGACGTCGGCGAGCGTGATCAGCCGGGACGGGTCCCATCCGACCTTGTCCATGACGAGCACGGCCAGCATCAGCGAGGCGCCGAAGAGCACCACGAGCTTGATGATGTGGATGAGCGCCGTGCCCTTCATCCCGCCGATCGCGGCGTAGCCGATCATGAGCCCGCCGAGGGCGACGGTGGTGACCGTGCGTACGGAAGAGCCCTCGAACCCGAGGACCAGGGTGACGAGTTGGCCCGCGCCGGCGAGCTGGAAGACCATCAGCGGAAGCAGCGCGGAGAGGGTGACGCCGGTCGCGGCGAGGCGCACCAGCCTGCTGGGGGAGCGGTGGGTGAGCGCGTCGCCCATCGTGAACCGGCCCGCGTTGCGCAGCGGTTCGGCCAGCAGGACCATCAGCAGCAGCAGCGACAGCGCGGTGGCCAGGGCGAGCACGAGCCCGTCGAAGCCGGTGAGGGCGATGATCCCGATGGTGGACAGCACGGTCGCGGCGGAGATGTAGTCACCGGCGATGGCGAAGCCGTTGCGCAGCGGCGCGAGGGTGCGGAAGCCGGTGTAGAACTCGTCGAGGTCGTCGCGTTCGGCGCTGGTCATGATGCACAGCAGCAGCGTGACGCTGACGAGCGCGGCGAAGATGGCGAAGGACAGGGACTGCGAACCGGCGTCCACGGAGCTGGGGTTCAACGGCCCTCCTCTTCGTTCTCGCGCTCTTCCTCGTCGGCTATGCGCACCCGGTGCGAGATGGGGTCGACGGTGACGCGGGCGAAGAGTTCGTAGCTGATGATCGTCAGCAGGGTGATGGGGATCAGCAGCAGCCCGAGAAGGACGCCGAGGTTCACCGAACCGGCCACGGACTGTGCCATGAGGTTCGGGAGATAGGCGGCCATGGCGAGCCAGACGGTGAAGTAGCCGAGGACGCCGAGCGTCATGCTGCGGCGCAGCCAGCGGTAGGCGCTGCGCAGCCGGACCAGTTCGGTGTCCGCGCGTGCGGGCACGCTGGGGGCGTGCGAGGGCGGGGGGCTGTATGCGGGGCGCGGGGGGTGGTGGGGTCGCGGCGGATAAGCGGGTGCGTTTCGATACGGTCCGTAGTCTTCGGAGAATCCGTGTTGCTCGCCGGTGCCGAACGCCATGCGCGCCTCCCCTCCGTACGGGGCCGAACGCCCGAGGTTGAGCGCAGGTTACTGGCGAGTGTCGCGCGCTTGGAAGAGCCGGTGGGAAAACCTGTCACATTTCCAACATCGTTACTGAAGGTAATGGCAGGTGGGGGGAGTTGAGGCGGGAAGTGGTCAGGCGACCGGGAGCAGGGGCGGGGCCTGGCGTCCGGCGAGCGGGGGCCGCCCCCTAGGGGGTGGCCCCTCGGTTCGCGGTGCCGGGGAATCGTCCTGGAGCAGGAGGAGGCCGCCGCCGCAGGTGCATACGCTCATCCAGGGAGCCGGCAGGAGGCGCCCGTCGCGGGCGGGGGCGGTGACGGGGGTGGGGCAAGCCCCCGCTCCGGAAGAGGTACGGGCACCATCGCGGCGCGCACCGCACGCCGGGAGACTCCTTCAAAACTCGATCGCCACCCATATGTGCCGGGCGTAGATTCCGGTTCGTCCGCGTGTGCGTGATCGCGCCGCGGACGTAACGGCATACGCGACGGCTCACGCACTCGCTCAGGGGTCCCACGCGGGCCCGCTTCATGACCCACCGGGGGGTGGGCACGGGACACCGGAACGCCGGAACGCCGAGATTTGCCGGAACACCGAAATACGACGGGGAGAGGAAACACACCATGACGACGGCGGCAGCAGACCCCAAGGGCGGGGGCGGAGGGGCGAGTTCGGCTGTCGCGGCCTCCGCCCGCCGGCTGGTGAAGGCATACGGACAGGGCGAGACGCGGGTCATCGCGCTCGACCATGTCGACGTGGACATCGAACGTGGCGCGTTCACCGCGATCATGGGCCCCTCGGGGTCCGGCAAGTCGACTCTGATGCACTGCCTCGCCGGTCTGGACTCCGTCACCGAGGGGCGCATACGCATCGGCGAGCAGGAGATAACCGGCCTGAAGGACAAGAAGCTGACGCGGCTGCGGCGCGACAGGATCGGCTTCATATTCCAGGCGTACAACCTGCTGCCGACGCTCAACGCCCTGGAGAACATCACCCTCCCCATGGACATCGCGGGCCGTAAGCCCGACAGGCAGTGGCTGGAGACGGTCATCTCGACCGTCGGCCTCCACGAGCGGCTCCACCACCGGCCGAGCCAGCTCTCCGGCGGCCAGCAGCAGCGGGTGGCGGTCGCACGTGCGCTGGCGTCCCGGCCCGAGATCATCTTCGGCGACGAGCCGACCGGGAACCTCGACTCCCGCGCGGGGGCCGAGATGCTGGGCTTCCTGCGGCGCTCCGTCGACGAGTTGGGGCAGACGATCGTGATGGTCACCCACGACCCGGTGGCGGCCGCGTATGCGGACCGGGTGCTGTATCTCGCGGACGGACGGATCGTCGACGAGATGTACAAGCCCACTGCGCAGGCCGTGCTGGACCGGATGCTGCGGCTCGCCGAGACGGGCGGGCCGGAGGCGGGATCGGCTGCCGGAACGGTCCCGAGTGAGGCGGCCGTTCACGCCCAGGCGCCCGACGGGCGCTCCGCCGCCGCGGCGGACGGACTGGCCGCGTTCGGCACGCTCCACGACGGCTTCGACGCGTTCGGCGCCAGGGGCGCCGGAGGCGGCGACCACGGCGACCTCAGGGGGAGCTGGCCGTGACCGTGTTCAAGGCATCGCTGCGCAACTTCTTCGCGCACAAGGGCCGCATGGCGCTCAGCGCCGTCGCCGTACTGCTGTCGGTGGCGTTCGTCTGCGGCACGCTCGTCTTCACCGACACCATGAACACCACCTTCGACCGGCTCTTCGCCGCGACCGCGGCCGATGTGACCGTGAGCCCCAAGAAGGAGAAGGGCCAGGCGGAAGGCGCGGATCAGCGCGCCGCCAGGCCCCGCACGCTGCCGGCCTCCGTGCTCCGCGAGGTCCGTACGGCGGAGGGCGTGAAGTCCGCCGAGGGCGTGGTCTCCAGCGAACAGGTCACCGTCGTCGACGGCGACGACAAGAACATCGGCTCCAACACCGGAGCCCCCACCATCGCCGCCAACTGGACGTCCGGCGACCGCAGAACGATGAAGATCACCTCCGGGCACGCGCCCCGCGACTCCTCCGAGGTGATGGTCGACGCCGACACCGCCGAGAAGCGCCACATCGAGCGCGGCGACAAGCTGCGGACCATCGCCGCCACCGGCGACTTCTCCGCACGCGTCTCCGGCATCGCGACCTTCCAGGTCACCAACCCCGGTGCGGCGATCGTCTACTTCGACACCGCCACCGCCCAGCGCAGGCTCCTCGGCGGAACCGGCTCCTACACGAACATCGCCGTGACCGCCGAACAGGGCGTCACACACGGCCTGTTGAAGAAGAACGTCACCGCCTCGCTGGGCGCCGGGAAGTACACGTACCAGACGCAGAAGGAGGCCGCGGACTCCAGCCGGGAGGACATCGGCTCCTTCCTGGACGTGATGAAGTACGCGCTGCTCGGCTTCGCCGGGATCGCGCTCCTCGTGGGCGTCTTCCTCATCGTCAACACCTTCTCGATGCTGGTCGCCCAGCGCACCCGTGAGATCGGCCTGATGAGGGCCATCGGATCCAGCCGCCGCCAGGTCAACAGGTCGGTGCTGATCGAGGCGCTGCTGCTGGGTGTCGTCGGTTCCGTGCTGGGCGTGGGCGCCGGAGTCGGCCTCGCCGTGGGGCTGATGAAGCTGATGGGCAAGCTCGGGATGAACCTGAGTACGTCCGAACTCACGGTGGCCTGGACGACGCCCGTGACCGGGGTCGCGCTGGGCGTCCTCGTCACGCTCCTCGCCGCGTATCTGCCGGCCCGCCGAGCAGGACGCGTCTCGCCGATGGCGGCGCTGCGGGACGCGGGCACCCCCGCGGACGGCAAGGCGGGGGCGGTGCGCGCGGTGCTCGGCGTACTGCTGACGGGCGGCGGAGCCGCCGGTCTCTACGCGGCCACGCAGGCGGAGAAGGCGTCACAGGGGTCGCTGTACCTGGGCGTGGGCGTCGTGCTGACGCTCCTCGGATTCGTCGTCGTGGGGCCGGTGCTCGCGGGGGTCCTGGTGCGTGTGCTGTCGGTGGTGACGCTCAGGCCGTTCGGCGGCCGCGTCGGGCGCCTCGCCGAGCGCAACGCGCTGCGCAACCCGCGGCGTACGGGCGCCACCGCGGCGGCCCTGATGATCGGCCTGGCGCTGGTCGCGTCGCTCTCGGTCGTCGGTTCGTCGATGGTCGCGTCCGCCACGAAGGAACTGGACCGCTCCGTGGGCGCGGACTTCATCGTCCAGTCCGGCAACGGGCAGCCGATCACCCCGGCCGTGGAGAAGAAGTTCAAGGCGTCGAAGTCCCTGAGGACCGCTACGTCCTACAAGGTGGTCCCCGTACGCATCACCACACCCGACGGGAAGACGGGCAGCGAACAGCTCTCCGCGACCGACCCGTCGTACATGAAGGACCTGCGCCGCGAGGTCAAGTCCGGTGATCTGTCCGGGGCTTACGGCCGGGACGCGATGTCCGTCGGCGCCGCCTTCGCCAAGGAGCACGGCGTCGCCACGGGCGACGAGCTGAAGGTGGCCTTCGCGGGCGGCCGTACGGCGAAGCTCACGGTGGCCGCCGTCACCAAGGAGGAGACGAGCGTCGACAAGGGCGCGATGTACACGGACGTCGCCACCGCGCAGCGCCACATCCCCGAGGCCCAAGTGCCGCCCACGGTCATGATGTTCGGCTCGGCGGAGGACGGCCGGGAGGAGGCCGCGTACTCGTCGCTGAAGAAGCTCCTCAAACCGTATCCGCAGTATCAGGTGCGCGACCAGGCCGACTTCAAGGAGACCCTCCAGGACCAGGTCGGGCAGATGCTCAACATGGTCTACGGACTGCTGGCGCTGGCGATCATCGTGGCCGTGCTGGGAGTGGTGAACACCCTCGCGCTGTCGGTCGTCGAGCGCACCCGTGAGATCGGCCTGATGCGGGCCATCGGCCTGGCACGCAGGCAACTGCGCCGGATGATCCGCCTGGAGTCGGTCGTCATCGCGCTCTTCGGCGCCCTGCTCGGGCTGGGCCTCGGCATGTGCTGGGGCGCGGCGGCACAGAGGCTGCTCGCGCTGGAGGGCCTGAACGTACTGGAGATCCCCTGGCCCACGATCGGCGCGGTCTTCGCGGGCTCCGCCCTGGTGGGCCTGGTGGCGGCGCTGGTACCGGCGTTCCGCGCGGGACGGATGAACGTGCTGAACGCGATCGCCACGGAGTGACGAGCGGAGCGCGCGGGTGGCGAGGCAGGGCCCGGCTGAGGCGAAGGCGCGATACTGCGTAGCTTGTTCGTGTCTGCGTCTTCCTTTCCGAATGTCCGCTTAATACTGATTCGGGTCCGGTGATCGCCGGGCCCGAATCAGCAGGACCGGAAAGGAGCACAGATGAGAAGGAACCGGATTCTCGGCGTGAGCGCGCTGGCGCTGGCCCTCGTGGCCGGAGGCGGCTGGACGGCGCAGGCCGACTCCACCGGGTCGGTCAAGTCCTCGGGCGGTCACGACAAGATCCACGGCTACGAGGTCGTACGGCTGGCGAACGAGAACGTGCCCAACTTCCAGCGCAGGACCGTGACATGCCCCAGGGGCAAGAAGGTGCTCGGCGGCGGTGCCGAGGCCCGCGGCAACGAGGCGATCCTGGTCGGCAGCTTCCCCACCGACGACAACAGGGGCTGGATCGGCCTGGGACGGCAGCCGAACAGCTCCACGGTCGGGATCAGCGTCTTCGCGATCTGCGCCTACCCGCGCTGACGGGCGGCAGACGGCAGGCGGCGGCCTGGAGCTGACCGGGGGCGAGCGCGCCGCACACCCGCACCGGCTCCCGTACCGTCGCCACGACGCGGCACCGAGGCACCGGCGGTCCCGTAAGACCCACGAGGTCGAGGGCCCCGGTGCCTGCTGCTGTCCGCACCGGCCCGCACCCGGCCCGTGCCCGGTGTCAGACGGGAAGGATCTGCACGTCGTACTGCTGCATCCACTTGTCGCGGGTCACCAGAGTCATGCCCTCGATCTGAGCCTGGGCGATGAGAACCCTGTCGAAGGGGTCGCGGTGGTGCGGCGGCAGCTTGCCCGCGCGCACGCCGTGACCGGCCCCCACGGGCAGCGGCGTGAACTGGGAGTCACGCGCCCGCTCCGCCAGGTCCTCAGGCCCTCTGATCTTCCCGAGGGACTGCTTGATCGCAATCTCCCAGGGTGAGATTGCACTGACGTGGACCGAGGGCTCTGTACGCAGCAACTCCTTGGTCTCGTCCGACAGTTCAGGAGAGTCGTCGAGCCACCACAGCAGCACGTGGGTGTCGAGCAGAAGCCGCATCAGCGCATACCGAACGCGTCGGCGATGTCGTCGGGCAGCTCGTCGAAGTCGTCGGCGATGTGAATCTGCCCCCGGAGCGAACCCAGGTCGGCCCGCTGCACCTTGGGCCGCAGGGGGACCACCTTCGCCACGGGCTCGCCCGCCTTGCTGATCACGACTTCCTCACCCGTGGCGACCTGTTCGAGAATGCGCGAGAAGTGGGTCTTCGCCTCGTGCACGTTGTACGGCTTCGCCGCTTCCACGATGTCCTCCTGGAACGTCCTCCGGGATGGTCCTCCGCGCTTGCCCTTCGGGAATCGCCCTCCGGAGCTTGTGTCCGGGCTAGGAAGACTAACCACTGGACTAAGCCTACCACCTAGTCCACCGGAGGCGCGGCCGGTCGCCGGACCGCCGTACGCTTGGAACCCCCCGGAACGTCCGCGCCGCGCCGCTTCGGGGCGTTCGCGTTGCCCACCTCCGGACGGGAAGCCACCCCAGATGAGTCTCACCGGACTGCTCGACGCCGTCGTGCGCGACCCCGCGCTTCAGGAGGCCGTCGAGGCCGCCGCCGACGGCAACCGGCACCATGTCGATCTTGTCGGGCCCGCCGCCGCCCGTCCCTTCGCAGTCGCGGCCCTCGCGCGCTCCTCGGGACGCCCCGTGCTGGCCGTGACCGCCACGGGCCGGGAGGCGGAGGACCTCACGGAGTCGCTGCGTTCGCTGCTGCCGCCCGAGGGCGTCGTGGAGTACCCGTCGTGGGAGACGCTGCCGCACGAGCGGCTCTCGCCGCGTTCCGACACCGTCGGGCGGCGTCTCGCCGTGCTGCGCCGCCTCGCGCACCCCGACGAGGACGGCGACGCGGGCACCGGCCCCGTCAGCGTCGTCGTCGCGCCCGTACGGTCCGTGCTACAGCCGCAGGTCAAGGGGCTGGGGGAGCTGGAGCCGGTCGCGCTGCGGCAGGGGCAGAGCACCGACATGGAAGAGATCGTCGACGCGCTCGCAGCCGCCGCGTACTCGCGGGTCGAACTCGTGGAGAAGCGCGGCGAGTTCGCCGTACGCGGCGGAATCCTCGACGTCTTCCCGCCCACCGAGGAACACCCGCTGCGCGTGGAGTTCTGGGGCGACGAGGTCGAGGAGATCCGCTACTTCCGCGTCGCCGACCAGCGTTCCCTGGAGGCCGCCGAGCACGGGCTGTGGGCGCCGCCGTGCCGCGAGCTGCTGCTGACGGACGATGTGCGGCGCAGGGCAGCCGCCCTCGCCGAGGAGCACCCCGCGCTGGGCGAACTGCTCGGGAAGATCGCGGAGGGCATCGCAGTCGAGGGCATGGAGTCCCTCGCGCCCGTACTCGTCGACGACATGGAGCTGCTGCTCGATGTGATGCCCAAGGGGACGATGGCGCTGGTGTGCGACCCGGAGCGGGTCCGTACGCGGGCGGCGGACCTCGTGGCCACGTCGCAGGAGTTCCTTCAGGCGTCGTGGAGCGCCACCGCGATGTCCGAGGCGGGCGAGGCCCCCGTCGACCTCGGCGCGGCCTCGCTGTGGGGCATCGCCGACCTTCGCGAGCGGGCACGCGAGCTGGGCATGATGTGGTGGTCGGTCAGCCCCTTCAGCCCCGGTGCGGCTTCCGGCGACGGTGCCGGCGACGGTGCCGGCGGCGACGAGGGCGGCGGCGCGGAGGACGCGGACTTCGACGCCGACTTCGACGGCGGCGCCGACGTGCTGCGCCTCGGCATGCGCGCCCCCGAGAGCTACCGCGGCGACACAGCCCGCGCCCTCGCCGACACCAAGGAGTGGCTGTCGTCGGGCTGGCGCTGCGTGTACATCACCGAGGCGCACGGCCCCGCCATGCGTACCGTCGAGGTCCTCAGCGGCGAGGGCATCCCCGCCCGGCAGGAGAGCGACCTGGGCGCCATCGCCCCGTCCGTCGTGCACGTGGCGCGCGGCTGCCTCGACAACGGCTTCGTCGACCCCGGCCTGAAGCTCGCCGTGCTCACCGAGACCGACCTCTCGGGGCAGCGGGCCGCCGGCCGCGAGGCCGCGCGCATGCCCGCGCGCCGCCGCAAGCAGATCGACCCGCTCACGCTCTCCCCCGGGGACTACATCGTCCACGAGCAGCACGGCGTGGGCCGCTACGTCGAGATGGTCCAGCGCACCGTGCAGGGCGCCACCCGCGAGTATCTGCTCGTGGAGTACGCCCCCGCCAAGCGCGGCCAGCCCGGCGACCGCCTCTTCGTACCCACGGACCAGCTCGAACAGGTCACCAAGTACGTGGGCGGCGAACAGCCCTCGCTGCACCGCCTCGGCGGCGCCGACTGGACGAAGACGAAGGCGCGGGCGAAGAAGGCCGTCAAGGAGATCGCCGCCGACCTGATCAAGCTGTACTCGGCCCGCATGGCAGCGCCCGGCTACGCCTTCGGCCAGGACTCGCCCTGGCAGCGGGAGCTTGAGGACGCCTTCCCCTACGCCGAGACGCCCGACCAGCTCACCACCATCGGCGAGGTCAAGGAGGACATGGAGAAGTCCGTGCCGATGGACCGGCTGATCTGCGGCGACGTCGGCTACGGCAAGACGGAGATCGCGGTGCGTGCCGCGTTCAAGGCGGTGCAGGACGGCAAGCAGGTGGCCGTTCTGGTGCCCACGACGCTCCTCGTCCAGCAGCACTTCTCGACCTTCACCGAGCGCTACGGGCAGTTCCCCGTCAACGTGAGGGCGCTGTCCCGATTCCAGACCGAGTCCGAGGCCCGCGCGGTCGTCGACGGATTGCGCGACGGCACGGTCGACGTCGTCATCGGCACGCACCGCCTCTTCTCATCCGACACCCGCTTCAAGGACCTCGGGCTGCTCATCGTCGACGAGGAGCAGCGCTTCGGCGTGGAGCACAAGGAGCAGCTCAAGAAGCTGCGGGCGAACGTGGACGTGCTCAGCATGTCCGCCACCCCCATCCCCCGCACCCTTGAGATGGCCGTCACCGGCATCCGCGAGATGTCGACGATCACCACTCCGCCCGAGGAGCGCCATCCGGTGCTGACCTTCGTAGGGCCCTACGAGGAGAAGCAGATGGGCGCCGCGATCAGGCGTGAACTGCTGCGCGACGGCCAGGTCTTCTACATCCACAACCGTGTGGAGTCCATCGAGCGCGCGGCGGCCCGGCTGCGCCAGATCGTGCCGGAGGCACGCATCGCCACCGCACACGGTCAGATGTCGGAGCAGGCGCTGGAGCAGGTGGTCGTCGACTTCTGGGAGAAGAAGTCCGATGTGCTGGTCGCCACGACGATCGTCGAGAACGGCATCGACATCTCCAACGCCAACACCCTCATCGTCGAACGCGGCGACAACTTCGGCCTCTCACAGCTCCATCAGCTACGCGGACGAGTCGGCCGGGGCAGGGAACGCGGCTACGCCTACTTCCTCTACCCGCCCGAGAAGCCGCTCACGGAGACCGCGCACGAACGGCTCGCGACCATCGCACAGCACACCGAGATGGGCGCGGGCATGTACGTCGCGATGAAGGACCTGGAGATCCGCGGCGCGGGCAACCTGCTCGGCGGTGAGCAGTCCGGCCATATCGCGGGCGTCGGCTTCGACCTCTACGTACGGATGGTCGGCGAGGCGGTCGCCGACTACCGCAACGCCCTGGAGCAGGGAGGCCAGGTCGAGGAGGCCCCGCTGGAGGTCAAGATCGAACTGCCCGTCGACGCGCACGTCCCCCACGACTACGCGCCCGGCGAACGGCTGCGGCTCCAGGCGTACCGGGCCATCGCCTCCGCCAACTCCGAGGAGGACATCGCGGCCGTGAGGGAGGAACTCGCCGACCGCTACGGGCCGTTGCCCGAACCGGTGGAGAACCTGCTGCTCGTCGCGGGCCTGCGCATGCTCGCCCGCTCGTGCGGCATCACGGACATCACCCTCCAGGGCGCCAACGTCCGCTTCTCGCCCGTGGAGCTGCGCGAATCGCAGGAGCTGCGCCTCAAGCGCGTCTATCCGCGCTCGGTGATCAAGCAGGCGAGCCGCCAGGTGCTGGTGCCGCGGCCGAAGGCGGGCGGCATCGGCGGCAAGCCGGTGGTGGGGCGCGAACTGCTGGCATGGGTCGGGGAGTTCCTCACCACCGTGCCGGGGGCGTGACGCCGCGCGGGGCCCCGGCGTACCGGGATCTTCCCGTCCGGCTTCCGGCCGGTCGGCCGGCCCCCTCGCCTCCGGCGCGGACATATACGGGGCGGTTCGGAAGTCCGGCCGTGGGCGGGCCGGGCGTCCGAGGCGGAGCGCGGAGCGGGGAGGAGTGCCGCGCCGGGCAGTGCACCGGCGCCGTCGACTCCCGTGCGCCCGCCTCCGGTTGCCAGGGGTCCGTACGGGACCGGTCGACGAGGTCGACGGGGTGCAGAGCGTTTCGCGGCCGAGACGGCGAAGGCGCCCGAGGGACGGGGCAGCCCAACCGCCCGAGGGACGGGGCAGCCCAGCCGGGCAGCGGCCCGCGCTTTCCGTTCGCCGCTCTCTGAACCGCCGCAGGAGTCATGGGACTTGGGGCCGTGACCGCCGACGCCGGATGCGTAGGGCGGGCGTTGCCGTGCGGGGTGCGGCCTGGGGCGCCGTGAGCGAGGGCGACGGCAAGGAGAGGGCCAGCGCGGTCGCGGTGACGACGACGGCGTAACGTCGCCTACGGCAGGACCTGTCGGCCACGGCGGAGCTGAACGCTTCGGTGCCCTGAGCCGGATGCTCGTGGACCGGAGGTCACAGGGCCCGGCGCCAGGCGGCCGGGTGCCTGGGCGAGGGGAAGCGGGGCGAGAAGCGCGGAGGCGTGACCGGCGCCGAAACCGCCCGGTTCACCCCGAACCGTTGCCGGGAAGAGAGCCGAAGCGGTGGTCTCAACCACCTTGACTACTTAACATCGATCAACGCCGAGGTCGTGCACAACCGTCGCACGCCCCTAGCCGCCGTCCGGGAGTCTCGATGCACAGCAGCACCACAGGAAGCCGTCGTCGCAGGTCAACGCTCACCCTCAGCGGTGCGGTGACGCTGCTCGTCGCAGCGCCGCTGCTCACCGGGTGCGGCGACGACGCGCACCCCGGTGCCGCCGCCGTGACGGGCGGCGAGCGCATCACCATGGGCCAGCTCCAGGCGAAGGTGAAGGCGGTGCGCGACGCGCAGCGCGCGGCGCCGCACGGCGCGGAGCTGGTCAAGGGCAGCGGGCAGTTGACGCGTGCCGCCCTCGACGGCCTGATCCGCGAACGCATCGTGGAGAAGGCCGCGAAGGACGCCGGCGTCTCCGTCACACGTCGCGAAGTCGGCAAGTACCACGCCCAACTGCGCAAGCAGGCAGGCGGCGAGAAGCAGTTGAAGGACGCGCTGCTCCAGCAGCAGGCCGTGGCCCCCTCGCAGATCGACGACTGGATGCGCATGCAGGTCGCCGTCGACAAGATCTCGAAGGCGGAGAACATCGATCCCCGCACGCCGCAGGGCAACGCGGCCCTGCGGAAGAAGTTCTCCGAGACCTCCAAGGACCTGCACATCTCCGTCAATCCCCGCTACGGCAAGTGGAACGTGGAGGCGTCCACCCTCGGCAACGAGACGGAGCCGTGGCTGCGCGACCTCACCGGCAAGCAGCAGGACCGCGAGCAACAGCAGCAGGCGCAGCCGCCGATGTGACGTAGCGGGGGTGCGGGCGGAGTCGCGGCCGGAGCGGTGGGCCGGACTCCGGATCACAGACGCCGGATCACGGACTCCGGGTCACGCACTCCCGGGTCACGGACTCCGGGTCACGGACCCTGGATCGCGGGCGGACTCCGCCTGCCCGGGCCTGCACGCCGCTGGGCCGCGTCGCGGGGACGGCCATGCGCTGGGGCGGCTCCCGAGCAGGGGGGCTGCCGACCAGGGGCGGCTGCCGGGCGGGACTTCGGCCGGAGGCGGGGACCTGGGGACCCTGCGTTACGTTCGACCCGTGAACGCTTCTTCGCCGCACCCCGACCGCATCGGCCGCATCGTCCTCCTCACCACCAGCCACCGGGTGGCACCCGGACTGCTGTCCTGGCCTGCCTGGGAGGCGCTGCGCTCCGCCGACCACGTCGTATGCGGCGACCCCGAACACCCTCAGCTCCCATACGTCCGTGAGGCAGGCGTCCACGTCACCACCGGCGAACTGCCGACGGCCCGCGAACTGGTCGGCGAATGCACGGCAGGACGTACCACCGTCGTCATCGCCGCCGCGGAGGGCGAACCCGCACTCACGGACGGACTGGCGGCGCTGGCCGGATCGGGCCGGGCGGCGATGCCCGAACTGGAGCTGCTGCCCGGCTCCTACGACCTCCCCGGCGCACGCCTCCTCGATCTCGTACAGGTCATGGACAGCATCCGCACCCACTGCCCGTGGAGCGGCGCCCGCACCCATGAGGGGCTCGTCAAGTACGGCATCGAGGAGATGTACGAACTCGTCGAGGCGATCGAGGAGGGCGACCGAGGCGCCCTGTGCGAGGAGTTGGGGGACGTGCTGCTCCAAGTGGCCTTCCACGCCCGCATCGCACAGGAGGACCCGGAGGAGCCGTTCTCCATCGACGATGTGGCGGGCGGCATCGTGGAGAAGCTGATCCACCGGCACCCGCATGTCTTCGGCGAGGAACAGGCGGCCACGGCGGACGACGTACGCGAACACTGGCTCCGCACCAAGGCCGCCGAGAAGCGACGGGACTCCGTGACCGAGGGCATCCCCCTGGGACAGCCCGCCCTGGCCCTGGCCCCGCGAAGCTGGCCCAACGCGTCCGCCTGGCCGGACTGGAGGTGCCGCACCCGGGCGGGGCGGACCGTGCGGCCGACGGGTCGGGAGTGACCGCCGGGCAGGCGGCGGGCCCGGGTTCTGGGGCGCCGCCCGCCGGGCCGGGGACGTCAGCGGATCCGGGCGGCATCGGCTACGAACTGCTCGCCCTCGCCGTACGCGCCGAGTCCCAGGGCGTCGACCCGGAAACCGCCCTCCGCGTAGCGGCCCGCACCTACCGCGACGCGATCCGGGCGGCGGAGGGATTGCAGGGCGGGGGCGAAGGCGAAGCAGCGGATGCGGACGAGGTCGCGCGGGGGGAGGGCGAGCGCGAGAGCGGTGGCCCGGGGTGAGAGCGGTGCTCTGCGAAGTGACCGCTGTTCTCTGGCGCTGCGCTGCGGGGCGGTGTTCTCGCGGGGGACGCGGTGGTCTGGGGGCGCGGTTTGCGTGATCGGCGCTCCAGCGGCGGAGCGGTGCTCTCGTTCGTGGCCGGTGTTCTTGCGGAGCGGTCGCTCGTCATGGCTGGGGCAGTGCTCAACAATCGGCGCTCGCTGAGTGGAGCGGTGCTCTTCTCGCGGGCCGTGCGGCGGTGCCTTGCCGCGAGCAGTGCTCTCGAAGCGGAGCGCCGTACTTCCAGGAGACCGGTGTTCACCACGAGCAGCGCGCCCCACGCCCTCCCCGCACGCAGAGCCCGCACGCTTGACCCTCACCAGAGCGGTGCTGCGCATAGAGCACCGCTCTCGCTCCAGAGCAGCGCCCCGGCTCCGGCCCGCTTCCGGCGCTCGCCTCGTCCACCTCGTCCATCTCGCCCACGCCGCCGCATGGCGCCCCACTTCGCCCGGCTCACCCCACCTCGTCCCGCCCACACCCGCCTCGCCTTTCGCCGCCACCCCACCGGCATAGCGGCCGAGGCCGGGGTACCCGAGCGGCATGTACGCCATACAGACCGCATCCGAGACGTTGCCGGTGCTCGTGGCCGCCGAGCGTGACCTGCTCGTAGGCATCGCACCGTTCATCGCGGGCCTCGTGGTCGTCATCGGCCTGATCGCGGCCGTCGCCTACGGCATCCGTATCCGGGCCCGGGGCGATCAGCGCCCGTCCAGCCCCGGCGAGAAGGGCCCGAACTCGCCTCAGGAGTACGAGACCAGGCACCGGGTTCCCGATGAGGTGCCGCACGACGGTGAGCGCCGTATGCCGTACGACTTCAAGGACTACGACTCCGACAGCCACCCCGGAGAGCATGAGCAGCCCAGGCCCAAGTGGGACGAGGGCAGCAGCGGCGGGTTCGGCAGCGGCGGCCTCGGTCACCACTGACGCACAGAACGCCGCCCCAGCCGCGTCCCGGCCTTAGTGCGCCTCCGCCCGGCCTCTTCGCCTGCCCGTCGGCCCCGTCCCGGCTTTGGGTGCGCCTCCGGGCCCCGGCCTCCGTGCGCCCCCGGCCCCCGGCCTCCGTGCGCCTCCGCCCCGGACCTCGACCGCCCCCGCCCCGTCTCACGCGACCCCGCCCGTCACCCCCTCCCGCCCCCACCCGCTAGCGTCGCCCCGTGCAACAAACGGCCCGCAATCCCCGCGCTCACGCCATGGCGTACTCGCACGCCACGGTGTACTCGCACGCCACGGTGTACTCGCACGCCACCGCGCATCCGCACCCCACCGCCTACTCGGACACCCCGGCGCCCATGCCCCGCGCCCGCCTCACCGCGCGCCCGACATGACCGACGCCCCCACCCCCGGGACCCCTCCTGGTACCACCCCCGGCACCAGCCCCGACGCCCACGCCCACGCCCCGGAGCCCGCGTCCTCACCCTCCCCGCCCATGCCCCCGCTCTTCGACTGGGAGTTCGCCGCCGACCCCTACCCCGCCTACGCCTGGCTCCGCGAGCACGCGCCCGTACGGCGGACCGAGCTGCCCAGCGGCGTCGAGGCATGGCTGGTGACCCGCTACGCCGACGCCCGGCAGGCCCTCGCAGACCAGCGGCTCAGCAAGAACCCCGTGCACCACCACGAGACCTCCGCCCACGGCAAGGGCAAGGTCGGCATCCCCGGCGAGCGCAGCGCGAACCTGATGACGCACCTGCTCAACATCGATCCGCCGGACCACACGCGGCTCCGCCGACTCGTCTCCAAGGCGTTCACGCCCGCGCGGGTGGCCGAATTCGAGCCGCGTGTACGGGAGTTGACAGACCGGCTCATCGACGGCTTCGCAACGCGGGGCGAGGCGGACCTCATTCACGAGTTCGCCTTCCCGCTGCCCATCTACGCGATCTGCGACATGCTCGGCGTACCGGCCGAGGACCAGGACGACTTCCGCGACTGGGCGGGCATGATGCTGCGCCACCACAAGCCGGGGGAGCCGGGCCCGCCGCGCGGCGGCGTCGGCCGCGCGGTGAAGAGGATGCGCGCCTATCTCGCCGAACTCATCCACCGCAAAAGGGAGAAGCCGGGCGAGGACCTGATCTCGGGGCTGATCCGCGCGAGCGACCACGGCGAGCACCTCACCGGGAACGAGGCCGCGGCGATGGCCTTCATCCTGCTCTTCGCGGGCTTCGAGACGACGGTCAACCTCATCGGGAACGGCACGTACGCACTGCTCCGGCACCCGGAGCAGCGAGCCCTGCTGAGCGAGGCCGTGACCTCCGGCGACGACGGTCTGCTCGCCACCGCCGTCGAGGAACTGCTGCGCTACGACGGGCCGGTGGAGATCGCCACTTGGCGATTCGCCACCCGGCCGCTGGAGATCGGCGGTGTACGCATCTCGACGGGAGAGCCGGTGCTGGTGGTGCTGGCCGCGGCGGACAGGGATCCGGACAAGTTCGTTGATCCGGACGTACTCGACCTACGGCGCCGTGACAACCAGCACTTGGGCTACGGCCACGGCATCCACTACTGCCTTGGCGCGCCGCTCGCGCGGCTGGAGGGCCGGGTCGCGCTGGGCGCTCTGCTGCGGCGACTTCCCGATGTGCGGCTGGCCGTTCCGGCCACGGATCTGCGATGGCGCGGCGGTCTCATCATGCGTGGACTGCGCACGCTGCCCGTGGAGTTCGCCCCGGAGCAGCCCGAACGGGACTAAACAGCGCGACAGATGTGACACGAGTCGCGGGTGTGACTTTCACGTGATGTGCGTGACACCACCTTGTGATGATGAACATCCGGAAGCTACCTTCGGGCGGCAGCCGAGCCGCTCGCCGCTCGCCGGACGTCCTACGTCCGGACCCAGCGACGGCTCAGTCATGTGAACTCAAGGCGCACCACGCCCTGTACCACCGGCCGCCCCAGGCAGCGAAAGCCGCCGAGGGCGCCACCCCACTCGCACCACGCACCGCGCACTACGCACTACGCACTACGCACTACGCACCACGCCGTCACGTACCGCGCACCACGCCACCGGCACCAGCACACACGCACCTGCCCCACGCAAGCGACGTAGCAACTCCCGCGCCCATACGAGAGGTCACCACATGCCGCCCCTGCTTTCCGGGAACGGGCGCCACCGACGCCCCCGCCAGGCCCCCGACTTCATGGTCGCGGCAGGCGTCACGGGAGCAGGCCTCGTCCTTCCGCTGCTCGGTGCGACGACGGCGAGCGCGGCGGACAACACCACCTGGGACGCGGTCGCGGAGTGCGAGAGCGGCGGCCTGTGGAGCGCCAACGAGGACAACGGCTACTACGGCGGGCTCCAGTTGGACCAGGAGACGTGGGAGCAGTACGGCGGCAAGGAGTACGCCGAGCGTCCCGATCTCGCCAGCCGCGACCAGCAGATAACGGTGGCGGAGAGCCTGCTGGACGAGGAGGGCACCGAGTCCTTCGGCGACTGCGCGGAGAGCACGGGGCTCTCACAGGACTCGGAGGGGTCGCCGGACGTGGACCCGGACGGCTCCGAGGTCGCGGACGGCCCCGTGGCCGAACGCCCGTACCCCACCTCGCCGTCGCCGGATGCGCCGGAGGACGAGAGCGGGGACACCGGCTCCGGGGAGACCACCGAGCCTTCCGAGTCCCCCGACCCGTCCGGCTCCGCCGGCGACGGCGGCTCGTCGTACGACCCGGACGACCCCACGAGCCCCGACGATTCCGCCAGTCACCCCTCCCGCGACGAGAGCGACGGCCGCGGCGACGCGGAGGACGGCGGCTCCGGCACGGACAGCGGCGACAGCGGTACGGGCTCGGACGGCCAGGGCAACGGCGAATACCGCGTCGAGCACGGGGATTCGCTCTCCGGCATCGCGGAGGAGCAGCACGTCAAGGGCGGTTGGCGGGAGCTGTACGAGCGCAACCGCGACGTCATCGGCTCCGACCCCTGCCTCATCATCACCGGCCAGGAACTCCGCCTCTGACGCCTCCGCCGCGGCTCCCGGCCCCGGCACGCCTCGCGGGAAACTCGCCGCCCGGCCGCCCGCTGCGGCTCCTTCCCACCGGTCGCGGTCGCTCGCCCCCGCGCCATTTTCTTCCCCTCCCAAACAAATTCCGGGCGTCCCTCGCACACCCCTGAGCAGGCTTCCTTCGCATTCCGTCGCCCGCTGTTCAACCCCTCGACACGACTGGCCGACAGGGGCACCACCCCACGCCCGTTAGGCTCTGGGCAGTAAGCCAGACCCTTCACGAAGGAGATCCTCGTGCCGTCCATCGACGTCGTCGTAGCCCGCGAGATCCTCGACTCGCGAGGCAATCCCACGGTCGAGGTCGAGGTCGGACTCGACGACGGCAGCACCGGCCGTGCTGCCGTTCCGTCGGGCGCCTCGACCGGAGCCTTCGAGGCACTGGAGCTGCGCGACGGTGACACGGGCCGTTACGGCGGCAAGGGTGTGGAGAAGGCCGTCCTCGCCGTCATCGAGCAGATCGGCCCGGAGCTGGTGGGGTACGACGCCACCGAGCAGCGCCTCATCGACCAGGCGATGTTCGACCTGGACGCCACGGCCGACAAGTCCTCGCTCGGCGCCAACGCCATCCTCGGCGTCTCGCTCGCCGTCGCGCACGCCGCCTCCGAGGCGTCCGACCTGCCGCTCTTCCGCTACCTCGGCGGCCCCAACGCGCACATGCTGCCCGTGCCGATGATGAACATCCTCAACGGCGGCTCCCACGCGGACTCCAACGTGGACGTCCAGGAGTTCATGATCGCCCCGATCGGCGCGGAGTCCTTCTCCGAGGCCCTGCGCTGGGGCGCCGAGACGTACCACGCGCTGAAGTCCGTACTGAAGGAGCGCGGTCTCGCCACCGGCCTCGGCGACGAGGGCGGCTTCGCGCCGAACCTCGGCTCCAACCGCGAGGCGCTCGACCTCATCGTCGAGGCCGTGCAGAAGGCCGGTTACACCATCGGGCAGGACATCGCGCTCGCGCTCGACGTCGCCGCGTCCGAGTTCTACAAGGACGGCGTCTACTCCTTCGAGGGCAAGGAGCGCACCGCCGCCGAGATGACGGACTACTACGCGGAACTCGTCGACGCATACCCGCTCGTCTCCATCGAGGACCCGCTGTACGAGGACGACTGGGACGGCTGGCAGACCATCACGGAGAAGCTCGGCGGCAAGGTCCAGCTCGTCGGCGACGACCTCTTCGTCACCAACCCGGAGCGGCTCTCCCGCGGTATCGAGGACGGCGCCGCGAACGCCCTGCTGGTGAAGGTGAACCAGATCGGCTCGCTCACCGAGACCCTCGACGCCGTGGAACTCGCCCAGCGCAACGGCTTCAAGTGCATGATGTCCCACCGCTCCGGCGAGACCGAGGACGTCACGATCGCCGACCTCGCCGTGGCCACCAACTGCGGTCAGATCAAGACGGGTGCCCCCGCCCGCTCCGAACGCGTCGCCAAGTACAACCAGTTGCTGCGCATCGAGGAGATCCTCGACGACGCCGCCGTGTACGCGGGACGCAGCGCCTTCCCCCGCTACAAGGGCTGACGGCGCCGCACCCCGCCCGCTCCCGCTGTACGGGGCGTGCTCTTCGCACGGCCGGTCCGTGCCGTGGCCTGCGCCGCGGTGCGGACCGGCCGTCGCTGCGCCCGTCCCCGCCGCGGTTCCCGTACGGTGGCTTGGGCCGTCGGGCACTGGCCGGTGGGGCCGTCCGCCGGGCGTCGGCCCGCACCGGCACCATGGACGGCCGGACATCCCGACTGCCGGACGGCTGAGCAAGGGGACATGAGAAGGGGACAGGGGAGGAACGTGCCCGCGGATCGGTTCTCCACCGCGACCAGACTCAGGGCGCTCGGCACCCGCGCCGCCGAACGCGTCTACCGCGCCCGCGGCCGCACCGTGCGCGCCCCGCGCCGTAGCCGCCTCACCGGCCGTGCCGCGGTGCTTGCGCTCGTCGTCTGCTCGCTGGTGGTGGCCCTGGCCTATCCGATGCGCCAGTACGTCTCGCAGCGTACGGAGATCGCCGAGCAGCAGCGTCAGGCGGAGCACGCACGTCAGCAGGTCAAGCGGCTGCGCGAGGAGCGTGCCCGCTGGCAGGACCCGGCGTACGTCGAGCAACAGGCCCGCAGGCACCTGCACTTCGTACGGCCCGGCGAGACGGGCTTCACGCTGCCGGACGGCACGGGCGACGCCCGGCGTCCCGTCGGCCGCGGCTCCGACCGTGCCTGGTATCAGAACCTCTGGGACGGCGTGGACAAGGCGGACCGTGCGGGCCGTGCCGACGGCGAGGCCCCTGCGGGCCGTCCCGCCGGACGCGGCGGCGGCTCCCCGGCGTCCTCCGACGACTCCGCGCCGTCCTCCGCGGACCGCTGAACTCCCGCCCCGCGGCCCGAAGTTCCGCATCCGTGCCCGGCCCGGCCCGTACCGGTCGCGGCAGAACCCGACCCGAAGAACCCGAGAGAGCAGAGCCCGTACCGATGGAAAAGCCTCCGCCGCAGACCGAGCCCGCGCCGCCCACGGACGCCGATGTGGCCGCGTTCCAGGCGCAGTTGGGCCGCCCCCCGCGCGGACTGCGCGCCATCGCGCACCGCTGCCCGTGCGGGCTGCCGGACGTGGTCGAGACGGCGCCCAGGCTGGAGGACGGCTCGCCGTTCCCCACCACGTACTACCTGACGTGCCCGCGTGCGGCGTCGGCCATCGGCACCCTGGAGGCCGAGGGCGTGATGCGTGAGATGACGGCCCGGCTGGCCGAGGACGAGGAGCTGGCCGCCGCCTACCGTGCCGCCCACGAGGACTATCTCGCCCGCCGCGACGCCATCGAGGTCCTCGTGGGATTCCCCAGCGCGGGCGGAATGCCGGACCGTGTGAAGTGTCTGCACGTACTCGTCGCGCACTCGCTCGTAGCCGGGCCCGGAGTCAACCCGCTCGGCGACGAGGCCCTGGCGATGCTGCCGGAGTGGTGGGCCAAGGGGCCCTGTGTGTCCGTCACTTCGCCCCCGCCGCCCGCTAACGCCGCCACGCGCTGACGCCGCTACGGCCTGATCCCGGCACGGCATGACGCCGGCCCGCAACGAGCCTGTCCGTAATCCTTGCGTGCCCTCCCCGCCTCCACGCGGCGCGGGCCCGCACCCGGCCCGCATACGCTGAGGCCCACCCGTCGTGTGAGGAGCGTGAGAGAGCGCATGACCCGCGTCGCCGCAGTGGACTGCGGTACGAACTCGATCCGGCTGCTGGTCGCCGACGCCGACCCGGACACGGGCGAACTGAAGGATCTGGAGCGGCGGATGGAGATCGTCCGCCTGGGCCAGGGCGTCGACCGCACGGGCCGTCTCGCCCCGGAGGCGCTGGAGCGCACCTTCGCCGCGTGCCGCGACTACGCACGGTCCGTGGAGCGGCACGGTGCCCGCCATGTGCGTTTCGTCGCCACCTCGGCCTCGCGCGACGCGGAGAACAGAGACGAGTTCGTAAGAGGCGTCGTGGACATCCTCGGCGTCGAGCCCGAGGTGATCACCGGCGACCAGGAGGCGCAGTTCTCCTTCACGGGCGCCACACGGGAGCTGAAGGGCCGCGAGGACCTCGAGCGCCCGTATCTCGTCGTGGACATCGGCGGCGGCTCCACGGAACTGGTCGTCGGCGACGAGTCCGTCGAAGCCGCGCGGTCCGTCGACATCGGCTGCGTACGGCTCACCGAGCGCCACCGGCTCTCCGACCCCGTGACGACGGACCAGCACGAGGCGATGCGGGCGGACGTGGCCTCCGCGCTCGACGAGGTGGAGCGCAGCGTGCCGCTGGCGGGTGCCCGCACGCTCGTCGGACTCGCGGGCACCGTCACCACCGTCGCCGGGATCGCGCTGAACCTCGACGCCTACGACGGCACCGTCATCCATCACTCACGCGTCTCCCGCGAGCAGGTCGCCTCGATCGTGGGGCGGCTGCTGGCCTCCACGCACGACGAGCGGGCGGCGATTCCCGTGATGCATCCCGGCCGCGTGGACGTGATCACCGCGGGCGCCGTCATACTCCAGACGATCATGGAACGTACGGGTGCGCGGGAGGTCGTCGTCAGCGAGCACGACATCCTCGACGGCATTGCGTGGAGCCTGACTTGACGGCCCCTTCGATGACTCACTTGAGCGGGCCTGGTCACCTTTGAAAGGGTGGCCCGGCACCGCTTGGGAGGCCACGGAAAGAAGTCTCGTGAAATAATTCACGTGGAAAACCGCCTCGTCGGACGCACATCACACCGATCGGAGGCGCCCACGGGGCCCTGGAGCGGGCGAACGTCTGTGAACGCAGGATTCCGGCCAGATGAAGCGCGGCGCCCGCGAAGCGCGGCGGTCTCGCGTTGAAGCGGATAAGCGCAGCTCACGGCCAGGATTCGGAGACTGGGGCCTCGGCCGGAGAATCGGCCCGGGAAACGGGACCGATGCGTGGCCGCGCAGTGTAGCAGGGGTCGCACCCATGCTTGTGAAGCCCCTCACGAGGTCACCCCCGGGGCCGGGTGGATACTCGATGGCATGAGCACCACGGAGCGTCCCCGAATCCTCGTAGTGGGTGGCGGGTACGTCGGCTTGTACACGGCGCGGCGCATTCTGAAGAAGATGCGCTACGGCGAGGCGACCGTCACCGTCGTCGACCCGCGTTCGTACATGACGTACCAGCCTTTCCTTCCCGAAGCCGCCGCCGGAAGCATCTCGCCGCGTCACGTCGTGGTCCCGCTGCGGCGGGTGCTGCCAAAGGCCGAGGTCCTCACCGGCCGCGTGACGACGATCGACCAGGACAGCAAGATCGCCACGATCGCGCCGCTGGTCGGCGAGGCGTACGACCTGCCCTTCGACTACCTGGTCGTCGCCATGGGCGCCGTCTCCCGCACCTTCCCGATCCCCGGCCTCGCCGAGAACGGCATCGGCATGAAGGGCGTGGAGGAGGCCATCGGCCTGCGCAACCACGTGCTCGAACAACTCGACAAGGCCGACTCGACCAACGACGAGGACGTGCGCCGCCGTGCGCTGACCTTCGTCTTCGTAGGGGGCGGCTTCGCGGGCGCGGAGACCGTCGGCGAGGTCGAGGACATGGCGCGCGACGCGGCCCGCTACTACCCGAACGTCCGCCGCGAGGACATGCGTTTCATCCTCGTCGACGTCGCGCCCGGCATCCTGCCGGAGGTCGGCCCGAAGCTCGGCGAGTGGGGTCTGGAGCACCTCAAGAGCCGCGGCATCGAGTGCTACCTCAAGACCTCGATGGAATCCTGCGTCGACGGGCACGTCGTGCTGAGCAACGGCCTGGAGGTCGACTCCAGCACCATCGTGTGGACCGCGGGCGTCAAGCCGAACCCGGCGCTGGCCCGTTTCGGCCTGCCGCTCGGCCCCAGGGGACACGTGGACGTGGACGCGACGATGCAGGTCAGCGGCACGGACCACATCTGGGCCGCGGGTGACAACGCGCAGGTGCCCGACGTGGCCGCCGGCAAGGACGGCGCCTACTGCCCGCCGAACGCCCAGCACGCGCTGCGTCAGGCGAAGGCCCTCGGCGACAACGTGATCTCGCGGCTGCGCGGCTTCCCGCAGGGCGAGTACAAGCACGCCAACAAGGGCGCCGTCGCCGGGCTCGGCCTGCACAAGGGCGTCGCGATGATCGTCTTCGGCCGCACCCGGATCAAGCTCAAGGGGCGCCTCGCCTGGTACATGCACCGCACGTACCACGGCCTCGCGGTGCCCACCTGGAACCGGAAGATCCGCGTCTTCGCCGACTGGACCCTCGCGATGTTCCTCAAGCGCGAGGTCGTCTCGCTCGGAGCGATGGAACACCCCCGCGAGGAGTTCTACGAGGCGGCGTCGCCGGTGACGGCCGCCGCCGCCGAGCAGGCCGCGGCCGATCGCAAGACCCGGGTCAAGGAGAGCCGCGACGCGAACAACCGCGACGCGAACAACCGGGACGTGAGCGGCCGGGACCACCAGGGCGACCGGGCCGGCCGTGAGCACCGGGAAGAGGCCCGGGCCTCCTGAGACCGCGGCCGTACCGGCCGCCGGAAGACCTCCGCGAAGGGGGCGTCCGCCATCCGTGGGGCGGGCGCCCCCTTCGTCGTTCGTTCCCGTACACCCCGCCCGCCGTCCCCTCCTTCGTCGGCGCCCGCCGTCCATGCTCGCGGTTGTGAGGTGACGTAGGGACAAATCGGTGTGTGCGGCGGCATAGTTCGCAAGACAATCGTGTTGCATGTACGGGGATTCCACCCCTTCCGTCATGGAGGTGTGTGCAATGACCGATGTCGCGTCCCGACTCAGCGCGCTCACCGAGAGGCTGCTCGGCGCGCCGCTCCCAGTCCGCATCCGTGCCTGGGACGGCAGCGAGGCCGGCCCGCCGGAAGCCCCCGTCCTCCGCGTACGCCACCGGCGTGCGCTGCGCCGCGTTCTGTGGCGGCCCGGCGAACTGGGCCTGGCCCGCGCATGGGTGGCCGGAGAGCTGGACACCGACGGCGACGGCGAACTGTACGGGCTGCTCGACCGGCTGGCCGGCCTGATGTGGGAGCGGAACGAGGAGGCGAAGGGTGCGGGGGAGCCGCCCCGGCGCGGCGTTCGCGCTGCCCTCGCCCGCGTCCGCGACCCCGCATCACGGGCCGCAGCACGTGAACTCGTCGCTCTGGGCGGTGCGCTGCCCCCGCCCCCGCCCCCCGTGGAGGAACGGACCAGGAGGTTCGGCGTTCGGCACAGCCGCGCCCGCGACCGTCAGGCCATCAGCCACCACTACGACGTGGGCAACGACTTCTACGAACTCGTACTCGGCCCGAGCATGGTGTATTCGTGCGCCTACTGGGAGCCCGAAGCACCCGGCAGCACGCCCACGCTGGAGGACGCGCAGCGCGCCAAGCTCGATCTGGTCTGCCGCAAGCTGGCGTTGCGCGAGGGGCAGCGGCTGCTGGACGTCGGATGCGGCTGGGGCTCGATGGTGCTGCACGCGGCTCGCACCTATGGAGTGCGCGCCGTCGGCATCACACTCTCCGGCGAACAGGCCACCTACGCCCGTAAGCGCGTGGCGGAGGAAGGACTGACGGACCGCGTGGAGATCCGCGTGCAGGACTATCGCGAGGTGCGCGACGGTCCCTTCGACGCGATCTCCTCGATCGGCATGGCCGAACACGTCGGCCGGGAGCGCTACCGCGACTACGCGGACGATCTCTACTCGCTGCTGCGGCCGGGCGGCAGGCTGCTCAACCACCAGATCGGGCGGCGTCCGCTGACGGACGAATCGGCTTACGAGGTCGATGAGTTCATCGACGCGTATGTCTTCCCCGACGGCGAACTCGCCCCCGTGGGGCAGACCGTCGCCGTGCTGGAGGAGGCCGGTTTCGAGGTGCGGGACGTCGAGTCGCTGCGTGAGCACTACGCGCTGACGCTGCGCGCGTGGGTCGCCAATCTGGAGGCGGCGTTCGAGAGGGCCGCGCGGCTCAGCTCATATGGACGTGCCCGGGTCTGGCGGCTCTATATGGCCGCGTCCGCGCTCGCCTTCGAACACAACCGGATCGGCGTCAACCAGATCCTCGCCGTCCGTGCCTCGCCCGACGGGTCGTCGGGCATGCCGCTGCGTACCAGGGAGTGGCTCGCGGCGTGACGTGGAGGAACGGAACGACGTGAATCGGCGGGCTGGGCGCCTGAGTTCGGCGCCCAGCCCGGGTCGTCGTGTCCGGGGCGTCGGGGCCCCGCTCGCCGCGCCGCGTCGATGAGCCGGGGCCCCGGACCCGGCCTGGCGTGCGACCCGGGGCTTCGGGACCCGTCCAGGACGCATGGTTCAGTCGCCGGGCGCTTCGCCCAGCACCAGCACCTGGATGGCGAGGACCGCGGCGCCGCGCGCCCAGTCGTGGAAGTCGGAGACCTTCGTCTCCAGGTCGACGGGGTCCGCGCGGGGGTTCCGGTGAGCGGCGAGGGTTTCGAAGACGGTCTCGCCCGCGACGTCCATCAGCCCGACGCCTTCGCCTGCGAGCAGGATCTTCTGCGGCAGCGCGAAGTTGGCGATGTGCGATATGAGGACGCCCAGGCCGCGTGCCGCCTCGCCGACGACGCGTGAGGCGGCCGGGTCTCCCCGTCCGGCCAGTTCGAGGATCTCCTCGTAGCCGACCTGGCTGCCCGTCGCCGCCCGCACCTGGTACTCGATGCTCTGGACCGTCAGCAGCGAGGTGGCGCTGCCGCGCTCCCCGTACGGGGTGAGGGGGCCGCTGGGGTCGAGGATCCAGCGCTCCGCCGTGCCGCTGTAGTGCTCGTCGGGGAGGCGGACCGGCTCTCCGCCTATGACCAGCCCGTATCCCACTCCGGCGCCGATCGTCAGCACGGCGAAACGGTCGAGGCCGCGTCCGGCGCCGAACCACGTCTCCGCCTCCACCAGGGCCGCGAAGTCGTTCTCCACGACGACCGGCAGCCCCGTACGCTCCTCCAGCAGCTCGGCGAACGGCACCTCCTCCCAGCCCAGATAGGGGGAGTCGACCGCCACTGCTCTCTCCCGGACCTGGCCGCCGAGGCCGACGCCGATGCCCGCGAGATGCGGGAAGTCCTCGGCGAAGGTACGCACGATCGAGTGAGCGGCGTCGGCGACGGCGTCGGGCTCGGCCGAGCCGAGCTTCCGGTCCTCGCGCCTGACCACCGAACTCTTCAGGGTCGTGACCACCCCGTAGACCGTGTCTGCCGTGATCTTCAGGCCGACGAAGTGCCAGGGGTCGGTGACGATGTCCAGGGGGCGGCCGGGGCGGCCCTGCCCCGCGGAGGGGACCGGTGTGAGTGCCTCCAGCAGCAGGCCGGAGTCGATCAGGGGCTTCGCCAGGCGCGTCAGACTGCCGCCCGACATGCCAAGTCGCCGGGCGATCTCACTGCGGGACGTAGGCCCGTTGGTGAGCACCTCGATGGCCACCGCGCGCTCTGCGGGCGTCAGCGGTCTCCAGCTCGGGGGCACATCGGCCGAACCGCTCGAACTGTTCAATCACGGCCTCCACGGCGGTACTCGGGCCGCTCCCGCCGGCCCGCCACGGGGGCGTGCGGGGAGCGCGTCTCTCAGCTTATGCGAGACGAGGTTAAGTTCCACTCGGAATTATAAACCTCCCGATTCATGCCGTGATCCTTGCTGTGCGATGCCTTGACACCCTCATTAACTTCCACGTAGAAGTAACTCCGTCGTGAGGAACGGACCGGAGGCGACGCGGACGAGGAGGTCTGACGGTGGCCGTGATCAAACCGACGACAGTGAGTCCGACCGCGAGCCGCGCTCCCGGCGACGCCCGTACCGCGCTGCTGTTCGTCGCCCCGGCGATGCTGGGGTATCTGGTCTTCCTGGTGTGGCCGACGCTGCGCGGCGTGTATCTCAGCTTCACCAGCTTCGACCTGCTCTCGCCGGAGAAGTGGGCGGGCCTGGACAACTACCGCCGCCTCGTCAACGACCCGGTCTTCTGGGACTCCTTGGGAGTGACGCTCCAGTACGTCGTGATCAACATCGGCGTGCAGACCGTCGTGGCGCTGCTGATAGCCGTGCTGATGCACCGGCTGACGCGCTCGACCGCGCTGCGGGGCATCGTCCTCGCCCCCTATCTGGTCTCGAACGTCGTCGCCGGGATCGTCTGGCTGTGGATACTCGACACCCAGCTCGGCGTGGGCAACGAGGTCGTCGAGTGGCTCGGCTTCGACCGGATCGCCTTCTTCGGCGACGCCTCATGGGCGATACCGACGATCGCCCTCGTGAACGTGTGGCGGCACGTCGGATACACGGCGCTGCTGATCTTCGCGGGGCTCCAGTCCATACCGCCGACGGTCTACGAGGCGGGCCGCGTCGACGGTGCCGGTGAGTGGCGGACCTTCCGGTCCATCACCTTGCCGCTGCTGCGGCCGGTGCTGTCGCTGGTCCTGATCATCACGGTCGTCGGCTCGTTCCAGGTGTTCGACACCGTCTCGGTCACGACCGACGGCAAGCCCGCCAACGCCACCAACGTGCTCCAGCTCTACGTCTACGACCTCGCGTTCGACCGGCTCCAGTTCGGCTACGCCTCGGCCATCTCCGTGGCGCTGATGCTCGTGCTGACGGCCGTCACCGTCGTCCAGTACCGGCTGATGCGCGCCGGCCGCTCCGACCTCGGCTGAGAAGGGAAGTGCACAGTGACGGCCACGATGACCCACCCCGGCACCGGGCGCGCGGCGGAGACCCGCGGAAGGCCGGCGAACGCAAGCGGCAGGCGCCGGAGGCTCTCTCCCGGGCGGCTCCTCGCCTGGGGGGCGATGGGTGTGATCACCCTGATCACGCTGTTCCCGTTCTACTGGATGCTGCGCACGGCCTTCTCCACGAACACCGCACTCGCACAGGCTCCCGCCTCGCCGCTGCCGGTGGACTTCAGCTTCGGCGGCTTCCTGCGGGTCTTCGGTCTCCAGAGCACCGAGGACGCGCTGGCCGAGGGAGGTTCGGGCGGCTCCCTCGACTTCTGGCGCTACCTGGCCAACTCGGTGCTGGTCGCGACGCTCGTCACCTTCTGCCAGGTGCTCTTCTCGGCCATGGCCGCCTATGCGTTCGCGCGGCTTCGATGGCGCGGCAGGGACGCCCTGTTCGGGTTCGTACTCGGCGGGCTGATGATCCCCACCGTCTTCACGCTGCTGCCCAACTTCGTACTGATCAAGGAAGCGGGCCTGGTGGACACGCTGCCCGGCGTCACGCTGCCGATGGTGTTCATGACGATGCCGTTCGCCGTCTTCTTCCTGCGCCAGTTCTTCCTCAACATCTCCCGCGAGGTGGAGGAGGCGGCGCTCATCGACGGCGCGGGGCGGGTCCGGGTCTTCTTCCGGCTGATACTGCCGATGTCCGCGGCGCCCGTCGCGACGCTGAGCATCCTCACGTACATCACGGCGTGGAACGAGTACTTCTGGCCGCTGATGGTCTCCTACAGCGGCAGTTCGCGGGTGCTCACCGTGGCGCTGAGCGTCTTCCGTGCGCAGACCCCGCAGACAGGCACCGACTGGGCGGGGCTGATGGCCGCCACCTTCGTCGCAGCGCTGCCCATGGTGGTGCTCTTCGCGCTGCTGGCGAGGCGCATCGTCAACTCCATCGGCTTCAGCGGCATCAAGTGAGGGAGAGCGCGATGAACACCGACGTGCACGAGCGCACATCCGCAGCCCTATCCGGCGCCCACCCCCGCTCCACGGCAGGCTCACCACGGCGGCGCCCGCTGATGCGGCGCTTCGCGTCCTCCTTCGCCGTCCTCGCTCTGGCCCTGCCCGCCGCGGGCTGCGCTGCGCAGAGCTCCGCCGGTTCGGACGACGGCACCGTCTCGTACTGGATGTGGGACGCCGCGCAGCAGCCGGCGTACGAGGCGTGTGCGAAGGCGTTCCACGAGAAGCACCCGGGGCTGCGGGTGAACATCACCCAGATCGGATGGGACTCGTACTGGACGAAGCTCACGGCGAGCTTCATCGCCGGCACCCAGCCGGACGTCTTCACCAACCACGTGGCCAGGTATCCGCAGTACGAACGGCTGGGCGTGCTCAGCCCGCTGGACGAGCTGGGCCCCACGCGCGGCATCAGAGCATCGGACTACGAGCCCGGCCTCGCCAGGCCCTGGACGGGACGTGACGGCCACCGTTACGGCGCCCCGAAGGACTGGGACACCGTGGGCCTCTTCTACGACAGGAAGGTCACCAGGGCGGCGGGCGTCAGCGACGCCGCGCTGCGCGACATGGCGTGGAATCCGCGCGACGGCGGCAGCTTCGAGAAGACCCTCGCGAGGCTCACCGTCGACGCCGACGGCGACCGCGGCGACGAGCCCGGGTTCGACAAGGACAAGGTGGTCCGCTACGGCCTGGCCACCAACGACGCCGGAGGGGACAACCACGGGCAGACGCAGTGGAGTTCGTTCGCGGCGTCGGCCGGATGGAAATACACCGACAAGAACCCGTGGGGGGAGCACTACAACTACGACCAGAAGCGCTTCCAGAAGACCGTCGAGTGGTATTTCGGGCTGGCGGAGAAGGGCTATATGGCTCCCATCGAGGACTACTCGGACACCAACCACCCCGAGACTCAGCTCGGTTCGGGCAAGGCGGCCTCGCCATGCACGGCTCCTGGATGCTCAAGACCTTCGCCGGTCTCAAGGGCGTCGACCTCGGTACGGCCCCCACGCCGAAGGGCCCCACCGGGAAGCGCGCCTCGATGATGGGCGGCCTCGCCGACTCGATCACGAAGGGAGCGAAGAACAAGCAGGGCGCGGCGGAATGGGTCGCCTTCCTCGCCTCCGACGAGTGCCAGAAGCTGGTGGGCGAGGACGCCACCGTCTTCCCGGCCACACCCGAGGGCACGAAGCGGGCCGTCGCCACCCACCGCAGGAACGGGATGGACGTCTCGCCCTTCACCCGCCACATCGAGGAGGGGACGACCTTCTCCTTCCCGGTGAGCGACCACGCGGCCGACATCAACGCGATCATGATCCCAGCCATGCAGGACATATACGCGGGCGAATCCTCGGCCGGCTCCCTGACCAGGACCAACGAACAGATCAACTACCTCTTCAAGCACAGCGGTTGACGCATCGACCAACGACGGCACGCACAGGAAAGGCTTCGCTGGTGCCCTTCTCCATCGGAATCGTCGGCGCAGGACAGTTCGCCGGATCGTTCGCCAAGCTCTTCCGGCTCCACCCGGGCGTAGGCGACATACATGTGACGGATCTACTCCCCGAGCGCGCCGAACGGCTCGTCGCCGCGGAGGGGCTGGCAGGCACGGTGTCCTCGTTCGAGGAGATGCTGGAGACCGACGTCGACGCGGTCGCCCTCTTCACCCAGCGCTGGACCCATGGCCCGCTGGCCGTCGAGGCGCTGCGTGCGGGCAAGCACGTCTACTCCGCGGTGCCCATGGCCGTCTCGCACGAGGAGTGCGCGGCCGTCATCGAGGCCGTCAAGGAGACAGGCCTCACGTACATGATGGGCGAGACCAGCCACTACAACCCGGCCACGGTCTACGCACGGGAGAAGATCGCCGACGGCGGCTTCGGACGGCTCTTCTACGCCGAGGGCGACTACGTACACGACATGGACCTGGGCTTCTACGACGCCTACCGCTACAGCGGCGGCGAGCGCTGGAAGGAGACGGCGAGCTATCCGCCGCTGCTCTACCCCACCCACAGCATCGGCGGAGTGCTCGGCGCCTGGCGGACATATGCGACGAGCGTCAGCGCGATCGGCGTGCCCGACGAGCGCGGCGACGGCGTATTCGACCGGGAGATAAGCCAGTTCGGCAACGATCTCTCCAACGCGACGGCGCTCTTCGAGGTCGCCGGGGGCGGATCGTTCCGTACGAACGAGTTCCGGAGGGTCGGCTATCCGTCGCACATCCGTGAGTCCCGCTTCCGGTTCTTCGGCACGGAAGGCAGCTTCGAGCAGTTGGCCACGGTCAGCTTCTGGCAGGACAAGAGCGGGGTGCGGGACGTCTCGGAGCACCTTCAGGCGGTGCCGACGCTCGCCGCGGACGATCCGTCGCTGGCGGAGGTGTCGCCGGCGCTGCGTGACGCGTTCGTCTCGGGTACGGCGCCGGTGCACGACCGGGCGCGTCTGCCACGCGAGTTCGCGCACGCGCCCAATGGCCATGAAGGCAGCCATCACTTCCTCGTCGACGACTTCGTCACGGCCGTGAACGACGGCAGTACGCCCACCGTCAACGCGTGGGTGGCCGCGCGTTACACGCTGCCGGGCATCGTCGCGCACGACTCGGCGCTGCGCGACGGGGAGCGGCTTCCCGTACCCGACTTCGGGGACGCACCGGGCTGAGCGGCGGCAGCGCACGCGCCGACAGCATCCGGCGCCGGGGCCCGGCACCTGGGCCCCGGCCCCGACCGGCCCGGGCCCGCGTCCGCAACACCCGGCGCGCCCCGGGTCGCTTGACACCCCGCGCCCCTCGGGTCGCCTGACACACCGCGGCCCGGCCCCTCCGTCGAGGGACCGGGCCGCGGTAGCTCGGCTCCGTACCGGCGGAGAGGTCGGCCGCGGGTACATGAGCCGATGGGCGATCAGGTCTGCGCGGGAGCCCGCCGTCTTCCGCAGGCGTCCCGCCCTCGGGACTACTCGGTCTTGATGGCGGTCAGCATGTTCAGCTTCGCCGCCCGCCGCGCGGGCCACAGCGCCGCCAACATGCCCACCAGCGCGGCCAGTCCAAGGAAGATCCCCATCCGCTCCCACGGCAGCACCAGCGTGTACGTCGAAAGTGAGAGCCCGACGATCCTGCCCGCGGCCCAGCCGAAGAAGACTCCCAGACCGATGCCCAGCACACCGCCGAAGAGCGAGATGACCAGCGACTCCAGCCGCACCATCCGCTTGATCCCCCGACGGTCGAGGCCGATGGCACGCAGCATCCCGATCTCCTGCGACCGTTCGAAGACCGACATGGCAAGCGTGTTGACCACACCCAGCACGGCGACGATGACGGCCATCGCGAGCAGCCCGTAGAGCATGTTGAGCATCAGCGTGAAGACCTTCGCGATGGACTCCGAGACGTCCTTCTCGTCCTGGACGAGTACCGCGGGGTTGTCGCCCATGGTCTTCTCAAGCGACGACTTGACCGAATCGCTCGCGCCGTCCTTCGTCTTGACCATGACCTGCATGCTCGAGACCTGCCTCATGTGCGGATCGAGCGTGCCGGTGTCGATCATGATGCCCTTGATCATCTCGTTGCCCTCGTAGACACCCGAGACGGTCATCCGGCTCTTCTTGCCGTCCTCGAAGACGACGGGGAAGGTCGAACCGGTCTTCCAGCCCTTGGACTTGGCGGTTTCCTTGTCCACGACGGCCTTGCCGCCCGACAGGCCGCCCCAGCCGCCGGAGGCGAACGGCAGATCGGTCAGTTCGTCGATCGACCCGCCGTCGACGCCCGTGAGGTACTCGGTCGAAGTGCCTATCTTCGCGGGGGAGTTGCGCAGCGGGCTGACCGCCTCGACCTGCTCGTCGCGGGCCAGTCTCCGCTCGACCTCGGGTGAGAGCGGGGACCGGTTGGCCATGCTGACGGTGTAGTCCGCCTTGAGAGCGTCCGTCGCCATCTTCTCGATGGCCTGCTGCACGCTGCCCGCGATGACGGTCATGCCGGTGATGAGGGTCAGGCCGATCATCAGCGCGGACGCGGTGGCAGCGGTACGGCGGGGATTGCGTACGGAGTTCTGACGCGCCAGCTTCCCCGCGACCCCGAAGATCCGCATGAACGGCGCGGCTGCGGCGATCAGCGGCCGCGACAGCAGCGGCGTCAGCACGAAGACGCCGATGAGCAAGGTGGCGGCGCCCGCCGAGAGCGGGATCTTCGCCGTGTCACGGTCGTCCATGCCCGCGCCGTAGAGCACGAGCGCCGTGCCCGCACCGGCCAGCAGCGCACCGAAGATGTTGCGGATGACCAGCGACCGCGTCGTCGCGGCGGCATGCACGCTGCTCATCGCCGCCACCGGCGGGATCTTCGCGGCCCTGCGGGCAGGCAGCCATGCGGCGAGAACGGTCACCACGATGCCCGTGGCGAGCGAGGCGCCGACGGCGGTGCCGTCGACGATGAGCGGACCGTCGGGCACCTTCGCACCGAAGCGGCCCATGAGCGAACGCAGCGCCGCACCGATTCCGACACCCGCGCCCAGGCCCGCCACCGCGGCCACCGCGCCCACGACGAGCGCCTCGACCAGCACCGAGCGCGTGACCTGCCGGCGCCCGGCGCCCACCGCGCGCAGCAGCGCCAGCTCCTTGGTGCGCTGGGCGACGAGCATGGTGAAGGTGTTGGCGATGATGAAGATGCCGACGAACAGCGAGATTCCGGCGAAGAC
Source organism: Streptomyces marispadix (assembly GCF_022524345.1). Taxonomy (NCBI): domain Bacteria; kingdom Bacillati; phylum Actinomycetota; class Actinomycetes; order Kitasatosporales; family Streptomycetaceae; genus Streptomyces; species Streptomyces marispadix. Next base: position 2,308,368 of record NZ_JAKWJU010000002.1, on the reverse strand, counting down.
GAGCATCGCGGTCTGCATGCCGCTCATGCTCTTCTTGATCGTCTCCGACTGGTCGGCCGCGAGCTTCTTGCCGGTCACGGCCTTCGACCCCGCCGGAAGGATCTCCTGCGCCTGGTCCTTCAGTTCGCTCTGCGAGGTGCCGGGCGCCGCCTTCAGCGTGATCTGGTCGTACTGCCCGATCTGGGCGAACAGCCGCTGCGCGGTAGGGGTGTTGAAGAGTACGAGGGTGCCGCCGCGCGGCGACGTTGCCGTCGTCGGTGTTGAAGACGCCGACGATGCGCTGCTTGAGCACGGGGCCGTCGACCGACATGCGGGCGGTGTCGCCGACCTCGAAGCCGACGCGCTTCGCGGTCGCCGCGTCGATCGCGACCTCGTGGGCCCGCTGCGGCGCGCGGCCGTCCTTCATCGGGTAACGGACGTCCTCGGCACGGCCGTCGCGGCCCGTGTCGTAGTTGCCGCCCATGGTCTGCCAGCCCTCGCCGACGAGTTTGCCCTTCTTGTCGGCGAGCGCGGTGAAGCCGCTGACGGACCCGCGGGCGCTCTGGGCGCCCGGCAGGTCGCGGGCCTTGTCGAGCGTCGCCTGCGACAGGCGCTTCACATCGCCCGGCCTGCCGCCGGGCGCCTGAGCGGCGGCACCCGAGGGCGGCTGGATGGCCAGGTCGACGTTGCTGTAGCCCTTCTCCGAACTCTTCTGGTACGCGGCGGAGATGGTCGAGGTGAAGACCAGGGTGCCGGAGACGAACGCCACGCCGAGCAGCACGGCGAGTACGGTCATCAGCAGCCGGGCCTTGTGCGCGAATACGTTGCGCAAGGCGGTACGGAGCATCGGTGAGTCCTGGGTTATGGGTCCCGGGAAGCCCTGTTCGAGGCTTGGGACCTGCGGTCCTGGGTTCGTTGCCGTGGCATCCCGGCGGGCGCGTCCGCCCATGGACGGGCGCCGACGGCCGGGCGGCGGGCCTTAGTTCGTACGCACCCTGGCGTCGAGGTTCTTCATCCGTTCCAGCACCGACTCGGCCGTCGGCCCGAACATGTCGTCGACGATGCGTCCGTCGGCGAGGAAGACGACGCGGTCCGCGTAGGAGGCGGCCACGGGGTCGTGGGTGACCATCACGATCGTCTGGCCCAACTCCCGTACGGAGTTGCGCAGAAAGCCCAGCACCTCCGCACCGGCGCGGGAGTCGAGGTTGCCGGTCGGCTCGTCACCGAAGATGATCTCGGGCCTGCTCGCCAGGGCACGGGCCACCGCCACGCGCTGCTGCTGACCGCCGGAGAGCTGACTCGGCCGGTGCTTGAGCCGCCCGGAGAGCCCCACCGTGTCGATGACGCGGTCGAGCCACGCCTTGTCGGCCTTGCGGCCGGCGATGTCGAGGGGGAGCGTGATGTTCTCCATGGCGTTGAGCGTCGGCAGCAGGTTGTACGCCTGGAAGATGAAGCCGATGCGGTCCCGGCGCAGCTTCGTCAGCTTCTTGTCCTTCAGCTTGGTCAGTTCGGTGTCGCCTATCAGGGCGCTGCCGCCGGAGACCGAGTCGAGACCGGCCATGCAGTGCATCAGCGTGGACTTGCCGGAGCCCGACGGGCCCATGATCGCGGTGAATTCGGCCTTGCGGAAGTCGACCGAGACCCGGTCCAGGGCGACCACCTTGGTCTCGCCCTGACCGTAGACCTTGGAGAGGTCCGTGGCGCGCGCTGCGGCGACGCCGACGGGCGCTGGTGCGGCGGCCGGTACGGGGGATGAGTAGGTGGTGGTCACGGGAGGGCGCTCCTGTCGGGCCGGTGTACGTGTCTTGGGACCACACCATGTTGTCCTCCCGTGCGCCCCCGCGGATCAGCCCCCGTACCGGTATCGGAGCCAGCCTTCCGAGGTACGGCCTCGTTGTGCGGTCATCCCTGGGTATGACGGGCTCCCTGAGGCCGGGGGCGGGCGGCTCACCGTCGGTCCCCATCGGCGGAAGAGGAATTCCAGTGTCCGGACGGCGACTTTCCGTCATTTCCCATGACAGACGCGTTCTACGGGCGGCGCTCCGAAGTGGGGACCGCGGTGCTGACGCCTCGTCAGTTGCCCATAAAATAAGACAACATCGGGACGACGCCCGGCAGTTGGGGGTCTGACGCTGGATAGGCTCTACCTGCACCCTGGGGTAGGAACCCGCACGCTCTGCGTAACCGGCGGGTCCCTGGAGCCGGTGCCCGGATGGTGGAATGTAGACACGACGAGCTTAAACCTCGTTGGCCCTGAGGGCCGTGCCGGTTCAAGTCCGGCTCCGGGCACCACCCATGCGCCAGAGCCGCGACGGCCCGGGACGCCGGATCGCGTATTCACCGGCCGTAAACGGACCGGATATGCGTACGGCCAGATGTGCGTACGGACCGGGCCCCCGGGGCCAACTCCCCTCAGACCAGGTTCTGTTCGGTCCAGATCGTCTTCCCCGAGGTCGTGTAGCGCGTGCCCCAGCGCTGCACCATCTGCGCCACGATGAACAGGCCGCGCCCGCCCTCGTCGTCCGTGGCGCTGTGCCGGAGGTTCGGCGACGTATGGCCCTTGTCGGAGACCTCGCAGTGCAGGCTGCGGTCCCGGATGAGCCGCAGATAGACGGGGCCGACCGCATGCCGGATCGCGTTGGTGACGAGTTCGCTGACGACGAGTTCGGTGGTGAACGCCATCTCGTCCAGGCCCCATTCGGAGAGCTGGTCGAGCACGAGCGTACGGGCGCGGCCCACGGAGCTGGGCTCGGCGGTCAGTTCCCAGCCGATGACCTGGTCCGCGCCGAGTTCGTGCGTACGCACCAGGAGGAGCGCCGCGTCGTCGGTGGCCGGGCCGTCGGGCTGAAGCTCGTTGAGGGCGCGGTCGCACAGCTCCTCAAGTGTGCCGTCGCGGTCGCTCAGCACGTCCCTCAGCTTTGCGACGCCGGTGTCGATGTCGCGGTCGCGGTCCTGCACGAGGCCACCGGTGAACAGCGCGAGGAGGCTGCCCTCGGGCAGCTCGATCTCCATCGCCTCGAACGGCAGCCCGCCCACACCCAGCGGCGGCCCGGGCGGGATGTCGAGAAGCTGGAACTTGCCCTCCGGGTCGATGCTCGCGGCGGGCGGATGGCCCGCGCGGGCCGCGGTGCACTTGCGGGACACCGGGTCGTAGACCGCGTAGAGGCATGCGACGCCCAGGCCCTCGTCGGTGCCGGGCACCGCTCCGGGCTCCTGGTCCTCGGCGCCCTGTAGCACGAGGTCGTCCAGCCGGGAGAGGAGTTCGTCGGGCGCCAGGTCCAGGCGGGCCAGGGCCCTGACGGTGGTACGAAGCCGGCCCATGGTGGCGGCGGCGTGCACACCGTGGCCCACGACGTCGCCTACGACCAGGCCCACACGCGTACCGGAGAGGGCGATCACGTCGAACCAGTCGCCGCCGACGCCCAGTCCGATGTCGGACGGCAGATAGCGGTGTGCCACGTCCACGGCGGACTGCTCGGGAAGACCCCGGGGCAGCAGATTGCGCTGGAGCGTCAGGGCGGAGGCGCGCTCGCGCGTGTAGCGGCGCGCGTTGTCGACGGACAGGGCGGTGCGGGTCGCCAGCTCGTTGGCGAGGGTGAGTTCGTCGGTCTCGAAGGGGGCCGGGTTGCCGCTGCGCATGAACGTGGCCAGACCCATGGTGGTGCCCCTGGCACGCAGCGGCACGGCGAGCGTGGAGTGGACGCCGTCCTCGGCCCCGCCGCCGTACGGGGGGTGGTGGCCGACGGTGACGGCCTTACGGGACGCCAGCGAGGAGAGCTGCGGTGAGCCGGGCTCGTACTCGACGCGGTAAGGGCCCGCAGCCGTCGCGTCCTCGCTTCCGGCGTCGGCGTAGGGGCTGCCCGAGCGTTCCACGACCCTTATCAGGGAGGGCGAGGCACCCTGCGGGCGCGGCTCCTCGCCCTCCAGCACCCCTTCGACCAGGTCCACGGTGACCCGGTCCGCGAACGAGGGGACGACCACCTCGGCGATCTCCCTCGCCGTCGTGATCATGTCGAGCGTGGTGCCGATGCGGACGCCCGCGCGCACCGTCAGCGCGAGCCGCTGCTGGGCGCGGTAGCGCTCGGTGATGTCGAGGGCGTCCTCGCAGACGCCGATCACATTGCCGTCGGCGTCCCTGAGCTGGTAGTACGCACACGACCAGACGTGGTCGTGCTCCGGGTCGACGGGCGGCCGTGCCTCGTAGAGGATGCCGAAGACCGGTTCGCCGGTGTCGATCACGCCGCGCATGACCTCTTCCAGCGAGCTGGGGTGCCCCTCCGAGATGACCTCGCCGCCGTCGTAGAGCTCGTTGACGCGCTTGCCTGCGTACTCGTGGAACTTGCGGTCTATCTCGCTCTGATACTTGGCGTTTATCCAGGTCAGCCGCAGATCGGTGTCGTAGATGCCCAGGCCGATGGGGGACTGGGTGGCCAGGCCGCGGAGCATGGCCTGGTGCGCCTCCCAGGAACGCAGCGGTTCGAGGGCGGCGGCGACCATGATCTGCGGGGAGCCGTCCCGGCCGGAGAAGGAGCAGATCGTCGTCGCCACCTCCATGCGGTGACCGTCACGGTGCAGCGCTACGCACGCCTCGCTGCGGCATGCCGGACCGACGGACCGGTCGAGAAGCTCGATGAGCGGCTGTTTCCGGGACGCGCGCCCCACTATCAGCGTCTCGAGCGGCCGGCCCAGAATCTCGCGCGGTTCATAGCCGAAGAGCTCTCCGGCGGCTTCGCTCCACCCGATGACCACGCTCTCGCTGTCGAGCAGCACCGTGGCGGCACTCGTGACGTCGAATGGCCCACGGAAGTCGATGGTCTCGGCCTCGCTCCACGCATTCATGGCACCAATCCAGCCCGCATACGTTTCTTCCAGGGTCGATCCATACGGGAGCAGATACAACCGCAGCAGGCAGAGGTGCCCACCTGTGATGAAACCGGTGCATAAGCGTGGTCGCGACTGGACCAAGGCGGGCTTCGCGGTGAGGGCGCCCAGCGGAGCGGCGGCCGGAAACGGCTGGAATTCGCGGGCGCACGAGTCGGCAGAGGGGGCGCGTGGATGCGTGCCTATGCGGGGCGTTCGGCTCAGGGGAGGCTGCGGAGCGTGGCGGCGGGGGCCGGGAGTTCGGCACGGAGCGTGACTGTGTGCGGGTCGGCGGTGACCGCTCGTCCGCGTAAGGCCCGACGGTCACGGAGTACCGGTTCGCTGCTCTCGGCGGCTCACTGCGGTCCCCGGGGGTCCCTGCGCTGACGGCGTGCGATGTGCCGACGCCCCGGCTTCGGCGGAGTACGGCGCTGGGACCGCGGCGTGGAACAGGTGGGGCACCAGTAGCCGACGCCCTGCGTGTACGTCCAGCCCTGCTCCTCCAGATACGGGGCCGCGAGGCTGCTGCTGTGCAGCATGTGCCCGAAGAGATCGTCCTCGATGGGCGGCGGCGGTTCGTGGATCACGAGATCGAACACGGCGCGAGCCGGGCAGCCGATGTCGTCGCAGGCCAGATAGAAACGCACCGGCCCCGGCGCCTCTCCCTCGGTCGTCAGACTCATGGTTCAACGCTATGCAGCGCTCACCTCCTCGGTGGGCCTGTTGCAGAACCGGGGCCGACGGCGCCTCACAGGGGGACCGATCCGGCCATCGGGCGTCCGTCTGGCGGGAATTGGGCCTCTTGGGCGGCGGTCCGTGAGCGGCGTCCCATGTGCGCCGCCCTGCCCCCGCCCGGGTATGTGCGGCCGGTGACTCCTGCCGTCCGTACGTCCCGGGCCTGCGTCCGGGGCGTCCGCGGCAACGGGGCGGAACCGGCCTTGGTCCGCTCCGTTGTCATCGCCTGTGTCGCGGCTTCCCAGCGGTCCCGTACCGGCACATATGGGAGATGCTGATGTCCGTCAGACACATCCCCCGGATGCGGACGGCCCGCAGCGCACCGCGGGGCCCGCTCAAGCGCCGTGGAGTGGCATGCCGATCATGGTCTATGTGTACGGCCTGGTCGGGGCCTGTTTTCTGGGCCTCGGGTTCGTACTCCAGCAGGAGGCCGCAGCGCGGGCCCCGCTCGCCGACATCCTGTCGTTCCGGCTGCTGCTCGACCTGATGAAGGTGCCGCGATGGCTGTGCGGCATCGGCTTCATGGTGATCGGGCAGATCCTCAGCGCGCTGGCCCTGGCCCAGGGCGACGTGTCACGCGTCGAGCCCCTGCTCGCCACCAATCTGCTCTTCGCCATGGCGCTGGCCCGCTACATCAGCGGGCAGCGACTGGGGCGCGGCGGCTGGGCCGGGGTGGTGCTGCTCAGCGGCGGCGTCGCGTTGTTCATGTTCGCCGGTGCCCCCGAGGGCACCGACTCCGACACCATCGGTGCGCTACGCCACTGGCTGGTGCTGGGGTCCGTGGTGGCGGTGGCGCTGGTGCTCGTCGTGATCGCGCGGCACATGCGGCTGGTGGAGGAGCCGCCGCTGCTCGCTGCCGCGGCCGGCGTGCTCTACGGACTCCAGGACGCCCTGACGAGGGAGGCCAGCACCATCCTCGACGACTCCGGCGTCGTCGGGCTCGCCACCAGTTGGCAGCCGTACGTCATCGTCGCCTCGGCCGTCGTGGGGCTCGTACTGGTGCAGAGCGCCTTCGAGGCGGGAGCCCTGCGGCAGTCGCTGCCCGCGCTGACGGCGGCCGAGCCGCTGGCGGGGATCGTGTGCGGCATCGGATTCCTCGGGGACACCGTGCGGTTGACGCCGCCGGCGATCCTGGGCCAGATCGCGGGGCTGAGCGCCGCCGTCGGCGGGGTCTTCATCCTCGGACGGCATCCCGCGATGCCGACGGGGGCTCCCGGGCCGGGCCAGGAGGCGGCGCTGGACGACAGCGGACCACCGCCGCGGTAGGGGCTCCGTCTCAGGCGGCGGCCATGGGGGTCACCGCCGTGACGCGGACGGCTCCTGGGCCGTGTTCTTGCGGTCCGTCCATACGTCGGCCAAAGCGGCCGCCAGCGCGATCAGTACGAAGACGACGGACAGCGCCAGCCCGTGCTGATACGCCGACCGCCAGTCCTCCAGCCCCGGACGGCCGTGTCCCGCCCCGGAGTTGAGGCGTGTGAAGAAGAGCGAGCCCACGCCCGCGATGCCGACCGCCGCCCCGATGCGCTGCCCCGTCTGAAGCACGCCCGCCGCGCTGCCGCCTCGCTCCACCGGCACCCGGGAGAGCGTCAGCGTCTGGTTCGGTGAGATGACGAGCCCGCTGCCCAGGCCCGCGAGCAGCAGCGGCACCATCAGATACCAGCCCGTGGCCCGCCCGTCGACCTGATGAGCCGTGAACGCGGTGCCCGCGAGACCCACGGCCGTCATCGCCAGCCCGCTGGCCACGAGACTGCGCCCGTACCGGTCCACGGCCCGCCCGCCGTACTGCGCCGCCATCCCGGACCCCAGCGCGAAGGGCGTGATCGCCAGCCCCGCCTCCAGGGCGCTGTAGCGCAGCCCGCTCTGGAGGTAGAGCGTGGTGATGAAGAAGATCGAGGTGAAGCCCGCGAAGTGGAAGACGATCAGCAGGCAGCCCGTCCAGTACGAGCGGATACGGAAGAGGGAGAGCGCCACCAGCGGCTCCGTGTCGCATCGGGAGCACCGCGCCTCCCACCGCACGAAGCACAGCAGCAGCACCGCCGCCCCGGCCAGCAGCAGCCACTTGCCGTCACCGGGCCACTGGCGGGACTGGACGAAGGGCAGCAGCACCGCCAGCACGGCCGCGCCCAGCAGCAGGACGCCCACCGGGTCGAGGCTCTGGGGCCGCTGCCGGGTACCTGCCGAGGGCGTGTCCGGCAGCAGCCGCCGGGCGAGCAGCAGACAGACGACGCCGATGGGGAGGTTGACGTAGAAGACCCAGCGCCAGCCTTCGCTCGCACCGGCGGCCTGGATGATCACCCCGCCCAGCAGCGGGCCCACGGCCGTGGAGACTCCGACGACGGTGCCGAACATGCCGAAGGCCCTGCCGCGTTCCCGCCCGGAGAACATCTGCTGGATCAGGGCCGAGACCTGCGGTGCGATCAGCGCGCCGCCCAGGCCCTGCACCAGCCTGGCGACCACCAGCCACGTACTGCTGCGGGCCGCGCCGCATCCGGCGGAGGCCAGTGTGAACAGCGCGAGTCCCGCCATGAAGACCCGGCGGCGGCCACGGGCGTCGCCCAGCCGCCCGGCAGGGACGAGGAACAGGCCGAAGGAGAGCGCGTAACCGGAGATCACCCACTGGAGTTCGGACTCCGTCGTGTGCAGTCCCTCCCGTACGGACGGCAGTGCGACGTTGACGATCGAGACGTCCAGCAGCGTCATGAAGCCCGCGACGAGGCAGACGGCGAGGGCCTTCCAGCTGCGGGCGCCGAAGCCGGGGTCCTCCTCGGCGGGGGCAGGGCCTTCTTCGGTGACAGGGCCTTCTTCGGTGACAGGGCCTTCGGCGGCGACCGGGCCTTCGGCGGCGGGGGTGCGGGAGCCGGGGCCGGAATCCCGTCGCGGCCCCGGCTCCCGTTCCGGCATCGGTTCCCGGTCCGGCCCTCCGGACGATCTGCCTCCGGGCACTGACGCTCCTCCGCTCCTCGCTGCCTACGGCGGAGGCGGGTACCCCGTCGGCCCGGAAGGGTGCCCGCTGGGCCGCTGTCTTCGCAGGGGCAGGGCTACGGGTGGCGCCGTCGGCCTCCACGGCCCGGCAGCGGTACGGCGTCGGCGAAGTCCGCCCCCGGCGCCCGTCCGTAGGCACCGGTCCGTCGGGTGACGGCGGTGCCGACGCATGGGACGCCGAGGGCGGCCGGTCCGGAGAGCGGTCCCCGGAACGGAGCGGCGGGCCTACTTCTTCAGAAGCCCGCGCATCTCCTTGATCTCGCCGGTCTGTGAGCTGCGGATCTCACGGGCCATCGCCTTGGCGGGCTTGTACGTACCGTCCCACTCCTCGGTACGGGCCATCTCCACGGCGCCCTCGTGATGTGCCGTCATCATCTTCAGGAACTCGCGGTCGAACTCCTTGCCGGACATCTTCTTCAGCTTCTCCATGTCCTGAGGCGTCATCATGCCGGGCATGGAGTGGCCGCCGTGCGCGGAGTGCTCAGAGCCCTCGCCTGCCGCCGGGACCTTCTCGCCCCAGGACTTCAGCCATCCCGAGAGCTTGTCGATCTCCGGCTTCTGTGCCTTTTCGATCTTCCCGGCGAGCGACTTCACCTCCGCCGACTCCGCTCGGGAAGAGGCCAGCCGGGACATCTCCAGGGCCTGGCGGTGGTGCGGGATCATGCCCTGCGCGAAGGAGACGTCGGCGCGGCCGGCCTCCTTCGCGGCCTTGCCGCCGTTGTCGTGGCTCGTGCCGCCGTGGCCGCCGCCGTGCTGTTCGCCGCCCGCGGACTGCTCGTTGCCGCCGCAGGCGGTGAGCGCCAGTGCGGCGACCGCCGTGGCCGCCGCCGCTACGGCGGCACGGTGAAGGGAAATGCGGTGTGTGGTCATGCGTAGTGCTCCTGCGTCTTGAGTCTCTGCGTATGGAAGAGCCGTGCTCTGTGCCGGATGTGATGGAAGAGCCGTGCTCGGTGGGTGCGCCGGAAACGGCGGCGGCCGGTGGCCGATGCCGTGAGGCGCCCCTATATGCGCAGGAGTTGAAGCCGGTGCAGCGACGGCGGCGCACGCTCGCCGTCCGCGTCAGGGCAGCGCCCTTCCAGGCCGGTGACCGGCCGCGGGCCGACCGCCGTGACGGCCGCGACGGCGTCCATGGCGGGCGCTCCGCTGACCCCGCTCGCCGCACAGATCGCGTCGGCGTGTGCCGGATGGCCGTCCGCGCCGCCGCACTCGCACTCGTCGGCGTGCTGATGCTCCGGCAGCATCCGGAAGCCGTGCGGGGCGTGGCGAGCCGTATCCGTGTGCACGTCGCTCGCCGCCGAACGCATCGCGGAATGCCCGGAGCCGGACGGAGCGGAGAAGGCGGACGGGGCGGAGAAGGCGGACGGGGCGGCGTTGCCGGTGTGCGCGGAGGCTGCCTTATGTGCCGGGTCCGCCGAGGGGGCCGCGTCTTCCGAAGCGGCCGCGTGCGCTGAGCGCACCGAGTGGGTCGGTCCGGGACCGTGTGACCCGCGGGCGTGGGTGTCCGCCGTGGGAGCCCCGCCCAGGCCGTGCATCGCCAGCAGCCCGTAAAGCAGCGCCATGACGAGCAACGGCAGCGACGGCAGCACCGTGCCGCGCCCCCGCGGGGCGCACGCGCGAACTCCGTACGGTCGGCTGCCGGTCACGCGTGCATCGTACGGCGGCGCCGCGTGCCGCAGACGAAGTTGCGCCCGTTGGCCGAACTCCCGGACATCCACGCCCGGAACATGCGAAGCGCCCCGCGCGCTGTCAGTCCCCGTACCCGCGCCGCTCAGGCCCCGCGGTCCCGCCCGGCCCCCGTCCGCCATGAGCCGGTGCAGGTGTGCGTGACCCGGCGCGTGGTACCCACTCGCCCAGAAGGCGAGGTGAGGCCGGGGTGTTCGCGGTTCGGCGGGGTGCGAAGGGTCTCAGGGCGCTGCCGGAAGTGGTCGCGTGGTGGGTCGCGCTGACGGGGCTGTGGCTGATGCTGATCTCGACCGTGGACGCCGTCGAGGCCGCCGTCGGCGCCGTGGCTGCCGTCCCCGCCGCCGTCGGCGCACGTGCGGCACGGCTCGCCGCCCGGCGGGAGGTGGGCACGGAGTGAGCACGTCCGAGGGCTGGCTCATCGCCGCCGCGCTGCCTTCGCTGTGTCTGGCGCCGGTGCTGTGGTACGTCGCGACCGGCGCGCCCGCCCGGCGGCTCGTCGCCCTGAACCTCGCCCAACTCCTCGTCGCCATCGCGCTGTTGCTCTCCGCCCAGGGCTTCCGCCGTCCCGACTTCCTCGACCTGGCACTGGTGCTCGCCGTCCTCGCGCCCGCCGGCACGCTCGTGTACGCGCGGTTCCTCGGCGGACTGCGGCCCGCCCGCGTCGTGCGATGGACGGCCCTCGTGGGCGTACCGGCGTCCGTCGTACCGCTGTGCGTGACCGCGGGCCCGGGGCGTCAGGCCGTCAAGGTGCTGGTGATCGGCGGCCTGCTGCTGGCCGGGGCACTGGTGACGGGCGGGGGTTCGCAGACCAGCGCCGAGTCGGGGGAGCCGGAGCCCGAGCCTCAGCCCGGGCCGGGAGCGGAGCCCGGTGAGTCCGGTGAGTCCGGCGAGTCCGGCGGACCGTACGAGTGCGATGGAACGTACGGGCCCGGCACGACGCGGAGGTCCGATGCGCAGGACGAGTCCGGCGCCGGGCACGGCATCGGCGCCCGGCGAGGCGGAGGGGGCGGCTCCGGGTGACCGATGTGCTGATCGCCGTGGCCCTCGTACTCGTCGCCGTCACGGCCACGGCAGCCGTGCTCAACCATGAGCCGTTGCGTCAGGCGCTCGTGCTCTCCTTCCTGGGACTGACGCTCGCGCTGCTCTTCGCCCTCGTACAGGCGCCGGACGTGAGCCTGTCGCAGCTCGCCGTCGGCTCGGCGCTGACGCCGCTGATGATCGTGCTGACGGTACGGAAGGTTCGGCGCGGAACAGGCGACTCCACGGCCTCAGAGACCACGGGAGCCTCCGATGACCAGGGCACCCGCGGCGACCGGGACGCCGGCGACCGGGACGCCGGCGGCGGGGAGGAGCGGCGGTGACCCGGCGGGCCAGGTTCGTGCTCTTCCTCGTGGCGGCAGCCGCCGTCGCGCTGCTCTTCGTCGCGGCCTTCGTCCGACTGCCGCCCTTCGGCGGCGACTTCCACCCCTACGGCGACCGTGCCGTACGTGCGGCCTTCGCGCACCGCACCGCGAACGCCGTCGCCGCCGTCAACTTCGACCAGCGCGCCCTCGACACCCTCGGCGAGGAGACGATCCTCTTCTCCGCCGTGCTCGGTGCCGTGGTGCTGCTGCGTCAGATCGCGGGGGAGCGCCGCCGGCCGCCGCGCCGGGCCCGGGTCTCGGGCGCGATCCGCCGCCTCGGAGTGGCGATGCTGCCCGTAGCGCTCCTCACCGGCCTCTACGTCGTCGCGCACGGGCAGATCACGCCCGGCGGCGGATTCCAGGGCGGCGTCGTCGTGGCCACGGCACTTCATCTGCTCTATGTGGCCGCCGATTACGGGGCGTTGGAGCGTGTACGGCCGCTGTCGCTGTACGAGATCGGGGACGCGACCGGCGAGGCCGCCTACGTGGTGACCGGCGTCGCGACGGTGCTGGCCGGGTCGGCCTTCCTCGCCAACGTCCTGCCCTGGGGGACGTTCGGCACGCTGACCTCGGCGGGCACCGTCGTCGTGCTCAACGCGGCCGTCGGCATGGAGGTGGCCTGCGGAGTGGTCGTGCTGCTGGCGACGTTCCTCGACCAGGCGGTGGAGATCGAGGAGCCGTCGCACGCCCCGGCATCCGGCGGCACGCCCGACGGGAGCGGCGGTGACGCCGGATGACCCTGCTGCCCTACCTCGTCGCGGGCTGGCTCTTCCTGATCGGCGTCTACGGAATCGTCGTCAGCCGCGATCTCATCCACACCGTCGGCTGCCTCTCCGTCACCCAGTCCTCCACATACGTACTGCTGCTCGCCGTCGGCTACCGGGACGGCGGCACCGCGCCCGTCTACGCGGACGTGCCGAAGGACGCCCGCGTCGTCGACCCCGTCGTACAGGCGCTGACCCTCACGGACGTCGTCGTGGGCGCCACCGTGACGGCGCTGCTGCTGGCCCTCGTCATCCAGTTGCACAAGCGGCACGGCACCGTCGACCCCGACCAGCTCTCGGCGCTGAAGGGCTGACGGGTGGGGGCGGACGAGCGTGGTCCAGGGGTGATGCACGGGTGAACGTGGCGCGGCTGCTGCCGCTCGTCGTCGTGGTGCCGCTGCTGGGTGCCGCCGTGCTCGCGGCGGGCGGCAGACGGCTGCCCCGCGTCGCCTCGGACAGCGTGAGCGTCGCCTTCGCCGCGGTGTCCGCGGTGCTCGCCGGTGCGGCGCTGCTCGGCGGTGCGCACGGCGACCCCTACGTCGTCGAGTGGCTGGGCGGATGGCGTCCGGGACCGGGCGGCCAGGGCGTCGGGATCGTACTCGCGGGCGACCCGCTGTCGCTGGGGCTGGCGGCCTTCGCATCGCTGCTCGTCGTCGCCGTACTCCTGTATTCCTGGCGCTACTTCGAGGAGCCGCCCCGGCGCGGAAGCGGCTCGTTCCCCGCGCTGATGCTGATCTTCCAGGCGGGCATGTGCGGCTTCTGCCTGACGGGCGATCTCTTCAACTCGTTCGTGTTCTTCGAGCTGATGGGCGTCGTCGCATACGCGCTCACCGGCTTCCGCGTGGAGGAACGGCGGCCGGTGCAGGGCGCGTTGGCCTTCGGCATCGTCAACTCCCTCGGCGGCTACGCCATGTTGCTGGGCATCGCGCTGCTGTACGCACGCACCGGCGAGCTGGGCTTCGCACAGACCGGGCGCCGGCTCGACGGGCAGCACCCCGACGCGCTGGTTCTCGCGGCGTTCGTACTGGTCGCCGCCGGGCTGCTGGTGAAGGCCGCGGCCGTGCCGTTCCACTTCTGGCTGCCGGACGCGCACGCCGTCGCCCCGACACCGGTGTCGATGCTGCTGTCCGGCGTCATGGTCGAGCTGGGCGTCTTCGGTGTCGCCCGCCTGTACTGGACGGTGTTCGCCGGACCCGGCGGACTGCCGCAGGAGGCCGTCGGCCGCGCCCTCGTCGCCGTCGGCGTGGTGACCGCGCTGCTCGGCGCGGCGATGAGCTGGCGGCAGCGGCACCTCAAACGGCTGCTGGCGTTCTCGACGGTCGCGCACATCGGGCTGTTCCTGATCGGCGCCGGGCTGCTGACCGCCGAGGGCACCGCGGGCACGTCGCTGTACGTACTGGCGCACGGCTGCGTCAAGGCGGCGCTGTTCGCCTGCACGGGCATCCTGCTCGACCGCTACGCCTCCGTCGACGAGCGGGAGTTGCACGGGAAGGCACGCGAACTCCCCCTCACCGGCGGCCTGTTCGTCCTCGGCGGGCTCGCGGTGTGCGGGATGCCGCCGTTCGGCACGTCGCTGGGCAAGGCGGTCGCCGAGGAGGCCGCGGGCCACACTGGCCACTGGCTGACCGCGGTGTTCGTACTGGCCTCCGCGGTGACCGGCGGCGCGGTGCTGCGTGCAGGGCTGCGGGTCTTCGCCGGAGTGGGAACGCGCCCGGAGGAGGTGCGGCGGCGGACGGGGGCCGCGGGGAGCGCGGACCACACCGGCCAACGCAGCGACCGCAGCGACCGCACGGAGGACTTCGCCACCGACGCCGACAGCACCGGCGACGTCGGCACCCGTGGCGACGAACCACCCGAGACCGGCGGCCGGTTGCGCCGCATCCCCGTCACGATGCTCGCGGTGCCCGCCGTGCTGCTCGCTGCCGCCCTGGCCGCGGGGATCGTCCCGCAGTGGGCCACGGCCACGGCCGACGCGGCGCAGTTCTTCGCCTCGCACGAGGGTTACGAGTCGGTCGTGCTGGACGGCGTGAACCCGCGCCCGGCACCCGGTCCCCCCGCGCACTGGACCGCCGTCGGCGTACTGCTGGGTCTGCTGTCGACGGCGCTCGGCGTAGGCGCCGCACTGCTGGGCCTGCGGCGGCGCACGCCTTCGGAAGGCACCGAACGGCTGCTGCGCCTCCCGGCCAGGTTGCAGTCCGGGCACATCGGGGACTACGTGGCCTGGACGGTCGCGGGCGTCGCACTGCTGGCCCTGCTCACCGCACCCGGCACGCACACCTTCGGCTGACGCGGGCGGCCCGTCTCCCCGAGGCCCGCCCGTCCGGGCCCGTAAGGGCAGTGTCGATGGCGGGCCGCAGCGGTACAAGAACGGAACCAAGACGGAACCAGCAGCCGCTTTTCTTCGTTCTTGACTTCGGAGTAGCGTGCTGGTTTTGCTAACGCATTACTCTGAAGGCTAGTGCCGTGCCGTGCGGCCATGGAGGAGTGAGATGAGGAGCAGCAACCCGGTCTTCTCGCGACGGGGGTTCAGCCGCTCAGGCGGCTATGCCGGTTTCGACGCCGGCCAGCAGCCGCAGGCCGGGAACCCTTACGCGAACAGCCCTTACGCGAACAACCCTTACGCCCAGCAGCAGCCGCAGGCGGTCGGCCAGCCCTACGGCGCCCCGCCCGCCGCCCCGCCGCAGACCGGCGTGATGACGATGGACGACGTCGTCGCACGTACCGGCATGACGGTCGGTCTCGTCGTCGTCATGGCGGCCGTGGCCTGGATCACGGACCTGGCCCTGCCGCTCGCCATCGGCGCCGGTCTCGTCGCGATGGTGCTGGCGCTCGTCCAGTCCTTCAAGCGCAAGGCCGTGCCCGCGCTGATCCTCGCGTACGCGGCCCTGGAAGGTCTCTTCCTCGGCGCCATCAGCAACTTCGTCGACAGCTACATCGCCGACGGCGCCGCCATGCAGGCCGTGCTGGGCACCATGGCGGTCTTCGCCGCGGTGCTCGTGATGTACAAGACCCGCATCATCCGGGTCACCCGCCGCTTCTACCGCTTCGCGATGGCGGCGGCCATCGGCTTCGTGCTGCTGATGATGGTGAACCTGCTGTTCGCCGTCTTCGGCGGCGGTGACGGACTCGGCTTCCGCAGCGGCGGGATGGGCATCCTCTTCGGGATCGTCGGCATTCTGATCGGTGCGCTGTTCCTGGCGCTCGACTTCAAGCAGGTCGAGGACGGCATCTCCTACGGCGCTCCGCGCGAGGAGTCCTGGCTGGCGGCGTTCGGGCTGACCCTGACGCTGGTGTGGATCTACCTGGAGTTCCTGCGGCTGATCGCGATTCTGCAAGGCAACGACTGAAGTCGCCGGTCTGCGCGCTGACTTGAGCGCAGGACCGCACGACGAAGGGCCCGGAGGACGTTCACCGTCCTCCGGGCCCTTCGTATGCACGCACCGGAAGTATCCGGAAGTGGAACAGGAAGTCTCAGTAAGGTCCTAGAGGGGCTTACTACAGGTGGCGCGCTGCGCGCCGCAGGTCGTACTCGTGGATGATCGCTTTCGCGTGGCCGTAGGCGAGGTTGTGCTCGCCACGCAGCCAGCTCACCTTCTCCTCGAAGCGGAAGAGGGAAGGGCCTTCGTCGACGGTCCGCAGCCAGTCGGATACTTCTCGGCCGGTGCAATGAGGGATGCGGGTGAGCATGTTCCGGTGGGTCTCTTCGGAGAAGATCTGGGACATCGGCGCCTCCGGACGCTGCCTTATGGAGTCCTTCCCGCCAAGGTGCCTGAGCGCGCGGACGTTGGCAACAGTGTGTCGGGGGCGCATACCCTTGCGAGGTGCTCGATACGGCCTCTCTGATCACCGCGGTGCAGCCCGCCGCGGACCGTCTGCGGACCCTCCCGGAGAGCGCTCTGCGCAGGGGTGCAGCCGCTGAAGGGCTGGCGCTGGCCCGGGAGTTGGCGGTGCGGGCACAGCGTCTGGAGTTCCCCGGACGAGACCCGCTGGAGCTTCCGGACGTGGGTGTTTTCGCGGTCGGGGACCAGCTTCTCGTGGCCGCACACGATCTGGCGGAAATCGTCGTCGAACTTGATGCCGATCATGAACTCACCGACGCCGTCGGGCTCGTTCACCTCGGCACCGCGCGAATCGCCGCCGCCGCGACCGGCAAGCGATGACCTGCCGGGCACCGAAGCCCCTGCGGGCAGCGGCGACCTAGCGGGAGGCGATGACGCGGTCCGCGAGGAGATAGGCGGTGCGGCCCTCGCCGTATGAGAACGTCAGGGCGTACGCGCCGGAGACGCTGGAGCCGCCCATCAGCACCGGCACATCGCCCTCGCGCAGCGCCTCGCGCAGGGCCTCCGCCGTCTCACGGTGGCCGGGCGAGAGGCACACGGTCGTACCGTCCTGGAAGAGGTAGACGTCGAGCGTGCCCAGCGGGCCCTGCCGTACGTCAGACAGCGGTGTACGGGCCTCCGCCAGCTTCTCCAGGCGCCCCACGGTCTGCTCACGGCCCTCGTGGTCCTTCGCGCGCAGCGGAGTCTGCGCCGGGACGGCGGGTTCGCCGCGGAGCGTGAAGTCCGGCTCCGAGGGGTGACGGCGGCGGGCCGCCGCGATCCCGGGGTGCTGATGGTCCTGGCCGCCGTCGCCCGGTACGCCGTGGTCCACACCGTGATCCACCGGGCCGCCGTGGTCCGTGAGGCCGCCGTGGTCGCGGGGGCCTCCGGGACCTCCGGGGTCGGTGAAGCCGCCGTGCTCCGTGAGGCCGCCGTGCTCCGTGAGGCCCTCGTGGTCCGTGAGGTTGTCCCCGTGGTCCATGGGCTCCAGATCGGGGCCCGACTGCCGCGGCACGAAGATGCCCGGCCCCGGCATGTCACGGTCCCGGAGCTCGCGAAGCCCGCGCAGGACGTCCTCGTCGACGCGGCCCCGCAGCAGTGCGTCCAGTACGGGGACGATCTCGTACTCCGTGCCGCGTCCGGCGAGCGTCGCGTCGTCGTCGGCGCCTGCCGCGCCCGACTCCTGCGCCCTCCACACGGCACGGGCCTCGGCCAGCTCCCGCTCCCGCTCCTCCGCGATCGCCTCGACGACGATGCTGTGGATCTCCTCTGCGGAACGAGCGTGCGGGACCTTGGCACCGGCGTTACGCGCGCACTCGTCGAGCCGCCGGCGCAGGTCGCGCGCCGAGTGCAGGGCCGCGCCGGCGACCGCGGCGGAGGCCACCGAGGTCGCGAGCAGCAGCAGAGATATGGCGCTCACAGACGTACTCCTGGTTCCGTTCGTTCCCCCCGAACGCTGATGGGACCTCCCCGGGGGCAGCCCCGGAGGAGACCTCCGCCGGGCCCCCGCCCGGCGAAAGCGCGAGGCAGAAGCCCGAGGGAAAGTCGACCGTAGTCCCAAACTCCGTGAATAGGACAGAGGTGAACTGTCATCTACGTCGCCACAGCGCCCGTGAGCTGGGGGAACACACCGGTCCAGGGGGATAAATCACATCCCCGCGCCCGTCAGCTCAGGCGCTCCAGCACCATGGCCATGCCCTGGCCGCCGCCGACGCACATGGTCTCCAGGGCGAACTGCTTGTCGTGCCACTTCAGGGAGTTGAGCAGTGTCGTGGTGATCCGTGCGCCCGTCATGCCGAAGGGGTGCCCGACGGCGATGGCGCCGCCGTTGACGTTCAGCTTGTCCAGATCGATGCCGAGGTCGCGGTAGGAGGGGATGACCTGGGCGGCGAACGCCTCGTTGATCTCGACGAGATCGATGTCGCCGATAGTCATTCCCGCACGGGCGAGCGCCTGCTTGCTCGCCTCGACGGGCCCGTAGCCCATGATCTCGGGGGAGAGGCCGGAGACGCCGGTGGAGACGATCCGGGCCAGCGGCGTGAGGCCCAACTCCCGTGCCTTGGTGTCGGACATGACCACCAGCGCGGCGGCGCCGTCGTTGAGCGGACAGCAGTTTCCGGCGGTGACGAGTCCGTCGGGGCGGAAGACTGGCTTGAGGCCCTCGACGCCTTCGAGGGTCACGCCCGCACGCGGCCCGTCGTCCTTGGCCACGGTGTCGCCGTCAGGCGTCGTCACGGGCGTGATCTCCCGCTCCCAGAAGCCGTCCGCGATGGCCTTCTCCGCGAGGTTCTGGGACCGTACGCCGAACTCGTCCATGTCCCTGCGCGTGACGCCCTTGAGGCGGGCCAGGTTCTCCGCGGTCTGCCCCATCGCGATGTAGACGTCGGGCACCTGCCCGCTCTCGCGCGGGTCCTCCCAGCCCGAGCCGCCCTTCTCGGCGCGCTCGGCGGTACGGGCCTCGGCGTCGGCGAAGAGGGGGTTGTGCGTGCCGGGCATGCCGTCCGAACTCCCGTTGACGGAACGGGAGACGGTCTCGACGCCCGCCGAGATGAAGACGTCTCCCTCGCCCGCCTTGATGGCGTGCATCGCCATGCGGGTCGTCTGGAGCGACGAGGAGCAGTAGCGGGTGATCGTGCAGCCCGGAAGGTGGTCCATGCCGAGCTGTACGGCCACGACGCGGCCGAGGTTGTGCCCCTGCTCGCCGCCCGGCAGGCCGCAGCCCAGCATCAGGTCATCGATCTGCGCGGGGTCGAGTTCCGGCACCTTGTCGAGGGCGGCCTTCACGATGTGCGCGGTCAGGTCGTCGGGACGTACGTCCTTCAGCGACCCCTTGAAGGCGCGTCCGATGGGCGAGCGGGCGGCAGAGACGATCACTGCTTCGGGCATCACGGCTCCAGAGGGTCGACGGGCTCGGGCTGAACCGGGGCCCTGGCGGGGCCAGGGGTCCTGACGGAACCCGGAATTCGCCGGGAGGGACCGATTCCCTTGCGGGAGGCGGGTCTTCCGGGTTCCTCCGGGAAGCTACCTGCCCGTAGTCCGGGGGTCACGGCTTGCACGGTGTGACTCGGGACTCTTTTCTAAGCGCTTGCTTTCCAAGTGGTACGGGTGCCGTACCCGGGCCCGTGCGCCGGGCCCACTGTCCACCGTAGGCCGGGAAGCGCGGATACCGGGGGGTGCCGGCACACGGGCCGCCGACTGGCCCGCGTTCAGGGCCCGTTGCGGCGGGGCCCGTCGAGCAGGGTCCGTTGCCGTGGGGCTCGCTCTGCCGCGAGGCCCGTTCCGCTACAGGGCCTGTTCCGGCGTCGCCTCGATCTCCTCCGCCGGAGGGAGCCGCCGCCTGCGGCGGTGCTTGAGCAGCGCCCACGGCCCGCGCACTCCCGCGACCTCCGTGCCGCCCTCTGTGACGGCCTCGGCCGCCGCCCGCGCCACCGGCAGGATGCTCTCGCGCCGTGCCGCGTCGGGCCGTTCGTCCTCCGTGGGCCACAGCCCGAGCGAGGCGCACAGCGTCGGCAGTATCGCCATGGCGGCCGTCGCGTAACCCTCCGCCGAGGGGTGGTAGTTGTCCGGTCCGAACAGCTCCCGCGGGTGCGCCGCGAACTCGGGCCCGAGCAGGTCGCCGAGCGAGACCGTACGGGCGCCCTCCTCGACGACCGCGATGGTCTGCGCGGCGGCGAGCTGCCGGCTCAGCCGGCGTGCGACCCACCGCAGCGGCTGCCCCACCGGCTCGATGGAGCCCAGGTCGGGGCAGGTGCCGACGACGACCTCGCATCCCGCGGTACGCAGCCGCGCCACCGCGTCGGACAGCAGTCGCACCGCACGGGACGGGGGCATCCGGTGGGTCACGTCGTTGGCGCCGATCATGATGATGCAGACGTCGGGCGCGAGGTCGAGGTCGTGCTCGCTCAGCAGCAGCGTGACCTGGCGCTCCAAGTCGTCGGACTGGGCGCCGGGCAGCGCCACGTTGCGCAGTTCCACGGGACGTTCGGCGACGGCGGCGAGCGCCGAGGCGAGCAGCGCTCCCGGTGTCTGGCGGGGCAGTTGGACGCCTTGCCCCGCCGCGGTGGAGTCGCCGAGGAATCCGAGCCTTACGGGGCGTCCCCGGTGCTGTCCTGCGAAGGCGGCGCCGTAGACGCCGTCGGCCTTGGGCGGTTCGTCGTCCGAGCCGCCGATCCTGCGCTTGGCGAGCTGGGCCTCGGTGAACAGCAGTCCGACCGCGGCGCCGCCGAGCAGGCTGAGGCCGCCGCCGCCGTATGCGGCCGCGGTCGCGATCCGCCGTGCCACTCTTGCGCTCGCCGCCTTCGACATCGGCATGTTTCTGGTCCGCCTCCTGCTGGTGCTTCGTGAGTCTGCCGCGGCCACGGTGACGCGTGTGTCACCTGGGACGACACCGGGCCGAGTGCATGAAAGGGCACTCTGGTTGGGTAGTCGGTGTGAGCGCTCGGTGCGCGTCCTGTGACGTGCGGGCCGAGCGCCCTTAACACTGTGTTGCCCCGTGGGGACCGCTCTGCAACCTTCGCAACGGGCCTCCGGTGTGCGCGTGTTGCGCAATATCGTGACGGTAAGGGCATGCAACGACGCTGCCCACGGACGCGCGGAGACCACGTTGCAGTATCACGAGTCCATGATCGACCTTGTCGGCGATACCCCGCTGATCAAGCTCAACAGTGTTACGGAGGGTATCCGTGCCACGGTGCTCGCGAAGGTCGAATACTTCAACCCCGGCGGTTCCGTAAAGGACCGGATCGCGCTGCGGATGATCGAGGCGGCGGAGGCGTCCGGCGAACTCCGCCCGGGCGGCACCATCGTCGAGCCCACCTCCGGCAACACCGGCGTCGGGCTTGCCATCGTCGCCCAGCAGAAGGGCTATCGCTGCCTGTTCGTGTGTCCCGACAAGGTCTCGACGGACAAGATCAATGTGCTGCGCGCCTACGGCGCGGAGGTCGTGGTCTGCCCCACGGCCGTCGACCCCGAGCACCCCGACTCGTACTACAACGTCTCGGACCGGCTCGTGCGCGAGACCCCCGGCTCATGGAAGCCCGACCAGTACAGCAACCCCAACAACCCGCGCTCGCACTACGAGACGACCGGGCCGGAGCTGTGGCGGCAGACCGACGGGCGGATCACGCACTTCGTCGCGGGCATCGGCACCGGCGGCACCATCTCCGGAACCGGCCGTTACCTCAAGGAAGTCAGCGACGGGCGCGTGCGCATCGTCGGCGCGGACCCCGAGGGTTCGGTCTACAGCGGCGGTTCCGGCCGTCCGTATCTGGTGGAGGGCGTCGGCGAGGACTTCTGGCCGGAGGCCTACGACCGCGGCGTGGCGGACGAGATCGTTCCCGTCTCCGACAAGGACTCCTTCCAGATGACGCGGCGTCTGGCGAAGGAGGAGGGCCTGCTGGTGGGCGGCTCCTGCGGTATGGCCGTGGTGGGCGCGCTGGAGGTCGCACGCGGGCTGGGCCCTGACGACGTGGTGGTCGTGCTGCTGCCGGACGGCGGCCGCGGCTATCTCAGCAAGATCTTCAACGACGAGTGGATGAACGACTACGGCTTCCTGGAGGAGGGCGAGGCCACGGCGGTACGGGTGGGAGACGTACTGCGGCACAAGGAGGGCCCCATCCCCTCCCTCGTGCACATGCATCCCGAGGAGACGGTCGGCGAGGCCATCGAGGTGCTGCGTGAGTACGGCGTCTCGCAGATGCCGGTGGTCAAGCCGGGTGCGGGGCATCCGGACGTGATGGCCGCCGAGGTCGTGGGGTCCGTCGTCGAACGGGAGCTGCTGGACGCGCTGTTCGCGCAGCGGGCCTCGCTGGGCGACCTGCTGGAGAAGCACATGAGCGCCCCGCTGCCGCACGTCGGCTCGGGCGAGTCCGTCGGCGACCTGATGCCGGTGCTCGAACGGGCCGACGCGGCAGTGGTGTTGGCGGAGGGCAAGCCGGTGGGCGTGCTCAGCAGGCAGGATCTGCTGGCGTATCTGGCGAGCGGCACGAAGAAGTGAGTGCCCGATCGAAGTGAGGGCGCGCCTCGAAGTGGCGTGACACATCGAGGCGATGGGGCGACGGGGTGATGGGTCGAGCCGGCTCGGTGGGAGAGTGTCACGGCCGCGAAACGCGCAGTTGACACTCGTCCCGCACAGTGGAGTGCGCAGGCGTCGTGGAACTCCGGTGCGGCTCCCGGGTCCGTGTACGCCAGGACGCGACCGGTACTGACGCCGGCGTGTATCCAGGCGGGGGCCGCCGTTCGTCCCGCCCCGGCGACGGCGCCGGGGTGCGGCGGCCCCCGCCGTCTCCGGCCCCTCGCGTGGCTCGCCTAGTCCCAGTCGCTCGTCTTGCGGCTGCCGTCCCGCTCCCGTCCGAAGGGGAGCCGGAATCCGTTCGCCTGCACGGCGTTGACGCCGACGATGCCCGCCCAGCACACCAGCAGCCCCGGCAGGCCCGTGTTGACGGCGGCGATGGCCGACAGCGGCACGGCGAGCACCAGCGAGGCCACCGCCAGCAGCCGGGGGCCCATGCCTTCCGGATACGAGGGCGAGGCCCCGCCCGAGGAGGGCCGCGCGCCGCGGGCGACGGCCATCTGCTGCTCGGCCGCCTGCCGGCGCAGCCGGTTGTCCACGACCGTCTCCAGACGCTTGTCGAACTTCTCCAGGAACGAGGAGATCAGCTCCTCGTCGTACTCCTGGCCGAGTTCTCTGCGGGTCTGGAGCGTCGCGTTCAGTTCTCGCGTCAGCTCGGGGTCGCGGGCGTCCATGTGCGGGGACGTTACGCGTGCGGGCCGCTCCCGGCAGTGGTGCTAGCCCCCGTATCGGCGTGCGGCCGGGCCCCACCCCCGCTGCTCGCGGCAGGTTCGGTGCCCAGGATCGTACGGTCCGGGATGTGGGAGGTGTCGTGCCGGGCGAGCATCCAGTACGCGGCCGCGGGCATGGCCAGCCCGACGATCCAGGAGACGTCGGCGCCGCCCAGCGGCCCGACGAACGGCCCGGTGTAGAAGTGGGTCGCCAGGAAGGGGAATTGGGCGAGCAGCCCGATGCCGTACACGGTCAGGGCACGCCACCGCCAGGCGCCGTAGCGCCCGCCCGGATCGCTGAACGCGGGCAGGTCGTAGCGCTCCTTGGCGATCAGGTAGTAGTCGACGAGATTGATCGCTGACCAGGGCGTGAACGCCGTCAGCAGGAACAGCAGGAAGTCCTTGAACGAGGTGAGGAAGCTGTCCTTGCCGAGGAGCGCGAGCGCCGTGCCCGCCACCATGATCCCGCCGATGTAGGCGGCACGGGCGCGCTGCGAGAGCACGGCCTGACCGCGGAATCCGCTGACGCTGGTGACCAGCGACATGAAACCGCCGTATGTGTTCAGCACGTTGATGGTCAGCTTGCCGAGCGCGATGACGAAGTACAGGGCGGACGCCAGGAGTCCGGCTCCGCCCAGGCCGACGATGTACTCCACCTCGTGGCCGGTGAAGCGCCCGCCCGCGGCGGCGGCCGCCAGTGCGCCGAAGGTCATCGACCACTGCGAGCCCAGCCCCGTGCCGGCGAGGGTCCACCAGAACGTGGCGCGGGCGGACGTCGAACGCGGCAGATAGCGCGAGTAGTCCGCCACGTAGGGCCCGTAGGCGAGCTGCCAGGAGGCGGCCAGCGCGACCGCCAGCAGGAACACGGGGAGTTCGAAGGCGCGGTCGGCGAGCAGCGCGCCGAGGTCGGCTCGTTCCATCAGGCGGGCGCCGAGATAGACGAAGGCGAGCGCGCAGATCAGCGAAGCGAGGCGGCCGAGGGTGTGGATGAGGCGGTAGCCGACGGCGGCGGCGACACCGGTGGCCAGCGCGAAGAGGACGATGCCGGGTGTCTCGCCGAGCCTGGTGAGTTCGCCGACGGCCTGACCGGCGAGGACGCTGCCGCTCGCGAAGAAGCCGACGTACATCACGATGACAAGGGCCAGCGGCACGATCGCGCCGCGTACCCCGAACTGAGCCCGGGAGGAGATCATTTGGGGCAGGCCGAGCCGCGGCCCCTGCGCGGAGTGGAGCGCCATCACGGCTCCGCCCAGCACATTGCCGAGGGCCAGTCCGATCACGGCCCAGAACGCGCCCGCCCCGAAGACGACCGCGAGGGCGCCGGTGATCACGGCGGTGATCTGAAGGTTGGCGCCCAGCCACAGCGTGAACTGGCTGAAGGCGCTGCCGTGCCGCTCGTCGTCCGGTACGACGTCGATCGAGCGGCGCTCTACGAGGGAGGTGGGCATTCGTGCTCCCTTGCCCGACTGCATATAGTCATGCACAGTCGTTCTGTGGTGAATAGATTGTCAAGGGTCCCGTTGTGAAACTCCGGTGTGCGGCACGGGCGGGGCGCGCGGCCGGTACACAGGGGCAGGGGCTCACCACCGCGAGCACATGGACCCTCGGCCGCGGCGGCGGTGACAGCGGGACGGCTCCACACCGGTACGGCGGTACGGCGGTACGGCCTTTGACCATGCGACGGCGCGACAGCGGGAGGACGGGATGAGCAGCGCGAGCGCGCGGCTGCTGAAGCTCTTCGAGGGGCACAGGCTCACGCCCACCCAGCGCCGCATCGCGCACTGCATGGTGCGGCAGGCCGGGGACGCGCCGTTCCTCTCCAGCGTCGAACTGGCCGAACTGGCAGGTGTCAGCCAGCCGTCCGTGACCCGCTTCGCCGTGGCCCTCGGCTTCGACGGCTATCCGGCGCTCCGCCGGCACCTGCGGGAATCAGCGCCCGAGGCGGGGAGCGCGTCCGGCGAGCGGGACACCGAGCCCGATCCGTACAACGCCTATCAGCAGGCGGTGCACGCCGAGATCGACAATCTGCGGCACCTGGCGGCGCTGCTCGCGGACCCGGCTCCCGTGGAGCGCGCGGGACGCCTGCTCGCGGCCAGTCCCGTACTGCCCGTGCTGGGGCTGCGTGCCGCCTCCGCTCAGGCACGGGGCTTCGCCTACTTCGCCGCCAAGGTCCACCCCGGCGTACGGCTGCTGGACGAGGGCGGCAGCATGCTGGCCGACCGTATCGACGGCTGTGTACGTGCCGGTGCGGACGTGCTGCTGTGCTTCGCGCTGCCCCGCCACCCCAAGGAGGTCGCGGAAGCGCTCGGACACGCGCGGGGCGCGGGCCTGCGGATCGTCACCGTCGCCGACAGCGCCTTCGCGCCGGTCGCACATCCCGAGGACCTGCTGCTTCCCGCGGCCGTCGGCACGGGGCTCGTCTTCGACACCGCGTGCGCGCCGATGCTGCTGGGGCGGGTGCTGCTGGAGGCCATGTGCGACGGGCTGCCGGAGGCGCAGTCGAGGCTGGAGGAGTTCGACGCTCGGGCGGCGGAGCGCGGGCTGTTCCTGGAGTAGCGGCGCAACCGCGTCCGCCGCGTGAGGTGTCGACGGGGGCGGGCGCCAACTGTCGGGGTGGCGTGGTTCGTCGGGCCGCTTGCTGTGGGGCGTCACGGCGGCGTGCGGGAGGTGTGCGGGAGGTCGTCAGCGTGGACGTCCCGAACTCCCGCACCCGGGGGCCCGATTGCGCCATGCCCAGTACGGATCGCGGCCCAGGAAGGCGACGAGACGGTCGCTGGGGTCGGCCTCCGCCGGGACCGTGAGCGGCGGACCGAAGAGCGGATGACGGGCCGAGGGCCTGGGCACCAACTGCCGTGCCGTGCGCATCAGCACGGTCGCCAGCGAAGCCGGTACCGGCCGGGGCAGGCCGGTGGCCTGTGCGACGTCCCAGCCGTGCACGGCGATCTCCAGTGCTCCCGCACCGGCGAGGGCCGCCGCCGTCAGCGGCAGATCGCCGATGGCGACGAGGCGTCCGCCGCCCTCTGCCGCGGTCCACGCGCCCAGCAGCCGCGACGCCCGTGCGCGGAAGACCGCCGCCGGGTCGTCGTCCCGGACGGTCCGCCCCCGCCCGAGGCTGTGCTGCGACTCCGGTTCAGTCCCCGGCACAGGCTCCCGGCCCATGTCCCGTACCGGCTCCGGCTCGGGCCTCGGCTCCCGCTCGGCCGGTGCCACGTACCCGTCCTCGAACCCCTCGTACAGCGCGGCCAGCGAGTCGCAGGCGTGCCACAGCAGCGCCCCGAGGTCCCAACTCCCGCACGGCGTCGGCCGGTCGAGCGTCGGCGCCGTCACGGGCCGTACGGCGCAGAGCGCATAGCCGAGCGCCCGCTCCAGCAGCGCGGTGCCCGTCTCCGGCGTACCGTCGTCCATCGCCCGCCCGCCTGCCCTTCCGCGCACGCCGCCGTGGCAGCCCTCCGGCCGCCCCGGACACCCGGGCGTCCCGTCGCCCACGGTCTACCGTCACTCGTACCGACCGCGTGGACGGGGCGAACTCATCGGCGGCGTGCGGTGATTCCCAGGAAGGCCCTGTTCACGGCCCACAGCACCACGCCCAGCGCCACCAGCAGCCCGGCCCGTACGTATACGTCCGCCGCACGGTCGGCCAGCGGGCTCGCCAGCAGGGCCGTGGCGACCGTGCCGACGACGGGCAGGGCGGTCGGCGTACGGAAGTGGCGGTGCTCCACGCGGTCCTTGCGCAGCACCAGGACCGCGATGTTGACGACGGCGAAGACGCACAGCAGAAGGAAGGACGTCGTATCGCCCAGGCCCTCGATCTCGCCGGTGGAGACCAGGGCGACGGCCAGCAGGGAGACGAAGACGATGCCCACGACCGGGGTGCGCCGATGCGGCAGCACACGGCCCATCACGGCGGGCAGGATGCCCTCGTTGGCCATGCCGTAGCACAGGCGCGACGCCATCATGATGTTGATCAGCGCGGAGTTGCTGACCGCGAACAGCGCGATGACGGCGAAGAGTTCGGGCGGGAAGCTGACCCCGCCCGCCTTGACGACCTCCAGCAGCGGACCGCTGGACTTCTCCAGTACCCGGAAGTCGACGAGCAGCGAGGAGACGAGCGCGACCAGCACGTAGACGGTCCCGGTGACGGTGACGCCGATGAACAGAGCGCGGGGGAAGTTGCGGGTGGGGTCGACGGTCTCCTCGGCCATGTTGATGGAGTCCTCGAAGCCGACGAATGCGAAGAACCCCAGTGCGGTCGCCCCCATCACGCCGGTGAGGAGCGCGTATCCGGTGCCGTCGGAGGTATGGACGTCGCCCAGGCGGCCCGGGTCGCCCTCGCCCGAGAAGACCGCGAAGACGCCGATGGCGATGATGATCAGCAGTCCGGCCAGCTCTACGAGGGTGAGCACGACGTTCGTCTTCACCGACTCCGAGACGCCGCGCAGATTGAGCGCCGCCAGGGCGAGCACGAAGAGGATCGCGATGAGCGTCGGGGGTACGTCCACGAGCTCGCCCAGATAGTCGCCCGCGAAGGCACGTGCCGCCGCGCTCGCCGACGACAGCCCCGAGCACATGACCATGAACGCCACGATGAAGGTCAGGAACGGCAGCCTGAACGCCCGCTGGGTGTAGAGCGCGGCACCGGCCGCCCTCGGGTACTTGCCCACCAGTTCCGCGTAGGACGCCGCCGTCAGCAGCGCGACCGCGAAGCCGATCACGAACGGCAGCCACAGCGCGCCGCCGACCTTGCCGGCGACCTTGCCGGTGGTGGCGTAGATGCCGGTGCCGAGGATGTCGCCGACGATGAAGAGGATCAGCAGTCTGGGTCCGATGGCGCGGACGAGAGGGGGCCCTTCGGAGGGGGCGGTGGGCTCGGGGCCCTTTGCGTCAGGGGCAGCTTCAGAATCCGGCATGGGCCGTAGTTTCCCATCGGCGTACCGATCCAGACTGCGTTGATTTCCGTACGTTCGTCCGCCCTGGCTTCCGGACACCGGAACACATGGTTGAGGAATGGACCACTCCGGAGCAGTGTGAGCCCCTCACCGGACGAAGGGACCACCCATGACGTCAGAGCCGACGACGCCGACGACGCCCTCCGGCGAGGCGGCCGGCGGTCCGCGGACGCTGCCGCCCTTCCGCGCCGACCACGTGGGCAGCCTGCTGCGCCCGGCCGCGCTCAAGCACGCTCGCGAGGAGTACGGCGCGGGGCGCATCGACGCCTCCGAACTGCGCGCCGCCGAGGACGAGGCCGTACGCGAAGTCGTCGCCATGCAGCGGGAGGCCGGCCTGCGGAGCGCGACGGACGGCGAATTCCGCAGGCAGTCCTGGCACATGGACTTCATCTACTCGCTCGGCGGGATCAACAAGGTCCAGGACGGCAATCTGCGGGTGAAGTTCCACAACGCGGACGGCGACATCGAGTGGGCGCCGCCGTCGGCCCACGTTGACGAACGGGTGCGCCTGGACGGCACGATCTTCGCCGACGCCTTCGCCTTCCTCCGTGACACCGTCGCGGAGGGAACCACCCCGAAGCTGACCATCCCCTCGCCCAGCATGGTCCACTACCGGGGCGGACGCGCCTCGATCGACGAGTCCGTCTACCCGGACATGGAGTCCTTCTGGACGGACCTCACCGACGCGTACGCGGCACAGGTGCGCGGCGTCTACGAGTTGGGCTGCCGCTACCTCCAGCTCGACGACACCAGCCTCGCCTACCTCAACGACCCCGAACAGCGCCGCCACGTAGCGGAGATCGGCGGCGACCCCGAGCACCAGCACGAGACGTACATCGCCAACATCAACCGCGCTCTCGCCGGGCGCCCCGGCGACCTTCGCGTCACCACGCACATGTGCCGGGGCAACTTCGCCTCGTCGTGGGTGGCTTCGGGCGGCTACGACTTCGTCGCCGAGGCCCTCTTCGGCTCGCTCGACGTCGACGGCTTCTTCCTGGAGTACGACGACGAGCGCTCCGGGGGCTTCGAGCCGCTGCGCTTTGTGCCGAAGGGCAAGCAGGTCGTGCTGGGTCTGGTCACCAGCAAGCGTCCGGAGTTGGAGAGCAAGGACGCGCTGAAGCGCCGCATCGAGGAGGCGTCCCGCTACGTCGACGGCGACCAGCTCTGCCTGTCGCCCCAGTGCGGCTTCTCCTCGACGCTGGAGGGCAACAACCTCACGATCGACGACCAGTTGGCGAAGCTGCGGCTGATAGTCGAGACGGCGGAGGAGGTCTGGGGCGGCGCCTGACCGGGCCCTTCCCCGCCGTCGAATCGCCATGGCCGAACGGCGTTGCCTCCGGGGCCGTTCAGCCTGCGGGGTGCCGTGCGGCGTCCCGTGCGGCCTCCGGCTCCCTGTCCCCGGTGTGCGTGGGCGCGGGCTGCCCCCGGGCCACGATCCTGACCGTACCGGCGGTGAGGAGCCTGGCCTGCACGGAGCCGCAGACACAGCGCGTCCAGCTCAATACGCCTTCCTCGGTGGGGTGTTGGGACAGATCCTGGACAGGACGGCTGTCGGGCCATCCGCAGTGCGGGCAGTCGGACACTGGTGCTCCTCCACTCGTTGTCTCTCGTCCGCGTCGCACCGGCGCATCGCTCGGTGAGTTCGGCGGGCCGACTGGTCGGTGAGTCGGCGGGGGCCGGTGAGGTCCCCTTACCGAAAGCCTGCCGGGAGCGATCGTTCAGGTCCAGGTTCGATTTCTTCACCGAATCGTGTACAACGGCTACATGATTGATCTGCGACGCCTCACCGTGCTCCGCGCCATAGAGCAGTACGGCACGGTGACGGCGGCGGCCGGGGCCGTGCATCTGACGCCCTCGGCCGTCTCACAGCAAGTACGGCAGCTCGGCCGCGAGTTGGGCGTGACGCTGCTGAAACCCCAGGGGCGGCGGGTGCGCCTGACGGAGGCCGCGCAGGCGCTGCTCAGGCACGCCGACTCCATGGAGGAGCTGTGGCAGCGCGCCGAGGCCGAGCTGCACGCCACGGCCGTGGGGGAGCCGAGCGGAGTGCTTCGCGTCGCCGGTTTCCCGACGGCCGCGTCGGCCCTGCTCGTGCCCCTCGCCGTACGGCTTCAGCAGCAGTGGAGCGCGCTGACGGTGAAGGTGCGGGAGGCCGAGCCTCTCGACTGCTTCGACCTGCTGTTCTCAGGTGAGACGGATCTGGCCGTCGTGGAGGCGATGACGGACAATCCGCCCCTCGACGACGGCCGCTTCGACCAGCGGCCCCTGCTGGACGACCCGTTCGACCTGATCACCACCGCCGGTCACGAGGTCCGCGAGCCGGGGCCCGCGCTGGAGGACCTCGCGTCCGAGCCCTGGATCATCGGCATGCCCGGAGTCGGCTGCTCCGCACGGCAGTTGGTGCTGGCCGCGTGCCGCAGCGCCGGATTCGCGCCGTCGGTCGCGCACGAGGCGAGGAGAGTGGAGCGTGGTCGCCACGCTCGTCGCCCACGGGCTCGGCATCGCCCTGGTGCCGCGCCTCGCCCCGCTGCCCCCGCATCTGAATCTGGTACGTACGCCGCTGACCGGCCGGTACGTACCCTCGCGACGCTTCCTCAGCGTCACACGGCGGGGCAGCGACGGCCATCCCGCCATCGCCGCCGCGCTCGGTCTGCTGACGGAGCTGGCCGAGAAGCAGGTGGTGCAAGCGGCCTGACCGGACCTCGAACGGCCGCCCCGTGAAAGGGAGTCCGGGACCGCAGTTCGGGACCGAGTTCCAGACCCTCCCTGGGCTCACGCGTCCCGCAGCGCCTCCCGCAGCGCGTCCCGGTGCGCTCCGCCCGAGTCCGCGACGATCTCCTCCAGCGACTGGGGCTCGCGCACGGTCGTGAACCGCACCCCGTCCCCGCCGGCCGTAAAGCCGTAAATCCCCGGCCGTGGAAGCGAGTTGTAGCCGAACGGGTTGGAGAAGTAGTACGCGCCGGTGTCCAGCAGCGCCGCGTAGTCGCCCGCTTCCAGGCGCGGCAGCAGGCGTCCGCGGGCGACCAGATCCCCCGCGAAGCAGCACGGCCCGGCGACGTCCTGCTCGACCGCGCCCGCGCCGCCCGCGCCGTGTGCCGTGTCTCCGCCCTTGGGCGCTCCCTGTGCGTCGTATGCCGCGACCCGCAGCGGCCAGGCCTCCGGCGTGAAGACCGTACGTACCGCGATCTGCGCCCCCGCATGGGTGACGGCGATGTGCCGCCCGCCCGCGGACTTCGCGTACTCCACGCGGGCGAGAACCGTGCCCGCCTTCGCCAGCAGCGACCGCCCGAACTCGGTGACGATGCCGTACCGGCCGTCGAAGAGCCCGGGGACCGTGTCCGCCAGCAGCCGTGCGTACTCCTCGAAGGTCGGGGTGATCTCGTCGCTGCCGAAGTTGACCGGGAGGCCGCCGCCCAGGTCGAGGGTGTCGATCTGCCGCCTGCCCACCGCGGAGTTGATCTCCTCCGCCAGCTCGTAGGTGGCCAGCGCGCCCTGTGCCATCAGCTTCAGCGGCATGCCCTGGGACCCCACGTGGGAGTGGAGCCGCGTCAGCCAGGGGCGCTCCCGGTAGGCCCTTACGACCCACTCGCGCGCACCGGGGTCGCCGAGGGCCACTCCGAACTTCGAGGTGGCGGTCGCGGTGCTCATCGCGCCGATGGAGCCCTCCCCGATCTGCGGGTTGATACGCAGGCCCAGCGGTGAGGGCGCGGGCCCGCCGGGGGTGATCAGCTCGTCGAGGCGGGCGAGTTCCTCCGGGTTGTCGGCGTTGAGGGCGATGCCGAGACCGAGGGCTTCGCGCAGCTCGCCGACGGTCTTCGCGGGGGAGTCCAGCACCGTATGCGCGGCCGGTACGCCTGCCGCCCGGGCCAGGGCCAGTTCACCGGGGCTGGCGACCTCGCAGCCGATGCCCTCGCCGTCGAGCAGGCGCAGCACGGGCACCAGTGAGGCGGCCTTGACGGCGAAGGTGTGCAGAACGGGACGGCCGGGGGCGGCCACGCCCTCGAAGGCCGTGCGGAGCGCTGCCGCCGCCTCCCGTATCGCCCGTATGTCGAGGAGCGCGGCGATCGGCTGCCCGTCGCCTGTGACCAGGCCCTGCTCCACGGCGGCACGTACGGCGAGGTCGCGCCGGGCGCCCAGGGTCTCGCCCCGGGCCCCGGGCCCGGCGGTCTCCCGTGCCGCCCCTGTGCTCCCGGTCTCCCCGGGTTTCCCGGTGTCGTCTGCGGTGCTGCTGAAGTCGTGCATACGTCAAGCCAAACACGTCGGCCTCTGCCAGGGGTGTGGACCACTTGCGATATTGACTAGTTCTATTCACACCGTAGAGTGTGTGAATAATTGACGTCGGGGGAGTCGGGACAGGCACACGGCAGGGAGGCACGGGAGATGTCAGGACCGCGACCCGTAAGGGCGCCACGCGGCAGCGAACCGAGTGCCCGTGGGTGGCCCCAGGAAGCCGCCCTGCGGATGCTTCAGAACAATCTCGACCCGGAGGTCGCCGAGCACCCCGACAAGCTCGTCGTCTACGGAGGGACCGGCAAGGCGGCGCGGGACTGGGAGTCGTTCGACGCCATGGTCCGCACCCTGCGCACCCTCGAAGGCGACGAGACGATGCTGGTGCAGTCGGGCCGCCCCGTCGGCGTCATGCGCACCCACGAGTGGGCGCCGCGCGTGCTGATCGCCAACTCCAACCTCGTCGGCGACTGGGCGAATTGGGAGGAGTTCCGGCGGCTGGACGCCCTCGGGCTCACCATGTACGGGCAGATGACGGCCGGTTCGTGGATCTACATCGGAACGCAGGGCATTCTCCAGGGCACTTACGAGACGTTCGCCGCCGTGGCCGCGAAGAGGTTCGGCGGCACCCTCGCCGGCACCGTCACGCTGACGGCCGGGCTCGGCGGCATGGGCGGCGCTCAGCCCCTCGCCGTGACGATGAACGGCGGCGTCGCGATCTGCGTGGAGTGCGATCCGTCCCGCATCGAGCGCCGCATCGGCCACGGCTATCTGGACGTACGTGCCCATTCGCTCGACCACGCACTGGAGTTGGCGGCGAAGGCCCGCGACGAGCGGCGCCCGCTCTCGATCGGCGTGCTGGGCAACGCCGCCGAGGTGGTGCCCGAACTGCTGCGGCGTGGCGCCCCCGTCGACATCGTGACCGACCAGACCAGCGCCCACGACCCGCTGTCGTACCTTCCGGCGGGCGTCGACTTCGACGACATGGCGCGCTACGCGGCGGACAAGCCCGCCGACTTCACTCTGCGGGCACGCGAGTCGATGGCCCGCCATGTGGAGGCCATGGTCGGCTTCATGGACGCGGGAGCCGAGGTCTTCGACTACGGCAACTCCATCCGCGGCGAGGCCCGGCTCCACGGCTATGAGCGCGCGTTCGACTTCCCCGGCTTCGTACCGGCGTACATCCGGCCGCTGTTCTGCGAGGGCAAGGGCCCCTTCCGCTGGGCGGCCCTCTCCGGCGATCCGAAGGACATCGCGGCCACGGACCGCGCTCTGCTCGAACTCTTCCCGGAGAACGAGTCGCTGGCGCGCTGGCTCAGGCTCGCCGGTGAACGGGTGCACTACCAGGGGCTGCCCGCCCGGATCTGCTGGCTCGGCTACGGTGAACGCGACCGTGCGGGCGAACGCTTCAACGACATGGTGGCGAGCGGGGAGTTGAGCGCTCCGGTGGTGCTCGGGCGCGACCATCTGGACTGCGGATCGGTGGCCTCCCCGTACCGGGAGACCGAGGCGATGCGCGACGGCTCGGACGCCATCGCCGACTGGCCGCTGCTGAACGCCATGGTCAACGCGTCCTCCGGCGCGACATGGGTCTCCATCCACCACGGCGGCGGCGTCGGCATGGGCCGCTCGCTGCACGCCGGCCAGGTCACGGTCGCCGACGGCACGCCGCTCGCGGGCGAGAAGCTGCGCCGGGTGCTGACGAACGACCCGGGCATGGGCGTCGTACGGCATGTGGACGCGGGATACGAGCGCGCCGAGGAGATCGCGTCGGAGCGGGGCGTACGGGTGCCGATGCGGGAGACCGGAGAAGGCACGGCGAGCCGGGAAGGCGGAGAGGGCGCATGACCGCCGAGGACGCGGAACCGGCGGCGCCCGCGAACCCGGCGGCGCCCGCGAACCCGGCGGCGGGCGCGGGCAGTTCGGGCTCGGGCAGCGCTGACGCGGCGCAAGCGGCGGCCTCGGCGGCCTCGGGGGCCTCGGGGAATTCTGTGAGCGGCGCGCGCAGCGGGCGCGCGGGCGCGAACGGCGCCCCGTCGGCCGAGCCCGCCTCGTTCCACGAGATGTGGCGGGACCTCGCCCCGGTGGGCCGTCACGACCCGACCGGCGGCTACCGCCGCTACGCATGGACGGGCGCGGACGCCGACTGCCGCGCCTGGTTCCGTACGCAGGCCGAAGCTCGTGGCCTCGCCTGCGAGACGGACCGCAACGGCAACCAGTGGGCGTGGCTCGGTGCGCGCACCGTCGGCGACATCGCGCCCGGGGAGGCCGTCGTCACCGGTTCCCATCTGGACTCGGTGCCCGACGGCGGCGCCTTCGACGGGCCGCTGGGCGTGGTCTCCGCGTTCGCCGCGCTCGACGAACTACGGGCGCGTGGCGCGCAGTTCACCGCGCCCCTCGGCATCGTCAACTTCACCGACGAGGAGGGCGCCCGCTTCGGGCTCGCCTGTGTCGGCTCCCGGCTCAGCGTGGGCGGACTGACCCGTGAGCAGGCACACGAGCTGCGCGACTCCGGCGGCACCACGCTGGCGCAGGCCATGGAGCGCGCAGGCCACGACCCCGACGCCATCGGGCCCGACCCCGAACGCCTCGCCCGCATCGGTGCGTTCGTCGAACTCCACATCGAGCAGGGACGCGCCCTCGCCGACCCGGCTGCGCTCGCCTCCCAGGGCGTGGACAGCGGCCCGCAGGGGTGCCCCGTCGGCGTGGCCTCCGCGATCTGGCCGCACGGGCGCTGGCGGTTCGACTTCCACGGCGAGGCCAACCACGCGGGCACCACGCGCCTTGAGGACCGCCGCGACCCGATGCTCACCTACGCCGCCACCGTGCTCGCCGCCCGCGAGGAGGCACGACGCACCGGCGCACTCGCCACGTTCGGAAAGGTCGCGGCCGAACCCAACGGCGTCAACGCCGTGCCGTCCCTCGTGCGCGGCTGGCTCGACTCCCGCGCCGCCGACGAGGAGACGCTCGCCGCGGCCGTCGCCGCCATCGAGGGCGCCGCCACCCGGCGCGGGCAGGCGGACGGCGTCCATGTGCGCGTCACCCGTGAATCCCGCACGCCCGTCGTGGAGTTCGCACACGGACTGCGCGACCGGATCGCCCGGCGGCTCGGCGGGGCGCCGCTGCTGCCCACCGGCGCCGGACACGACGCGGGCATCCTCTCCGGGACCGTGCCGACCGCGATGCTGTACGTGCGCAACCCCACCGGTGTCTCGCACTCGCCCGCCGAACACGCCCGCGAGGACGACTGCGTGGCCGGAGTGCGGGCCCTGACCGACGTGCTCGAAGGGCTGGCCTGCCGATGACGCCGCCGTCCGCGAAGCCCTCGTCCGCGAAGCCCTCTTCCACGGCTTCCCCGTCCCAGACGTCCCGTTCGGCGGCGTCCCCCGCCCCTTCGCGCACGTACTGGTGCTCCCTGGCCTGGCTCAACGGGACGGTCGAGCCGGACGTCCTCGTCGAGACCGGCGGCGACGGCCGGATCACCGCCGTACGCACGGGAGTCGGCGCCCCGCCCCAGGGCGCCGAACCGCTGCGCGGGCTCACCGTCCCGGGCCTCGCCAACGCCCATTCGCACGCCTTCCACCGTGCGCTGCGCGGCACCGTCCAGGTCGGCTCCGGCACGTTCTGGACGTGGCGCGAGATGATGTACCAGGTCGCGAGCCGCCTCACCCCCGACTCCGCCTACGACCTGGGCCGTGCCGTGTACGCCGAGATGGCGCTGGCGGGCATCACCTGCGTCGGGGAGTTCCACTACCTCCACCACGCGCCCGGGGGCCGTCCCTACGACGACCCCAACGCCATGGGCCACGCCCTCATCGCCGCCGCCGCCGACGCGGGCATCCGCATCACCCTGCTCGACACGGCGTATCTGGCCTCCGGGTTCGGACGCGGCGGCCGGGGCGAGCCGCCCGGCCGCCAGCAGTCGCGCTTCTCCGACGGCACGGCCGCGGCCTGGGCCGAACGGGCGTCCTCGCTGCGCGCCGACGAGAACGGGCACGCACGTATCGGTGCCGCGATCCACTCCGTACGGGCCGTCCCCGCAAGGGAGTTGAGCCCGGTGGCTCAGTGGGCGGAGGAGCGCTCCGCGCCGCTGCACGTCCATCTCTCCGAGCAGACCGCCGAGAACGACGCCTGCCAGGAAGCACACGGCTGCACCCCGACGCGGCTGCTCGCCGACCACGGCGTCCTCGGCCGCCGTACGACGGCCGTCCACGCCACCCATCTCACCGGCGAGGACGTCAAGTTGCTCGGCGACGCCTCCGTCGGAGTGTGCATGTGCCCCACCACCGAACGCGACCTGGCCGACGGCATCGGCCCCGCCCCCCGGCTGGAACGCGCGGGCGCCACCCTGTCCCTGGGCAGCGACAGCCACGCCGTCGTCGACCTGCTGGAGGAGGCGCGGGCCCTGGAACTCGACGAGCGCCTGCGCACCCGCACCCGCGGCCACTGGACGGCGGCCCAACTGCTGCGCGCCGCAACGGAGGACGGGCACCGCACACTCGGCTGGCCCGAGGCGGGCCGCCTGGAGGCGGGCATGCTCGCCGACTTCACGACGGTGGCGACCGACTCGGTACGCACCGTGGGGCCCGCGCCGCGCATGGCCGCCGAGGCCGCGGTCTTCTCGGCCACCGCCGCCGACATCCGCCACACCGTCGTGGGCGGACGCCATGTGGTCCGCGACGGGCGGCACGCATACGTACAGGACGTCCCCGCGGCTCTCGCCGAGGCGATCGGTGCCCTGCACTGAGCCGCGGGAACCGGGCCCCGGCCGCGAGCCTCCAGGCACGGCGACGACCCCGACTCGTCCGGCGCGGGCGGAAGTCGGCCGGCGCGACCGACCGGCCCCCGTACGCACACCCGACACCGAGCCGCTGGACGCCCGCGCCGCCGATCCCTCCATACCGACGAGGAGCGAGGAAGCCCCACATGACCAGCACCGTCGTCACTGACATCCGCACCCTGGTGACCAACGACCCCGCCCTCGGCGACGGAAGCCCACTCGGCCTCGTCGAGAACGCCGCCGTCGTGCTCGACGGCGAACACATCGCCTGGGTGGGCCCCGCCGCCGACGCCCCCGCCGCCGACGCCCGTTACGACGCCGGGGGCCGGGCCGCGCTCCCCGGCTACGTCGACTCCCACTCGCATCTGCTCTTCGGCGGTGACCGCACCGCCGAGTTCAACGCCCGCATGTCCGGGCGCCCTTACACCGCGGGCGGCATCCGTACGACCGTCGCCGCGACCCGCGAGTCGACCGACGACGAACTCGCCCGCAATCTGCGGCACTTCCTCGACGAGGCCTGCCGCCAGGGCACAACGACCATGGAGACCAAGTCCGGTTACGGCCTCTCCCCGGAGCAGGAGTCCCGCGCGCTGCGCGTCGCCGCCGAGCACACCGACGAGGTCACCTACATGGGCGCCCACGTCGTGGCCCCCGAGTACGCCGACGACCCCGACGGCTACGTGGCACTCGTCACCGGGCCCATGCTGGACGCCTGCGCCCCGTACGCCCGTTGGATCGACGTCTTCTGCGAGAAGGGCGCGTTCGACGGCGACCAGGCGCGTGCCGTCCTCACCGCCGGCAAGGCGAAGGGCCTCACGCCCCGCATCCACGCCAACCAGCTCTCGCACGGCCCCGGCGTCCAGTTGGCCGTCGAACTCGGTGCTGCCTCCGCCGACCACTGCACACACCTCAGCGACGCGGACGTCGACGCACTCGCCGCCGCGGACGACACCGTCGCCACGCTGCTCCCCGGCTGCGAGTTCTCCACCAGGGCCGTCTATCCGGACGCCCGCCGCCTGCTGGACGCGGGCGCCACCGTCGCACTCTCCACCGACTGCAACCCCGGCTCGTCGTTCACCTCGTCGATGGCCTTCTGCGTGGCCGTCGCCGTACGGGAGATGGGCATGACGCCGGACGAGGCCGTCTGGTCCGCCACCGCGGGCGGCGCCCGCGCGCTGCGCCGCACCGACGTAGGACGCCTCACCCCCGGGGCGCTCGCCGATCTGACGTTGCTTGACGCCCCGTCGCATGTCCATCTGGCCTACCGGCCGGGGGTTCCGCTCACCGCCCGCGTCTGGCACCGGGGGACGCCGCTCGCGGTGTGAGCACCCAGCACGGCGATGCGGGCCGCACTACGAAGCGGGCCGTCCCGGTGTCGACCGGGGTGGCCCGCTTACGAGTCGGAGTTGCGAGGCGGAGTCCTGGATGCGGCGCCGCGTGACGCGGCTCGCCTCACTCCTCGATCATCAGACCCTTGCGCAGTCTGTTCAGCGTCCGTGACAGCAGCCGCGAGACATGCATCTGGGAGATGCCGAGTTCCTCGCCGATCTCGCTCTGCGTCATGTTGGCGACGAAGCGCAGCGACAGGATCGTACGGTCGCGGGCGGGGAGTTCGGCGATCAGCGGCTTGAGGGACTCGACGTACTCGATGCCCTCCAGCCCGTTGTCCTCGTAGCCGATGCGGTCCGCGAGCGCGCCCTCGGTGTCGTCCTCCTCGGGCTGGGCGTCGAGGGAACTGGCGGTGTAGGCGTTGCTCGCCGCCATGCCCTCGACGACCTCCTCGACGGAGATGTCGAGCCGCTCGGCCAGTTCCTCCATCGTCGGTGCGCGGTCGAGGTTCTGGGCGAGTTCGTCGCCGGCCTTCGCCAGGTCCAGGCGCAGCTCCTGAAGACGGCGCGGAACCCGTACCGACCAGGAGGTGTCACGGAAGAAGCGCTTGATCTCGCCGACGATCGTCGGCATCGCGAACGTCGGGAATTCCACACCACGTTCAAGCTCGAAGCGGTCGATCGCCTTGATCAGGCCGATGGTTCCGACCTGGACGATGTCCTCCATCGGCTCGCTGCGGGAGCGGAAGCGGGAGGCGGCGAACTTCACCAGCGCCAGGTTGAGTTCGACGAGCGTGTTGCGCACGTAGGCGAACTCGTGGGTGCCCTCCTCCAGCTTCTCCAGCCGCTTGAAGAGGGTCTTCGACATGGCCCGCGCGTCGACAGGGCCCACCTCGTCGTACGGTGGGATCTCCGGGAGCTGGAGCTGGTCGAAGATCTCCTCGACCGTTTCCTGGCTCGTGGGTTCCGGCACCTGGACCAGGCCGGGCTGCTCCGCGCCGAGTTGTTCCGGTATGAGTTGCTCGCTGCCGAGCTGCTCCGGAACGACCGGGTCGGTGGGGGCGTCCGGTATCCCCTGATCGAGCCTGGGTGACATGGTGGTGTCCTCCGTCATCTCGGCATATGGCTGCCGAAGCCGTGCCGTGCACTACGAGGGTGCGGCGCCTCCAATGCCGACGTGTTTCTGTATTCCTATACGCCTACCCGCTCGCGTACGGGCATGGCAAGTGCTAAATGTCCGAATTTGCGCCAATGTGTGGGTTGTTCGTCTACCGGTAGTGCCGGTGAAGGCGTAGGGTTCGAGTCGTTTCACGGGGGCAGAAGAAGACGGCGCTTTTGCGATCAAGAGGGGTGTGCATGGACCGCGGGATGCCCGGCAGCACGAGCCGGGGTCGGCTGACGGTCGACGTACGGCACCAGGGGGGCAGTGCCGTCGTGACGCCCGAGGGTGAGCTGGACCACCACACCGCGGATCTGCTCAGCGACGCGCTGGAGCAGGCGATCGCGGCCGGCGGCAGCCGCCTGGTGGTGGACTGCGCGGGGCTGGAGTTCTGCGACTCAACGGGGCTCAACGTCCTGCTCGGGGCGCGGCTCAAGGCCGAGGCCGCCGGAGGAGGCGTCCATCTGGCGGGCATGCTGCCCGTCGTCGCCCGGGTCTTCGAGATCACGGGCGCGGGCGCCGTGTTCACCCTCCACGACGACCTCGACGCGGCGCTCGCCGATGTGGCGGAGGCGTGATGCGGATTACGGCTTGTGTGTACGAGACGCAACGCACGAGTTACACGTGTCACATCAGTAGGTCCGATTCAGTGGGTGTTCTCACGGACCCGTAGGGCAGGAGATTCTCTGAGTCAGCCACATGGAGAGTCAGAACACTCCCGAGCTGCCCGCTGCTACGGCGTGCGGCGACGAGAGGCACTATCGGTGATCGGTGAGGTGAACCGCTGATGAGCACCACCCGGCCGTCTCCGGCGGGCGACTGCGGTCCGGAGCCCGAGGGCCCCGCGACGGCGGCAGCCGCCTCCGGGGCCGGGAGCGCCGGGGGCGGAGCCATGACGGGTGGGCCGGGAGCGTCGTCCGCGGCCTCGGCCTCTGCTGCGTCCACCTCTGCTGCGTCCACCTCTGCCGCGTCCGCCGCCTCGTCGGCCTCCGCGGCATCGGGCACTGCCGCCTCGGGCACCCCGGGCGGACCGGAGCACTCCGGGGCGCAGGGCAGGACGGCTCACACCGATCAGACCGACGACTCGGGGCGTGCCGGTCAGGGCGGCCCCGCGGGCAGGAGCGCACCCTCCTCGTCCGGTCCCTCATCCTCCGGCCCCGCCGCCTCCCGCCCCTCGTCGTCCGCTGCCGCTTCGCCCGCCGCACCGTCGGGCCCGGAGCACGAGGCCGGTCCTGCGACGGCCCGGCAGCCCGGGAAGTCGGCGAGTGAAGAGGCCGGGGAGGGGCGGCCGATGCGGCAGGTGCGCAGACTGCGCCTGGTCGGCGTCGCCGGTGCCGTGCCCCGCGCCCGCGACTTCGTACGCCAGGCGCTACAGGACTGGGGCTGGCTGCCTGCCGCCACCGGTGATCAGCGTGCCGCCGCCGAGGACGTGCTGCTGGTCGTCTCGGAGTTGGTGACGAACGCCTGCCTGCACGCGGACGGGCCCGAGGAGTTGCGCGTAGGCAGCGGCTCCGAGGTGCTGCGCCTGGAGATCGTCGACCAGGGGAGCGGCTCGCCCGCGCCGCGTACGCCCCACCGTGCCGGACGCCCCGGCGGGCACGGCATGTTCATCGTCCAGCGGCTCTGCCTGGACTGGGGCGTCGTACGCAACCCCGAGGGCATGGGCAAGACGGTCTGGGCCGAACTGGCCGCGCCCGGCTGAGCGTTGACCGGCCGCCGAGCCTTCACCGGCGGCCGAGCGCTGACGGCCGACGCCCTGCCTCCCGGCCGATCCGTCCCTACGCCCCTCCCCGCGCGCCTTCGCGACGAGAGGCGCCCTAGCCGTCCAGCGCGCCGATCGTCGCGACCGACGGCGCGCGCCGACCGCGTAGTTCACGCGAGACCGCTTGCGCGTCCCCCAGCACACGCACCGCGTTCCGCCACGTCAGCTTCGCCAGATCCTCAACCGACCAGCGGCGGCGCAGCAGTTCGGCCACGAGGTTCGGATAGCCGGAGACGTCCTCCAACTGCGCCGGCAGGAACGCCGTGCCGTCGAAGTCGCCTCCGATGCCGAGATGGTCGATGCCCGCGACCTCGCGCATATGGTCCAGATGGTCCGCGACGGTGCCCGCGTCCGCGATCGGACGCGGATGCTCCTCCTCGAAGGCGCGGAGCACGCGCATCCCCTCCTCGCCCGTGTCCAGCGGATCGAGGCCGTGCGCCCGCATGTTGTCGTCGGCCGCCTTCGTCCAAGCGACGGCCTCCGGCAGCACGAACTTCGGAACGAAGGTGGCCATCGCCACGCCGCCGTTGCGCGGCAGCGCCTCCAGCACGTCGTCGGGGATGTTGCGCGGGTGGTCGCAGACAGCGCGTGACGAGGAGTGCGAGAAGATCACGGGCGCCTCGCTCACGCGCAGCGCGTCCCGCATCGTGGAGGCGGCGACATGGGAGAGGTCGACGAGCATCCCGGAC
Source organism: Streptomyces marispadix (assembly GCF_022524345.1). NCBI lineage: Bacteria > Bacillati > Actinomycetota > Actinomycetes > Kitasatosporales > Streptomycetaceae > Streptomyces > Streptomyces marispadix. Next base: position 2,266,476 of record NZ_JAKWJU010000002.1, on the reverse strand, counting down.
CGGTTCATCTCCCGTACGACCTCCTCGCCGAAGCGGGTGAGGCCGCCGTGGCTCGGCTCGTCGGTCGCGGAGTCCGCCCAGTCGGTGTTGTCGTTGTGCGTGAGCGTCATATAGCGCACGCCCAGCTCGTGCAGAGCACGCAGCGTGGCAAGGGAGTTGGCGATCGAGTGCCCGCCCTCGGCGCCCATCAGCGAGGCGATGCGGCCCTCGGAGCGCGCCGCCTCGATGTCGCCCGCGGTCAGGGCCAGCCGCAGATCGGCCGGGTATGCGGCTGCCAACTGCCGTACGACGTCGATCTGTTCGAGGCACGCGCTGACCGCGGCGTCCCCCGCCAGCTCACAGCTCACGTACACCGACCAGAACTGCCCGCCCACGCCGCCCGCCCGCAGCCGCGGAATGTCGGTGTGCAGATGGGCCGACTGGTCGCGGGAGACGTCGCGCCGCGAGATGTCGTAGGAGACCTGTGTACGCAGTGCCCACGGCAGGTCGTTGTGGCCGTCCAGCACGGGGTGCTCGGCGAGGAGTCCGCGCGCACGCTCCAGCAGGCTCTCCGCGGAGTCCGCCGTCATCAGCTCCCCCGAAGCCGAAGCCGGTCCTGCCCGCTTCGACCTTGCTGCGCAGCCGACGGCCCTTCTCGGTGGCCTCCTCGTTCAGCTCCTGCTGGAACTTGCGCATGCGCTCCTGGAGTTCGGGGTCCTGCGCCGCGAGCATCCGTACGGCCAGCAGGCCGGCGTTGCGGGCGCCGCCCACCGAGACCGTGGCGACGGGCACGCCCGCGGGCATCTGCACGATGGACAGCAGCGAGTCCATGCCGTCGAGGTACTTCAGCGGCACCGGCACGCCGATGACCGGCAGCGGCGTCACCGACGCGAGCATGCCCGGCAGATGGGCGGCGCCGCCCGCGCCCGCGATGATGACGCGCAGTCCGCGCTCGGCGGCCTCCTCGCCATAGGCCACCATCTCCCGCGGCATGCGGTGCGCGGAGACGACGTCGGCCTCGTACGCCACCTCGAACTCGTCCAGCGCCTTCGCGGCTTCCTCCATGACCGGCCAGTCGGAGTCGGAGCCCATGACGAGGCCGACGAGCGGGGTTCCATTCGTCATTCGGTGATCGTTCCTCGCAGGTATCCGGCGGCGTGTGCGGCGCGTTCGCGCACGTCGTCCAAGTCGTCGCCGTAGGTGTTGACGTGGCCGACCTTACGGCCGGGCTTCACGTCCTTGCCGTACATGTGGATCTTCAACCGCGGGTCGCGTGCCATGCAGTGGCGGTACGCCGAGTACATGTCCGGGTAGTCGCCGCCCAGTACGTTCGCCATCACGGTCCAGCGGGCGCGTGGGCGCGGATCGCCCAGCGGCAGGTCCAGCACGGCACGCAGATGGTTGGCGAACTGCGAGGTGACCGCCCCGTCCTGGGTCCAGTGGCCGGAGTTGTGCGGGCGCATCGCCAGCTCGTTCACCAGCACGCGCCCGTCGTGCGTCTCGAACAGCTCCACCGCCATGTGCCCCACGACGCCGAGCTCGTCGGCGATCCGCAGCGCCAACTCCTGTGCCCGTACGGCTTCTTCGCCGGGAAGGCCGGGTGCGGGCGCGATCACCGTGTCGCAGACGCCGCCCACCTGCACGGACTCGACGACGGGATAGGCGACGGCCTGCCCGTGCGGCGAGCGCACCACACAGGCCGCGAGCTCGCGTGCGAAGTCGACCTTCTCCTCGGCCAGTACGGGCACCCCCGCCTTGAAGGGCTCCGCCGCCTCGTCGCGGCTGCGTACGACCCAGACGCCCTTGCCGTCGTAGCCGCCGCGCACGGTCTTCAGCACCACGGGCACGGGGAAGGCGCCGTCCGCGGGGACTTGGGCCGCGGTGCCGCTGCCTTCGCCACTGCCCGCGACGCTGGTTCCGCTGCCTGTGCCGCCGTCCGGACCGTCGCCGCCAGGGCTTGAGATCTCCTGTGCGAAGGCCGCCGTGTCCGCGGGGTCCCGCACGACGCGGTGCCGCGGGCAGGGCACCCCGATGCCGTCGAGCCGCGCCCGCATCACGCCCTTGTCCTGTGCGTGCACGAGCGCGTCGGGGCCCGGCCGTACGGCGACGCCGTCCGCCTCCAGCGCCCGAAGATGCTCGGTGGGCACATGCTCGTGATCGAAGGTGATCACGTCGCAGCCCCGCGCGAATTCGCGCAGGGTGCCCAGATCGCGGTGGTCGCCGACCACCACGTCGTGCGCCACCAGCGCCGCCGAGTCCTGCGGTGCGCCGGAGAGAAGCCTGAATCTGATGCCTAGCGGAATGCCCGCTTCGTGAGTCATGCGGGCTAGCTGGCCGCCACCGACCATGCCGACTACGGGGAACGTCACAACCTCAGCGTATCCGTACGGCGTCTACCCCTGTGCGCGGCGGGTGACCGGCGGGCAGCGACCGGCATCGAGGCTCACGGTGCGCGGCAGGACCGCCCCGGCGGCCCCCTGAGGCGTACCTTCGTGTCCTTCGTGCCGACGCGCCGCCGGTGGCCCGCCCGCCACGGGCCCGGCTCGGCTGCACTGCGACAGCGGAGCGGCGCTGGTTAGCATGTGGCGCGGGGGACGGACGACGGCGACCGGAACGGGGCAGCGGCACTATGGGTGACTGGAGCGCAGCGCGCACGCTGAGAGGTCTGCGCAGCCGGCTCGAACGTCTCGTCCGCGAGGTCGCGAAGTTCGGAGCGGTCGGCGCGGTGGGCTTCCTGGTCAACGTGGCCGTCTTCAACCTGTGCATCCACACGCTCCAGTTGGCGCCCATCCGCTCCGGTGTGATCTCCCAGCTCGTCGCGATCGTCACCAACTACCTCGGCAACCGCTACTGGACGTACCGGCACACCGACAAGCGCCGCATGCACCGCGAGACCGTGCGGTTCTTCTTCTTCAGCGGCATCGCGCTCGTCATCGAGAACGCCGTGCTCGCCGTCTCCCACTACGGGATGGGCTACACCTCGCCGCTCGCCGACAACATCGCCAAGAACGTCGTCGGCCTCGGCATCGGCACCGTCTTCCGCTTCTGGACGTACCGCACTTGGGTCTTCGTATCCGGCTCAGGCCGCGTTCTCGCCCGCTCCCGTTCCAGGAACGGTCTCCCGGCTGAGGAAGAGAGCGAAGACCGGCGGGTGATGCTGAAGTAGCTCCAGCCGGCCGCCGTCGGCCTCCGCGAGATCGCGGGCGACGGCGAGTCCGAGACCGGTGGAGTTGTGGCCGCTCACGGTCCGTTCGAAGACGCGTGAGCCCAGCGCGGAGTCGACGCCGGGGCCCTCGTCCGTCACCTCGACCACGACCTGGTTGCCGGTGACGCGGGTACGCAGCGCGACCCGTCCCGCGCCGTGCATCAGGGAGTTCTCGATCAGCGTCGCCAGTACGCCGGCGACCGCGCCCGGCGTGCCCACGGCCTTCAGGCCAGGCTTCCCGGAACGTACGATCGCCCGCCCCGCGCTGCGATACGCCGGCTTCCACTCCTCCATCTGCTGCTTGAGCACCTCGTCGAGGTCGAAGCCGACGGCCGAAGCGGAGCGCGGATCACGGGAGTTGGTCAGCAGCCGCTGCACGACGTCCGTGAGCCGCTCCACCTGCGCAAGCGCGATCGTCGCCTCCTCCTTGACGGTCGCACGGTCCTCCGGATCGTCGGTGTCGGCGGTGGCGATGATCTCCTCCAGCCGCATCGACAGCGCGGTGAGGGGCGTACGCAACTGGTGCGAGGCGTCCGCGGCCAGGCGCCGCTCGGCGGTCAGCATCCGGCCGATACGGTCGGCGCTGCCGTCCAGCACGTCGGCCACGCGGTCCAGTTCGGGCACGCCGTAGCGCCGGTGCCGGGGGCGCGGGTCGCCCGAGCCGAGGCGTTCCGCGGTCTCCGCGAGGTCCGTGAGCGGCGCCGCGACGCGGTGCGCCTGCCGTACGGCGAGGATGGCCGCGGCGGCGACGGCCAGCAGCGCCACGGCGAGGATGATCAGCAGCGTGCGGCCCAGTTCGTCCTGCACCGAGCTGTATCCCTGCCGCACGGTGATGCGCTCCCCGTGCGCTCCCGACTGCGACGCCTCTATGACCTTGCCCTCGGGGCGCTCGCCCAGCGTGATGGTCTTCTTGCCGGGGACCTCGATGCGTACGTGCCGGTTGTGCGGGACGGCGTTGCCCATGGTCGCGGGGGAGACCTGTTCGCCTGCGACTATGCGGCTCTCCACCACGGAGACGAGCTGCACGGCCTCCGACTTCACGCCGTCACGGGCGCTGTTCTCGATGGAGCGCGACTCGACGAGGACCAGCGAGATCCCGAACACGGCGACCACGACGAGCACGACGGCGAGCGTCGAGAGAATCAGCCTGCGCCGCACGTGCAGCCCTCCACGCCGGTCGTACTCAGCTCTTCTCGAAGCGGAATCCGACGCCCCGCACGGTGGCGATGTAGCGCGGATTGGCGGCGTCGTCGCCGAGCTTCTTACGGAGCCATGAGATGTGCATGTCCAGGGTCTTCGTCGACGACCACCACGTGGTGTCCCAGACCTCGCGCATGAGCTGGTCGCGGGTGACGACGCGCCCGGCGTCCCGCACCAGCACCCGCAGCAGGTCGAACTCCTTGGCCGTGAGCTGGAG